>JAQTXE010000007.1:5085-32830 GCA_028688935.1 Syntrophales bacterium
CCCATGTATCTGGCGGTCTGGCTCTCCCGCCTGTTCCGCAGCCTCCTGGAGATCCGGGTCTTTCCCCACACCGGCTGGGACACGGGGGTGCAATACACCATTGCCACCACTATGCACTATGCCATTTTGGTCCTGGCAATACTCGTGGCCCTGAACATCCTGGGCTTCCCCTTGACCAACATCGCCTTGATATTCGGCGCCCTGGGAGTGGGCATCGGATTCGGCCTGCAAAACATCGTCAATAATTTTCTCTCCGGTTTGATCCTGCTGTTTGAGCGTCCCGTCAAAGTGGGGGACATGCTGGTCATCGACGGCCAGTGGGGGATAGTGAAGGAAATCCGGGTGCGCAGCACGGTCTTCCAGACCTTCGACCGCTACGTGCTGATTATCCCCAATGCGGAGTTGCTCTCCGGCAAGATTCTGAACTGGACTCACTACGGCTGGGGGCCTAACCGCCTGGAACTGAAGGTGGGCGTGGGCTATGGCTCCGACGTGCGGCAGGTGACCCGGATAGTCACCGAAGTATGTCAAGCCAACCCCCGGGTCCTGGGCGATCCTGCCCCCCAGGTCTTCTTCAAGGCCTACGGTGACAGCTCCCTGGACTTCACCATCTGGATTTTTCTCCAACACCCCAGTGACCGCATTCCGGCCACCCACGAGATCAACACCGCCATATTCGAGGCTTTTCAGCGGGAAGGGATCGAAATTCCTTTCCCCCAAAGGGATTTGTATATCAAAAATTGGCCCGGGGGCTGGAGCCAAGGAAAGGAACAACCCTAGCCGGGGAGGGATTGAAGCCTAGAAGTAATTTCAAAACCTATTTCGGGAACCTTCCCGAAGCAGACAGATGAGCTTGAGGTGGGAAAGAATTCTCCCCCCTTTTTTTTAAAGGGGGTAGGGGGGATTTTATAAGCGACTGATAATCCCCCTAAATCCCCCTTTCCAAAAGGGGGACTTGAAACCACCCCCCCAAAAAAACATTTTGCCGGTTGAGAATATATCTCATTGCAGATAAGGTTTTGAAGTGGGCTTTAAAAGTATTCGTTCCTTGCAGGTCGAATCGTAATTAATTGAGGGAGGCAAGCAAGGCTTCCGGGGGAAGGAGTTGCTCTTACGGGCTTAATCCCCGGGTTTCAGGGCGGTTTGCTTCTGGCTCTTTTTCCGGGGTTTGATCTCGATGATCTTGGGGCCCCGGGACCGGGATTTAGTCTTGGCGTGGCGCAGCTTGCCCTTTTTTTTACCGGCTGCGGCTTTGCTGGGGGCCGGCGGCGCCAGGCTGAAGGTCTGGTAGGAGCCCAGCACATTCTGGACAAAGGATTGGGTTTCGCTGTAAGGCGGGATGCTGCAATATTTGGCTACGGCTCCCGGACCGGCATTGTAAGCGGCCACGGCCAGGGGCACATTTTGCTGGAACCGGTCCAGGCAGTGCTTGAGATAGCCCACGCCCCCGGCGATGTTCTGCTCCGGATCAAAGGGGTCCTTCACCCCCATGAGTGCGGCGGTGCCGGGCATCAACTGCATCAGGCCCTGGGCGCCCTTGGGGGAGACCGCCTGGGAGTTGAAGCCCGACTCATGGCGCATCACCGCCCGGATTAAAGACGGGTCCACCCCATAGCGCCGGGAATATTTGCCGATCAGGGCCTCCAACCGGGGATTGGGCAAAGGGTTCCAGGAGGATTTACGGGCCCGGTAAGCAAAGTTGGGGGACCAGACCCGGGTGCGGTTATGAAAGATATAGGCCTGCACCTCGGTGCCCAGAGTTTTGAGGTCCAGGAGGGTGTCGCCGGAATTGACCTTAACGGTGGACGTTTTGGTATCCAGGACCAGAGAGCCGTCAGCGCTCACCCGGGGAGAAGCCGCGGCCGCGGGCAGCGCCAGGAGTAACAGCAAAACGGCCACTATGGTTGCTTTAGTCCACATGCAAAAATTATTAATGAATTTATAAGTATTTGTCAATACAGAAGTTTTGTTTAATTATAGTTTGATCCGATTAAAGTCGTTTCTAGTTTTCTTAATCACTTTATCGGCAAAATTATAGAGCCCTTTAAATTTAAATGGGAAAAGGGCCGGATTTTAAGTCGAATTCTCTTTACCGAGTCCTCGGGGTGCGGTCAGCGGTTGCCGATGGAAGAAGTCAATCTCTTAAATTCGATGCCTTTATTCCCGGAAAACGGAAAACAGAAAACGGACAACGGTTCAACGAACTCTCCCTCCAACACACATTTATCCAAAAAATCTCGACCTCAAGTGGCCCGGCCTCTGGTCTGGGTGACCCTGGCTTTTATGGGCGGTCTGGCCGCTCCCAGTTGGGGGCTGAGGATTCCCGGCGGTTGGTTGCTGCTGGGGTTGTCGGTCCTGGGAGCGCTGCTGGTCCTGGCCTGGTGGACCAAGCGCCAGGCCGGCGGGCCGGCCCTGGCCTTTTTCTGTTTACTGGGAGTGGCCTTTTATCAGCAGGCCCAGCAGCCTTTCTTTCCTCCCCCGCATCTCACTAACCTCCCCCTGGAAGAGGAGCTAACCTTGGAGGCCCGGCTGGTCCGTCCCGGCAAGATCGGCGCCCAGGGGGTGCAGATGCTGGTGGAGGCCACCGCCTGGCGCAGCCCGTCAGGCTGGCGGCCGGTATCCGGCAAACTGCTGTTGACCGCCCCTTCCTTTAAACCGCCGCCGGTGGGCGCGGCCCTGGTCCTCAAGACCCGGCTCCGGGCCCCCCGGGTATTGAAAAATCCCGGGAGCTTCGATAGGGCCCGGTATCTGGCCGCGGACGGCATTTTTCGGGTGGGGAGCCTGCGCCGGCCCGAGGACTTGATCGTCTTGGCCAATGCCGGAGCTTCCCCTTTAAGGGAGCGTCTCCGGGGGTCCATCCGGCGGTTGCTCGAAAAATTGCCTCAGGCGCCCCGGGCCATGTATCTGGCCATGCTCCTGGGGGACCAGGGGGAAATCACCCCGGAGATGCGCCAGGCCTTCAGCCGTACGGGCACCAGCCATCTGTTGGTGATCAACGGCATGCACCTGGGCGCGGTGGCCGCGGTGGCTTATTTCCTGTGTTTTTTAATGCTGCGGCGCTTTCCCCGGCTGCTGTTGAGGATTAACGCCCTGAAGGTCTCCACCCTGGTGGCCGCGGTGCCGGTGGTGGCCTACGCCTGGATGGCCGGAGGGTCGCCTGCCACCCAGCGGGCGGAGATCATGGTCCTGGCCTATCTGCTGCTCCTTTTTTTGGGAAGGCCCCGGGAGGTCTGGAGCGCCCTGGCCCTGGCGGCTTTAATTATTCTCTGCCTGAGTCCCCTGCGCTTTTATACCATTTCCTTTCAACTCTCTTTTATCACTGTGGCGGCGCTTATCTATTTCTTGAACCGTTGGTTCAGGAGGGACTGGGAGGATTTGTCAGCCGCCAGGTGGTTGTGGA
This sequence comes from Syntrophales bacterium, assembly GCA_028688935.1. GTDB lineage: Bacteria > Desulfobacterota > Desulfobaccia > Desulfobaccales > 0-14-0-80-60-11 > SURF-52. The sequence goes on from JAQTXE010000007.1 coordinate 8,486, forward strand.
AATGGAGAAAGAAGGCATGGCTCTGGGGTAAGGAGGCGGCCGCGGCTTCCCTGGTGGCCACCCTGGCCTCCGCGCCTTTAGTGGCCGCTTATTTCCAGGTGGTGTCCCTATTGGGGGCCGCGGTCAATCTGGCGGCCATCCCTTTAGTCCTCTTTCTGGCCCTGCCCCTGGGGGAGGTTGCGGTCTTGGCCCAAAGCCTCCACCTGACGCCGGCGGCCCAGGGGCTGTTGGCCCTGGGGCAAATCCCCTTATGGCTGGGATACGAAACTATTGCCGCCGCAGCCCGGCTGCCGGGGAGCGCCTTCACCTGTCCCACCCCCACCTGGTGGCAGATAGCCGCCTATTTCCTATTATGGGTGATGTTGTTTCCCCTCCGGCGGCGGTGGTGGACCTGGATGGGTGCGGCCCTGGCCGGGGTGGCCCTGGCGGGGACGGTATCTTTGCCTCTGCTCCAGGGCCCCAAAGATCTGGAAGTAACCTGCCTGGATACCGGCGGGGTTCTGGCCGGAGTGGCGGTGAGCCCTGAGGGGCAGCGCCTGGTTTTTTCGGCTCCCGGGGCCTCCTGGCCGGGGCAGGGAGGCGGTAGTCCGGGTCCCTTGCCCGCCTATCTGCATGGGCGCCAATGGCAACGCCTGGACGAGGTCGTGGCCCTGCGCCTGGCCCAGGGCAACGCCCCGGCGCTGTTGGCCCTGGCCCGGCAATTTCGGGTGGGGCAGTTCTGGTACGGCCGCCTGGGATCCCAGGGACCGGCTTACTATGAGCTGATGAATCTGCTGGGTGACCAGAGGCGCTCGCCCCGCTCCCTGGAATGGGGCAACCCGCCGGGGGTTCTAGGGAGTGTGGCCCTGGCCTGGCGGCCTTTAGGAGCAAGGGGGGTGGCCCTGCAACTTACTTATCAGGGCCGGGTGGTTTTGATCCTGCCCCCGGGGACCCGGATTCCCGCCGGGAAATGGGCTTTTCCCCCCGGGACCCGGCCGGCGGCCCTGTTTCTCCCCGGGAAGCCTGCTCCGGACCTGGAAACCCTGGCCGCGAGCCTCCACCCGGAAATCATCATCATTTACGGCGCGGCCCCGGAGGATATGGCGAGCGGGGCCCTGCCTCCGGGAAGCCGCTGCCTGCGCACCGCGGACGGCGCAGTGAGCCTGAGGGTCTCCGCCGGGGGTGCGAGCGTGCGCCAATGGCATCCCTGAGCCGGGGGTCAACTCTTCCGGGAAGTCTTGGAGATGAAGGGGGTCAGCTGTTGTTTAACTTCCGGGGATTGGCACTTAGGGCAGTTGACCTTGCCGGCTTCGTAATCGCTAAGGCTGATAACCACGGTGAAGGCATGGCCGCATTGGCTGCAGAGGTATTCGTAGGTCGGCATCGTCTACTCCTTGAATGAGAGTGAAACGCGGTCAGCTAAAGTATAATTCTTCTCTCTTCTCACTGCCAGGCCCCATTATAATAGGGATCAGCAGACCAGTCGGCAATATCTATTTTAGAAAAGAGCTTCTGCACTTCAATTTTCCCGGGATGTGCAGCCCTTTTTCCCCTGAGATAAGGGAGCAGGTTTCCGGAAACAATTTTGTGCCGGCCAGGTCTGGTTTTTCTCCGGCATCGTTCCCGGGCCATAATTTTTCAATAATTATAATTATTAAGGCCTATGGAAGGTTCTTTTAAGTCGGGAAAATGTTTAAAGGAGCCCCGGTATTTAACCGATAACAAATCAGTAGGGGAGGCATAGCCTAATTCGCGCCCTCGAGGTCTTCAGGTTAAAGAGTGCTGGTACTAGCCGGATTCGGAGTAGTTATCTTTTCCGTGGTTGGGGGTTTCCTCCTGGCGGGGGGCAACCTCCTGCTGCTTTTGCAGTGGGCCGAATTCGTGATTATCGGCGGCGCGGCCGTGGGAGCGCTCCTGGTGTCCACGCCCATGCCGGTCCTGAAAAAGATCATCTCCTATGTGCTGGACTCCATTAAATCCAAGGGCCAGACCAAAGAAAATTTCGTGGAGATGCTGCAACTCCTGTACGAACTCTTCCAGACCGCCCGGGTCAAAGGCCTCCTGCACCTGGAACCCCACGTGGAGAAGCCGGAAGAGAGCGAGCTGTTTGCCCGGTACCCGGTGGTGCATAAAAACCATCACGCCCTGGAGTATATTACCGATTCCTTGAAATTATTGGTGGTGGGCGGGGTGCCGGCCCTGGAACTGGAGATGATCCTGGACGCTGATCTGGAGACCCAGGAAGCAGAGAGCCGCAAGCCCAGCTCGATTCTGGCGAAGATCGGCGATTCCCTGCCCGGATTGGGGATCGTGGCCGCGGTGCTGGGGATTGTTATCACCATGCAGTCCATCGGCGGGCCCGCCTCGGAAGTGGGGCACCACGTAGCCGCGGCCCTGGTGGGCACCTTCCTGGGGGTGCTCATGTGTTACGGCTTTGTCTCGCCCATGGCCACCCAGATCGAGAATCAGGCGGAAGCGGAAGAGGTCTTCTTGAAGTCCATCAAAGCCGGGGTGGTGGCCTATGCCAAAGGCATGGCTCCCATTGTCGCGGTGGAATTCGCCCGGCGGGTGATCACCACCGACCTGCGCCCCAGCTTCGGAGTAGTGGAAGATGCCTGCCGGGCCATCAAAGTGAAGAGCAATTAACCCGGTTGGCGTTTTTCTGTCGAGGTCAGGCGGACCCTGCCGTAAATTCCTGCCGGAACGGTTGAAGCAATTTCATGGCTAACTTAAACGGCGAAGCCCAATTTATCCGGATCGTTAAAAAGAAGAGCCACCACGGCGGCCATCACGGCGGGGCCTGGAAAGTGGCTTACGCGGACTTCGTCACCGCCATGCTGGCCCTGTTCATCGTCCTGTGGATCATGGCCCAGAGCCAGTCCATCCGGCAGAATGTGGCCCAATATTTTAAAAACCCCGGGCTGTTGCCTCATTCCCAGGGTCTCATGGATAACAGCAATATCGGCGGGGAGATGCCCACTCCCGGGCACAGCCAGGAATTGCAGAGACCTGCGCCTGCGCCCGCGGATGTGGTGGACGACCAAAGACGCCTGGAGGAGACCAAGAAAAAGATCCAGGAAATGCTGGCCCAGATGCCGGAGTTAAAAAACCTGAAGGATCAGGTGCGCCTGGAAATCACGGATGAGGGGCTGCGCATCGAGCTCATGGAAAAGGAGAAAGCCCGCTTCTTTGAAGTAGGCAGCGCCAAGATCAATCAAGAGGCCCAGAAGATCTTCGGGGTGATCTCCAAAGAATTGGGTGTCCTGCCCAACCACCTGACCATTGAAGGACATACGGACAGCCGTCCCTATGGCAGTCAGAATTATACCAATTGGGAATTATCCGCGGACCGGGCCAATGCCGCCCGGCGCTTGATGGGGGAGGAAGGAGTCAAACCCGGCCAGATTTCGGAGGTGCGGGGTTATGCCGACCGCCGCCTCTATGTCAATGATAACCCCAATGATGACCGGAACCGGCGGGTGAGTATCATTGTCCGCTACCTGGATAAAGACAAGCAAAAGCCTCTGACCATCAAACCGGCTCCGGCCCGGGCCGCACCCAAGGCTGCACCTCCGGCAGCGTTAGGCAAACCGGCGCCGGCGCCCGCCCCTACTGCCTTACCGGCTCCATCGCCGCCCGCCGGGAAGGCTAAGGCAGATCACCGGGGTCAAGGCGCCAAGAAGGCCCAGGCCGCGGCGGTTCAAAAGACGCCGCCCTCTACTCCCAAGGAGACCCAACCCGAAAAGAAACCCCTGGAAGATAACGTGGGGTTGCAGAAGGAACTCCTTAATATCTTTCCCAAACCCGGAACCATCAAGATCAAATAGCCGGGGGAAGATCGCCCCCGGCTACACCTTCCTGTTCCCCCATATCGTTTTCGTTGTCTTTTTCCTGTTGATAAATGGCTCATATCTTCGATTATTCGATACGCTTGGGCAGGTTCGGAAAGAGCAAGTAATTTTCTCTTTATGTCCGGGTTTTTTAAAAAGGTTATTCTAGCCAGTGAGGTGTGATATTATGCCTTTCATGGGAAGAGACAGCTTGCCGGGCCGCCCGGCCCTGGCAATGAAGTAGGCTTTACGACAGTTCTCTAGGCATCAGTCAGAGTCACACCTGTGTCAAAGCGCTCTCAGGGATAGCCCCGCAACCGACGATAGTTATTTGTGTCACGCGGGAGGGTGGTCATGAATCCAACGCTCATTCTCTCCATCCTATCGGGTCTAACCGCAGCAGTCTGGTCCGTCTGGACCTGGAGGGAGGAACAGCAAAAGGCAAGACAGCTCAAGAGAGACCAGGAATCTGCTATCTTTGTGAATTCATTCATCCAGGCCACGGAGGAACTGCAATCACGGCTTTACGGGGTTCTGGAAGGAGACGACCTGGCCTTTTATAAAAAGGAGTATTCTGAACAGTATGAATTTGGCTCCCCTTTCGCTATAGAAATGCTCTACCGTCTCAGCAAGTTTTTTGGGTGGACCTACCGTATTTTCCGCTACGGTCCTTATACGAATGATCCTGTAGTAATAGAACTGGTCAGAAAAATAGGCGAGGCCCTCGAGAGCCATAGCCAATTTCCAGGGAAGGCCTTCCGCTTCACGTATGAAGAGAGAGTGGCTCTCGGCGCAGCCGTGGTGCGGCGTACCGGGGACGTGATAGGTTCTATCCCCGTATTTGAGTCCATTACTGTTTTTCAGTTCCTTAAAGAGATGAGTGACAAGTCAAATAAACAAATTAACTTGTTTCAGAGCAGGTCTGTTCGTCGCACCCTTGCCGCCATCGATGGGGTTGATCAGGCTGGGGAACTCGAGGGAGTGGAACGGTTGGCGGTCTTACAGAACCACCTGGTTGACCTGCTCGCCTACCTGGAAGATATGGAAGGGTTTTCCGTTTCTCCCGCAAGGCGCAGAAAAGCATGGCTCAGAGGAACTGCTGCCGAGGCCTTACCGTCATTGGCTAGCGATGCCACGGTGGTCCACCAGACCCCGGGACGGATCCGAGTAAGAGTCCCACGCTTGAGAACGGACGACACGTATGCGCCTCACCTGGAATCTCTTTTAGGGTCAGTGGACCATATCAGCAGCATGCGCATCAATGTCAGTGCGGCTTCTGTCGTAATCAGTTTTACTCCTGAAATTCTCGAGATGGAGTTTGCTAAGAGGATAACAAAAATTATAGAAACGGGGACCCCTGCGGCCTAGTTGAACCTAAAGGGCATAAGGGCCATTAAGCGTAAAATTATCCCTTCCGAGCACTATGAGATTGAGCAGCCCAGCGCAATCTTTGCCGCAAAATTAACTTCCTTATATCATTTCTTAAGGCGTAGCCCTGGCGCTGCAACAGGCGGGCTGTGGGAGGGCGGGGGATGATAAGTAAAGGATGATCAAGGGATGACCACCAAATCTCACGACGCCGAGATCAAGGCCTTGTGCCGGGAGATTGCCGCCTTAAAGGAAGAAGCGGCCAAGTTCCGGGACATGGTAGAGGAGGCCAACAGCATCATCCTGCGCCTGGACCCCCGGGGTAGCGTAATCTTTATGAATGCTTACGCCCTCAATTTTTTCGGCTATCCCCCGGAGGAGATCATCGGCCGCAACGTGGTGGGCACCATCGTGCCGGAGATCGAGTCCTCGGGCCGGGACCTGGGGGCCATGATCGCGGATTTGGAGAAAAACCCCGAGGGTTACATTGTTAATGAAAATGAAAACCTGCGGCGGAGCGGGGAGAGGGTCTGGGTGGCCTGGACCAATAAAGGCGTCTATGATACAGGGGGGAAACTTACGGAAATCCTCTGCATCGGCAATGACATCACCGCCGGCAGACTGAAGGATTTGCTTAAGGTCCATGACCAGGCGGTGCAGGCCATAGCCATGGCCATCGAGATGCGGGACCCTTATACCGCCGGCCATCAGCAACGGGTCACCCGGCTGGCCTGCGCCCTGGCCCGGGAGATGGGCCTTTCCGAGGAGTGTATCCAGGGGCTGCGCCTGGCCGGACTCCTCCACGATCTGGGCAAGATCGTGGTGCCCGCGGAATTCCTCAGCAAGCCCGGTAAATTACGGACTCACGAATGGGAGGTGATCAAAGACCACCCCTATTTCGGTTATGAAATTTTGAAGGGCATCTCGTTCCCCTGGCCGGTGGCGGAGATCATTTATCAGCATCATGAAAGACTAGACGGTTCCGGGTATCCCCAGGGATTGACCGGGGCGGAAATTCACCTGGAAGCCAAAATTTTGGCGGTGGCGGATACCGTGGAAGCCATGGCCACCCACCGGCCCTATCGGCCGGCTTTGGAGATGGAAGCGGTGCTGGAAGAAATCAGCGGCCACCGGGGCACCCTTTATGATCCGGTGGTGGCGGAGGTCTGTTTGCAGTTGTTCGCCCGGGGTTTCAAGTTCGACCAGCAGTAATTCCTTTTTTCATTCTTTTTTCCTCCCTGGCTCTAAATTGGCGGCAATGGCTGGGATATATTTGAAATTAACCCTTGAATGATCCAACAAGCGGTCCTTGCTAGCCGCAAGCTTTAGCTTGCGCAAGCCGAAGTTTGCGGCTACCGGAGAAACAATCAAAAAGCAACAAACTGTAGCGAACCTTGTGTTCGCCCAACATCACGGGGCGAACACAAGGTTCGCCCGAAAAGGTATACGTTTGATTGCAAATCGGTATTAGCACTATAATCCAATCCAGGAAAATAGGTTATACCATGGGTAAGTATAAAAATTGGCTTATCTATCTTGCCAAAGTAACCATTGATCAAGCGGCTTTGATCCTCTGTTTCATCTTCGCGGCATCATTTGTAGTAATTGATGTAGATGGAGTGTCGTTGTCTCAGTTTTATGATATTAGGTTAAAACTGGTAGATTTTGTCTTATTTATAATCTTCATGGTCTTCTGGTATATTAACTTATCGTTGCATGGAGCCTATTTCAGCAAACGTATTGTTCCTTGGAAAATGGAGATGTCGGAAATCTTTTATGGGGTTTCCGTGGGAACCATAGTGTTGCTGGTCTATTCGGCTATTTTTAAGACCCCTTTAATAACTGCGACCTTTCTCCTGGTCTTTTGGTTATCCTCTTTTATTGTTATCGGCTCCGGACGCACGGTGGTGCGCCTGGTCTTGAGGGAACTCAGGGCCCAGGGCCTAAACATCAATAATATCGTGATTGTCGGGACTAACAGCCGGGCGGTGGAATTTGCCCGGGAAATCGAAAGTCATCCGGAGTTGGGATACCGGGTGGTGGGTTTTATCGACAACGAATGGGATGAGAGTATCGATTTTAAAAAATCCGGGTATCCGTTGTTGGCCAGCTTTCATAAGTTTCCCGCTTTCTTAAGGAATAATGTCATTGATGAAGTGATCATCGATCTGCCGCTTAACTCCTTTTACCACGAGTGTCTGGAGATCGTGGATTATTGTGTCAAACAGGGGGTAGTGGTGCGGTTTATCTCCGACAGTTTTTATCTGTTGCACAATATGAATCTGGTGAGGTCGGTGATCGAGGAATTTAATGATAATGTGCTGATTACTATTTATACGGGGGCCATGGGCGGCTGGCCCATTTTGGTGAAGAGGTCTTTTGATTTTGTGGTGTCGCTGTTGCTCATCGGCTTGTTCTCGCCCGTATTATTATTGATAGCGCTGTTGATCCTGGCGACCTCCGGGCGGCCGGTGCTTTTTATCCAGGAGCGCCTGGGTCTTAACAAACGGATTTTTCGCCTCTATAAATTCCGGACCATGGTGGCGGACGCGGAGCAGCGCCAGGCGGCCCTGGAAGAATTGAACGAAGCTGACGGGCCGGTATTCAAGATCAAGAATGATCCCCGGATCACCCTGTTGGGCCACTTCCTGCGGAAGACCAGCCTGGATGAGCTGCCCCAGTTGTTCAACGTGCTCAAAGGGGAGATGAGCCTGGTGGGGCCTAGGCCCCTGCCGGTGCGGGACTATAAAGGCTTCAACCAGGATTGGCACCGCCGGCGCTTCAGCGTCAAACCGGGCGTTACCTGCCTGTGGCAGGTTAAAGGCCGTTCCTCCCTGACTTTTGATCAATGGATGAATCTGGACATTTTCTACATTGACCATTGGTCTCTGTGGCTGGACTTCAAGATTCTGGTGCTGACGATCCCGGAAATGCTCTGGGGCTCAGGCGCCTACTGATCTTTCTTTGGACCTTCCTTCTGCCTCACGGCCGCCATCATCTCGTCTATCGAGAATCAGAAATAAAAAGTATATAATCAAAATTTGGTAGAGAAAGCTGGCGGGGTTGCCGCCAGTAGAAAGGGGGGCCGGCGATGATTGGCATTCACTGGAGCGAAATCGTTTTCCCTGGCGCCACCTTCCTGGTGTTGACTACTTATCATCTATACTGGGTCTACCAGGTGCGCCGCTCGCCTTTCCGCACTTACCTGGGCCTCACCCGGCACCTCCGCCATATGTGGGTGGAGTCCATGATGAAAGAAAAGCGGGACATCCTGGCGGTGCAGACCATGCGCAATTCCATCATGGCTTCAAGTTTCCTGGCCTCCACCGCCATGCTCGTGGGCCTAGGCCTCACCAGTTTCATCTTTAAGCCGGGGCACCTGGGTGAAGTGCCCTTTGATATTTCTTTGATCTTTTCCCATATGCGGGCCCTCTTTCTCGCCAAGATATTGCTGCTGATCCTCCACTTTTTCTTTGCCTTCTTCAGCTTTACCCTGGCCATCCGCTACTTCAACCAGATGAATTTTATGATCAATGTGCCCATCGACTGCGACCCCCTGCTGACTCCGGAGTTTGTCTCCAGAACCCTGGATTTGGGGATGGCTCACTATACTATGGGAATGCGGTCCTACTATCTGGCGGGGGTGGTGGTCTTATGGCTGTTCGGCCCCCAGTGGATGTTTCTGGGCAGCCTGGCCCTGACTTTTATCCTTTACCGGCTGGATCATTGCTGCACCCTGGATTACTCCACGGCCACCTGCGACATCGAGAAGCATGGCGTCGAGTCTTCCTGATGTCCAGGGGGATTGATTCTTTGTAGTATTTATGCTTTCATGCCGAAAACAAAAGGGAGGTTCCTGCGAGAAGAAAGGGGTTGCGAGGCGCCAAATTCTGCACCTGGATTCCCTGGCATAAATGGAGAAGAGACGCGAGGCAGTTATCGCAGGGTCTTATAGCATTTGCCAAAAGTTCTTTCCTCTTATTCCCTCTCCCCCCCGTGGGGGGAGAGGGTCAGGGTGAGGGAGGGGGCGGAAAAAACTTTCGGCAACCGGCATAAATAAACCTGGCGAGGTGGAAATGGATAGCCACTTTTGCAAAAAATTACCGAAATTTTTCCGGCTCTGGGTTGTTTTTCTCATCTTGCTCTTGGGATGCAGTTATGGTTGCCAAACCAAGGAACCGCCTCTGAGCCCGGCGGCGGCCCGCTTCAAGCAAGAGGTCAAGGAATGCATCGATTTGGTCACCAAAGCGCTCCTTGGACCTTTAGCCAAAGGGGATGCTGCGGGCATCCACGCAGCCTTGAAAAAAACCGAGCCGGAAAACCTTAAGCTCTGTGTCAGGTGTCCTTTCCGGATGGGCGTCATGGATGTGCATGGCAACAGCCTGGCGATTTACCCGCCAAAAAAGAATACCAATCTGGATTTTTACAGGTATGAGGTGGTGCAGCAGGTCCTCAAGGACCGGAAAATTGCGCAACAGCGGTTGTATCTCCAGGACGGGTCCGGGCTCTATGTCATCTGTGTTCCTCTCCTTAAGAACAACGAGGTCCTCGGTATACTGGCCATAGCCCTGAGCGCCTCCGAAGCCCGGAACAAATGGGGCCTGACTGAAAAAGAGTTTCTGGCCCTAGATTTTAACCGGTAAGCTGCCAACCCCGGTCCATGGAGTCTTGGAGGGCCGACGCCTCCATCACCATGACGATCCGGTTCTGCGCCAGGCGGAAATGAAAAATATAGCTGCGCCCCCATTCTCCTATTCCCTAAAAATTACCGGCGATAAAGGTAAGGAGGTCGTTTTTTCCCTGGGGGGCCGGATAGCCCTGGAGGACCTGAGGGCCTTAAACGCCGAGGTGAGGGCGCGCCTTCAGGAGATGGTCCCGGCCAGGCTGATCGTGGATCTGGCCCAGGTGGAGTATCTGGACAGCGCCGGCGCCTTGGAACTCTTGGGCCTGAAGCGGGAGGCCCGCTCCAGGTCCATGGATTTTCAACTTGTCCATCTCCCGGAAACGGCCCAGGGGATCATGGAACTCCTGGACCGGGACGACCTGAACACGCCGCCTCTCATTGCCGACCGGGATGAATCCCACCTGGTGGAAGAATTGGGGGAGGGCGCCCGCAGGTTCGCCGGGGACCTGGGGCAGGTGACCACCTTCCTGGGGGAACTCCTCCGGGCCTTGGCCTACGCTCTTACCCATCCCCGCTCGGTGCGCTGGGGGGACGTGGCCTCCTATATGAGACGTGCGGGCATGGAGGGCCTGCCCATTGTCAGCCTTATCAGCTTCCTTTTGGGTCTGATCCTGGCTTTCATGTCTTCTTTGCAGCTCAGGCAATTCGGGGCTAATGTTTACGTGGCCCCCCTCCTGGCCATCGCCGTGGTGAAGGAACTGGGGCCCATCATGACCGCCATCCTGGTGGCGGGCCGCTCGGGCTCGGCCTTTGCCGCGGAGATCGGCACCATGAAGGTCAATGAGGAAGTAGACGCCCTAACCACCATGGGGTTCGACCCGATGCGCTTCCTGGCGGTACCCAAGGTGCTGGCGGCCATGGTGGTGGTGCCGCTGCTCACCATCTACGCCGATATCTTCGCCATCGCCGGGGGGCTGGTGGTGGGGGTCCTGGGGCTGGATCTGACGGCTTACACCTATCTCAAAGATACCCAGGCCAGCCTGAAGCTCATGGACATCATTCCCAGCTTGATTAAATCCGGGGTGTTTGCCCTGCTCATCGCCGGTATCGGCTGCCAGCGGGGTTTTATGGTGCGGGGCGGCGCCGAAGCGGTGGGGACCGCCACCACCTCGGCGGTGGTCGCGGCCCTGTTTTTGATTATCGTCACGGACTCGGCCTTTGCCCTGGCTTTTCATTATTTGGGGATTTAAATACAGTTTTCAGTTTTTAGTTTTCGGTTTTCTGTAAAAAAAAGAATCAAAGTTTCAAATAGAGACCTCTGCGAAAGTCTCATGGAACAGCCGCCCTCGGCTGTTTACGCTTCATATAGTAGCAGGCGAGGGCGCCTGCTCCACATTTTGGTTAAAAAACATGTCCCACCCCCCCATCATTGAAGTGGATAACCTCACGGCCCGGTTTGGGGATAATACTATTTTCCAGAATGTCACTTTCCGGGTGCACCGGGGGGAGATTCTGGTGATCCTGGGGGGCAGCGGCTGCGGCAAGTCCACCTTGTTAAAACACCTGATCGGGCTATATCAACCAGCGGCCGGGAGGGTGATTCTAAACGGCATCGACATGCGCACGGACGATGCCGACGAATTGCGGCAGTTGAAAATGGGGATCGGGGTGCTTTTTCAGTCCGGGGCGCTCTTCGGCTCCATGACCCTGGCGGAAAACCTGGCCCTGCCCTTACAGGAATATACCGACCTGACCCCTGAGGAAATCGAGGATATAGTAAATATGAAGCTGGCCTTGGTGAACCTGGCGGGTTATGGTAATCATCTGCCCGAGGAGATTTCCGGGGGCATGAAGAAAAGGGCGGGGCTGGCCCGGGCCATGGTCCTGGACCCCAGCGTGCTCTTCTTCGATGAGCCTTCCGCCGGCCTGGACCCCATCTCCGCGGCGGAGCTGGACATTTTGATCAAGAGCATCAACGCCGGCCTGGGGACCACCATGGTGGTGGTCACCCATGAGTTGGAGTCGATTTTCAGCATCGCCCACCGGGTGATTATGCTGGACAAAAGCGCCAAAGGCATGATCGCCGAGGGGGATCCCCGGGAGCTCAGGGACCATTCGCCCGACCCCCGGGTGACCGATTTTTTCAATAGAAGACCGGGTTTGGGGCGGCAAGCGAAAGGGAATGGAGATGGCTAAAAAAACCTCGAACTTTATGCTCGGGCTCTTCGTGATCCTGGGTTTCTTCCTGGGAGTCGCCGCCATCATCTACGTGGGCGCCACCGGCTACTTTCAAAAGGGGCAGACCTACGTCACCTATTTTAACGAGTCGGTCCAGGGCCTGCAAAACGACTCCAGCGTCAAGTATCTGGGAGTGGACGTGGGCCGGGTGGAAGCCATCAGGGTAGCCCCGGACAATAAACTCATCGGCGTGGTCATGAAAGTGAACCTGCGGGGCAACCTGACCCTGAATACCGTGGCCCAACTGAAAATGGCGGGGATCACCGGGGTCATGTTCGTCGAACTGAACCGCCGCAAACCCGGAGAGCCGGACCTCTCCCCCAAAATAGACTTTCCCTCGGAATATCCCGTCATCCCCTCCCGCCCCTCGGAGATTCAGAGAATCCTGACCAAGATCGACAAGGTCATGGCCAAACTGGAGGAGATCGACACCAAGGGGATCTCCGACCAGTTGATCTTAACCGGCAAGTCCGTGGAAAACTTTTTCAAGGGCAAAGAGATGAAAGCCATTCTGGCGAAACTCAAGGCCACCGCCGGTAATCTGGAGAAAATTACCCAGAGGGTGGACAAGTCGCTGTCCAAGGGGCAGTTGGATAAAATCGTGGTTGATGCCCGGGAGACCCTAACCAGTGTGCGGACCGTGGTCGTCAGTGTCCAGGAAGAGCTCCAGGCCATGAAACTGCCGGAAATCGCCCGGGAGACCAAGAACACCGTGGCCAAACTGCAGCAGGCTTCCGACACCCTGGACAAATTCTTAGAGAGGATCTACGACCGGCCCCCGGACCTGCTTTTCGGCAAACCCCCGAAGAAACGGTGGAATGAGTAATGGCCATTTTTCGTTTTCCGTTTTCCGTAAAAAGATTTGCTAATTAAGATTAATTGATAATTAAGGCAATTTTAGGAAACAGAAAACCACCGACCTAAGAGCAAAAACGGAAAACGGAAAACGGTAATACAACAGGCTTGTATCAGCGTCATATTAAAATTGGACTTCTCCGGGTGAAAAAATGAAAAATGCGCGGCCCTTCCGGAAGCGAGGTTTAGGCCGGTTGTTGACCGGTCCTGGCGGTAAAATCCTGGCGATTTTTTTCCTGCTCTTTTTTCTGGGCGGTTGCGGCAAGCCCCCGACTCTGGTGCACAAGTATATCCTGGAATACCCGTCACCGGTGGTGGCCGGCGCCCCCAAGGTGGGAGAGGTGCTCAAAGTGGAGCTCTTTGCGGTTTCCCAGGTCTACAACAGTCCGGCCATGATTTATCAACCCAATCCCTATAATAGCGACTCCTATAGTTACCACAGCTGGCGGGTCAACCCCGGCTACCTGGTGACGGATTATCTCATCCGGGATCTGAGAGACTCCGGCACCTTTAAGGCCGTACTCCCTTATGGCAGCACCGGCAAAAGCCGGTTCCTCCTGGAGGGGGGCGTGGAGGAGTTCGTGGAGGTGGACTCCCCGGGAGTGTGGCAGGCGGCCCTGGCCGTGAACATCACCCTCCTGGACTTGAACCGCCAGGAAATACCCGAAAGAGTGGTCTTCCAGAAAAACTACCGCATCCTCGAACCCCTGCCGGAGAAAACCCCCCAGGGGCTGGCCCAGGGCATGAGCCGGGCCATGGCAAAATTATCGGCCCGGATCATCAGGGATGTATCCCAGGCCGCGGCGCAGCAAGTCAAAACCGCCGGCAAATGAATGGTTCTCACCCCTAATTATCCCCACCATTTGTCCAAACTCTCCACAGCGAGTGGCACAGGCTTTTCAGCCTGTGCCCGGGCCGCGGTTAATACCGTTTTCGGTTTTCAGGTTTCGGTTTTCGGTAGAAAGATATCAAATTATCGATAAATTATAAGTTATTTTTGTTGCAGCAGAAACCGAACTTGGTATAAGCCGTGATACCAAGCGGGGCCTCCTCGAAAACGCCTCTTTTGTCATCCTGAGCGCAGCGAAGGATCTCGCATTTTCGCGCCCGAGATTCTCAAGATGGGTGTAATCATTGGCATGGCCTGGAGGGCTGCGCTGCCAAAGACGAGATTCTTCACTGCGCTTCGCTCCGTTCTGAATGACAGCCAAAAGTCGCTTTTTTGATGGCACCCTGGCATGAATCGCCGCCTATCAACCCCGGGCTCAGGGGGTGGAAAATCTCCAGCCTAGGGAGTGGGGGGCAACATTTCGCCACAAAGACGATTTTATTAAAGAAATAGGAGCATTATCCCGATTTATAGAATGAAGAGGGGTTTAGGCATTTTCCCGCGGGAGCCAAGACTGCGGCCCGAGCCCGGGTAACTATACCGGTTGCCGAAAGTTTTTTTCGCCCCCCCTCACCCTGACCCTCCCCCCGCCGGGGGGAGAGGAAATAAGAGGAAAGAACTTTTGGCAAATACTATAAGATTATCCTGCCGTTGCTAGAATCAGAGGCGTGACCATGGCCGTACCCGAACGCCGCCATCATTGCCGCTACCCCCGCCAGCTGCGGGTCAGTTGCAAAAACCGGCAACTGGCCTTTGACAGCCTGACCCAAGACATTTGCGGAGGGGGGATGTTCATCATCACCGATAACCTGCTGCCCTTGAACAGTCCCATCGAGTTGGAAATCTTCTCGGGGGTGGATGAAGCGGTCATTCATTGCCAGGGGCGGATCGCCTGGGTCAATGTGGGCCAGGTGGAGACCTACCCCCCGGGTTTTGGGGTGGAATTTTTGGAGATGGAAGAACAGCTAATGGGGCGGCTGTTACAAGATTTTGGCGTTAGCCAGGAATAACCAAGCCGGAAAAGTCTTGAGAAAGTATTAGTCAGCTCTCTGCAAAAACCAGCACAGCAACTGTCATTACTCCTTCCAGATAATCATCCTTATTTTTAACGCAGATAAACCTGAGGTCGGTTAACTTGCTCTTCTATGGGGGAGGTGAAGCGGGAGTGAAATCTATTGCCATACGTTCTGGGTTTACTCCGCCGGGGGCATTAACAGGCGTTTTAATTCCTCTGTCTCATAGACCACTTCGTTACCGGCCAGGCGCACCTGGCCTTGCACTACATAGTTGAGAACCCGGGGCTGCCATTCATGTTCGGCGCGATTCACCCTGGCCGCCAAGGTCTCCGGGGTATCGTCCGGCTCTATGGCGACGGGCAGCGCGAAAAATACGGGGCCCCGGTCGTAGACCTCATCCACAAAATGCATGGTGACCGCGCTGTGGGTGATTTCTCCCCGGCGATAGGCGGCCATAACCGCCTCGTGCACATAATGCCCGTAAAGGTTCGGCCCGCCAAAGCGGGGCAAAGGACCGGGATGAATATTGATGGTCCGGGCCGGGGTAAGACCGGACACCAGTTTCAGCCAGCCGGAGAGCATGACGTAATCCGCCTGGAATTTTTTCACCAAATTCCGGTAGCCCCCGGCCAGATAAGGGCCGGCCCAGTATTCGCAAGGTATCCCCAGGGCCTTCGCCTTCTGCCGGACGCCGCCTGCGGGATGATTAGTGACCACCCCGCAAATCCGGGCCTCCAAGATGGGGGGCCTGGCCCGGGAAGCTTTGACCAGCGTCGCAAATCCGGACCCGCCACCGGTTTTGGTCCCGGAAGCAAAAACCAGGATATGGGGATCAGTTTGTCTCATGACCCAACTCTAGTCTGGACTTTTTTAAGCCAAAGAGGCCATCTCCGGGCCCAGGAGTTTGGCGCGCATGGCCATTGACTCCAGAACGGTGCTTTCCTGATCCTGGGAAAGGGCGGAGCGGAGGTTGAAGTTCCGCCCCTTTAAACCCCGCATCAGGGTGTCGATCACCGCATCCGGGAGCACCAGATAGCGGGAAGCCCCCTCCGAGCCTTTGTCGGCCAGCTCCATCACACCTTCCTTGCCCCAGAGAAGAAAGATCGAAGCCAACAGGGCGATGGGCCAGGCGTTGTCGGCGATGACGCTGATCTCTGCGGCCCGGACCGCAGAGCGGCTGCCGTTAAAAGAGATGGACAGGCCTCCGGCGGCGGTCACCGCCTCGAAGACCTGGACGTCGGTGAGGCTGTCCCCCACGTAGATGATATCCTTCAGAGTTAATTTAGTGCGGGCCAGGCTCTCCTCCACGGCCCGGGCCTTTTCCGGGCCGGTCAGGGGGGTGACTTCCCGGTAGAGCGCGGCGCTCGCCATCCGGGGCAGCCGCTCCCCTAAGATGCGGTCGCAGACGGCAATGGCCTGCCGCACGGGATCGGGCAGGTCCTGGATGGAAGCGGCCCCCGGGGGCGGTTTGATCTCCGCCGCGGCCGTGATTTCCTGCGCCAGCTTGAGCAATTCTTCTTTTTCCGCGGCGCTGAGGCTGATGCGGTCCAGGTCCAATGCCGCGCACAAGATATTTTTGGGAGAAAAACCCAACTTTTCCCCCACGGCCTCGGCAAACTGCCGGTAACCGGAGCTGATGGCAAAAATGGGGAAGTCCTGGGTCTGGAGGAACTTATAAGCTGCTTCCACTCCGGGGATCAGTTTCAGGCTTTTCCGGGCATAATCGCTGAGCTGCTGGTTGGTGAGGCCCCGGGCCTTGAGAAAGGGGAGGAGCCATTTTAAGGCCTCCCCGGGGTGATAATCCGACTCTTTAGCCACCGCCGCCAAATAAAGGTCATAGCGGCTCACCTGCTGGAAAAATCGGGCGCCCTCGGGCCGGATAAATTCCCGGCACAGCTCAAAAGCATTATTATTCAGGGCCAGGGGGCCCTCGCAGTCGACTATCAATTGTAGGGGGTGCATTTAATCTCCTCGGTTCAGTGATCAGTAGCCAGTAGCCAGTGGTCAGTTTGCTTCGTTATTTTAGAGGGTTTTTTGGAAGATAATAAGTATCCCTATTTTTCTAAACCATTTTCAATTGGTCCAGTTGCTGCTCCAGGAAGGCCGCGTCCGGATAATTCTCCCGGCCGTCGCCGTCCAGGCTGACCACCGCGGCCCGGTTGGCCAGCCGCACGGCCAGGTTGAGGTGCAATCCGGAAAAACGCCCGGCCAGGTAACCCGCGGCAAAGACGTCCCCCGCGGCCAGTATGTCCACCGGCCGGGGAACGAGCTCCACCGGGAAGTCCAGATAGCGGGGAGGCGTGAGCAACCGGGCGCCCCGGGCTCCCCGCTTGATGACTACCACGGGCGGGGCCCAAAGGGGGTGGACCTGGGGCTGGCCACCCAAAAGCTCCCATTCCTGCTCCGTCACCAGCAGGGTATCCAGGTGATCGATAATACCCTCCAGGGCGGCGTGGCCCCGCCGGGCATAAAGTTCCCCCGGGTCCAGAGTGATCCGGAGAGCGTCTCCCAGCCGGGAGGCGATCTCCATCTGCACCGCCAGGGGGCCATCACCCACAAAGGAAGTGAGATAGAGGAAAGCGGCCTCGGCCAACGCTTCCAGGGGAATATCCGCGAGGGTCAAGGCGTCGTTGGTGTGGGGAGCCGCCAGGATGGTGCGTTTCCCTGCCGGGTCCAGCAAAATGTAGGCCCGGCCGCTGGCGCCGCTTTCCACTAAATAATCGAGATTGACTCCGGCCAGGCTTTCTTTCAAGAAAGCGCCGTCGGCGTCCGCGCCCACCCGGCCCAGAAAAGCCGCGTTCAGGCCCATCTGGGCCAGGGCATAGGCGGTGTTGGCGGCCTGGCCGCCGCCGCGGCGACCCAAAGAACGGCCATAGCGGCTGAGAAGAGAAAGGAGGCGGCTTTCCTCCGGGGGAGACAGGGCCATCTCCCCACCGGGGGGCAGCGCCGGCCAGACCTCGAGAAAGGGGGCCAGGTTATCCACCCGGTACAGCAGGTCCAGGTTGAGTGCGCCCAAGCAGACGATCTGCGGCATCATTGGGGGAGACTAACAGGAATTGGCGTAACGGTCAAGGCAGGGGAGGGGGGCGGGAATAAGTTCCGCCCCGCAATTTTTGTCAACCCTGGATTTTTCCAAAAGGATAATTATCTTTATAAAATTGGGAGGTCGGTAAGGTGATTTTTACGAGGAGGCGGAAAGCCCCAAGGCTTTAAACCCGGGCTGCCGCCTCCAGACGCTCCCTTGAGATTAATGCCAAGAGGAAAGACGATGCACCGCGTTTTTAAGATCAGGATCATGCGTGACTTTGACCATCTGGAGGAACGCATGCGCCGTTTAATGGATAACGTTTTTGATTTCCAGGAAGCCGGGGTGTCTTTCCGGCCGCCGGTGGATTTTTATGAGACCTCCCAGGGTCTGGTGCTGCGGATGGAACTGGCCGGAGTGACCAAAGAGGATATCTCCCTAACCCTGCATGGCCAGGAACTGGTCATTCAGGGTAAACGCCGGCCTGTACACCCGGAAGGGGTGAGCCGCTGTTTACACCATGAAATCAACTACGGCAGTTTTGACCGGAGATTCCGCATCCCCGTGGCCATAGACCCCGATGGCCTCCAGGCCCGGTACCTGGACGGTATTTTGGAAGTCTTTCTGCCCCGGAAGGCGCCTGCCAGCAAGCGCATCCTGGTGCGGGAAGTTCCCGAAAGCTAATAATTTCGAGGTGAAATAACCGATGACTAACAACGATGTTGCCACTGATTTGTCTATAATCGAGACTCCGGAGGACCTAGCCGGTCCCCGGCCTCTACCCATATTACCCCTGTCGGACCTGGTCCTCTTCCCCCGGGTAATTATGCCCCTGGTCCTTTGGGAGGAAAGAGCCCAAACTTTGGTGGACCAGGTGCTGCTCCAGGATAAAATGGTGGGGATTTTAGCCAGCCGGGAGGATAAACCCACCGGCTTCGGCCCCGATAATCTTTACACCGTGGGCACCGCCGCGGCCATCCTGAAGATGCGGAAACCCGAGGACGGCTCGGTGCGGCTCCTGCTCCAGGGCCTCTACCGCTTTCGCGTTGATAGCTGGATGGGCCAGGACCCCTACCTGGTGGCCCAGGTCTCTCCCATTGCCGAAGATTACGAGCCGGATATCGAAACCGATGCCCTGGTCTCCAATGTCAAGGGCCTTTTTCTCAAGATGCTGGAACTTTCTCCCTATCTGCCCTCCGAATTAGGCTCCCTGGTGCGGGAGTTGGGGGACCCCCGGGTGCTGGCGGATATCATCGCCGGCAGCATGAACATCTCTAAAGAGGAAAAGCAAAAGCTGCTGGAGACCTTTGCGGTCAAGGAACGTCTGCATCAGGTCCTGGTCCTCATCAACCGGGAGCTGGAGGTGCTGGAACTGGGGAAGAAGATTCAGTCCCAGGTAAAGGGCGAGATGGAAAAGGCCCAGAAGGATTTCTATCTCCGGGAGCATATCAAGGCCCTCCAGAAGGAGTTGGGGGAAACGGACGACCGCCTGCGGGAGATCGAGGATATCCAGTTTAAACTGGAGGAAGCGGAGTTGCCGCCCCATGCCAAAAAGGAGGCGGACCGGGAATTGGACCGCCTCAAGCGCACGCCCCCCACTTCCCCGGACCACCAGGTGATCCGCAATTACCTGGAGTGGATGAGCGAGCTTCCCTGGAACGAAGCTACCGAGGACAACCTGGACCTGGCCCAGGCACGGCAGATCCTGGACGAAGACCACTACGACCTGGAGAAGGTCAAGAAACGCATCCTGGAATATCTGGCGGTGCGCAAGCTGAAGCCGGATATGAAAGGACCCATTCTCTGCTTCGTGGGCCCTCCCGGCACCGGCAAGACCTCCCTAGGGCGCTCCATTGCCCGGGCCCTGGGCCGCAAATTCGTGCGCCTCTCTTTGGGAGGGGTGCGGGATGAGGCGGAGATCCGGGGACACCGCCGCACTTACGTGGGGGCCTTACCCGGCCGCATCATCCAATCCATCCGCCGGGCCGGGAGCAACAACCCGGTCTTCATCCTGGATGAAGTGGACAAGATCGGCGCGGATTTCCGGGGCGACCCCTCTTCCGCGCTCCTGGAGGTCCTGGACCCGGAGCAGAATAATTCTTTTTCCGACCATTACCTGGACGTGGGTTTCGATCTCTCCAAGGTGATGTTCCTCACCACCGCCAATCTCCTGGACCCCATACCGCCCCCCTTAAGGGATCGCATGGAGGTCCTGGAGCTGCCGGGCTACACCGAGGAGGAGAAGCTGGAGATTTCCTTTACCTATCTCATTCCCCGGCAACTGGAGGCCCACGGCCTTACCAAAGAGCAGTTGGAGATCACGCCGGAGGCCGTGCGCAGTCTCATTGCCTCTTATACCCGGGAAGCAGGCCTGCGCAACCTGGAACGGGAAATTGCCGGGCTCTGCCGGGGCGTGGCCCGGGAAGTGGTGGAAGGGGTTAAGACCCAGGTGGAGATCAAACCGGAAGACCTGACGCAGTATTTGGGTCCGCCCCGCTTCTTTAGGGACGCGGCCCTGGACCATCCCGAACCCGGGGTGGCCGTGGGCCTGGCCTGGACCCCCACCGGCGGCGACATCCTCTTCATCGAGGTGCTGCGCATGCCGGGCAAGGGCCGGTTCCAGCTCACCGGCCAGTTGGGGGAGGTGATGAAAGAGTCCGCCAACGCCGCGCTCTCCTACATCAGGGCCCGGGCTCCCTTCCTGGGGATCGAGGAAGATTTCTTCGACGACACCGATCTCCATATCCACGTGCCCGCCGGAGCCATCCCCAAAGACGGACCCTCCGCGGGCCTGGCCCTGCTGGTGGCCCTGGTGTCGCTCCTCTCGGGGCGGCCGGTGAAAAAGGGCCTGGCCATGACCGGGGAAGTCACACTTAGGGGCTACGTCCTGCCCGTGGGCGGCATCAAGAACAAGGTCCTGGCCGCGCACCGGGCCGGTATCCAGGAGGTCATGCTGCCTGCCAAAAACGAAGTGGATCTGGAAGAAATCCCCGAGTCCGTGCGCCAGGAGCTCACCTTTACCCTGGTGGAAAACATGGACGAGGCCCTGAAGGTGGCGTTTCCGTGAGTAGGGCATAGAAAATTTGGGGGAGGGGGCTAAGGGCCGTAGGGCAGGCGTCTCGCCTGCCAACCTTGGCCTCCCTCCCCTAAACCCCCACCCCCAATCCCAGACATTTTATCTTGTAGCGCAGGCTTCAAGCCTGTGCTAATAACAAACATACAACCTATGCGGAGGTTTACCAAAATGGCCGTCTTTACCTGTGAAAAATGTGGAGCCACCATCGACACTCGTTGCAAACCCAAGAAATGCGCGGCTTGCGGCGAACAGGAGTGCATGTGCAAAGAAGAAAAGCCCGCAGCCCCCAAACAGGGAAAAAAGTAACTTTGCGACACACGGAAAACGGAAGACAGAAAACGGGAAACCGCCGTTCATGATTTACGGCATAGGCGTAGACCTGGTCAAGGTGGCGCGCATCGCCGCGGTTCTGGCGCGCCATGGCGACCGTTTCTTGAACCGCATCTTCACTCCCCTGGAAATCCACCATTGCCGGGGCAAGGTTAGGGCCGCGTCCATGCTGGCCATGCGCTTCGCGGCCAAAGAAGCCTTCTCCAAGGCCCTGGGCGTGGGTTTGCGAAAGGAAGGCATCCGCTGGCGGGAAGTGGAAGTGGTCCCCGACCCCCGGGGCAAACCGGAGATTCTGGTCACCGGCCGGGCCGCCCAACTTTGCGAAGAAGCGGGTATTAAGGGCATGCACCTCACCCTCACCGACGAAAACGACCAGGCCCTGGCGGTGGTGGTCTTGGAAAGATAGCTTTCAGCGGTCAGCTTTCAGCTTTCAGCTAAGGAAAAGAAGGGCGTAAGTTATTACTCGAAAAGCCAAAAGCGAAAAGCGAAAAGTTGATAGCCATTGCTGACAGCTACTTACCCGAGGCGATTTATGCGTGTTCTAGTTACCGGCGGCACTGGCTTTGTGGGCCGTTACGTGGTCCGGGAGTTGTTGGCCCGGGGCCATGAGGTGCGGTGTCTGGTGCGGCCCGGTTCGGTAGGGAAAGTAGCGGCAGGGGAGGGGATGGAGGTCTTCACCGGAGACGCGCTGCACCCCGAGGCGGTGGTCCGGGCCGCGGCGGGTTGCGAGGCCGTGGTGCACCTGGTGGGGATCATCCGGGAGTTTCCGGGGCGGGGGGTTACCTTCGAGCAGGTGCACGTTCAGGCCACGGAGAACGTGGTCAACGCGGCGAAGGACGCGGGGGCGCAGCGTTTTTTGCACATGAGCGCCCTGGGCGCGCGGCCGGAGCCCGCCGACCCCTACCACGTCACCAATTTCCGGGCTGAAGAGTTGGTGCAACAGTCCGGCCTTCCTTATACCATTTTCCGGCCCTCGGTGATTTACGGGCCGGAAGACCAGTCGATTAATCTATTTATCAAGCAGATCAAGACGTTGCGGATAGTACCGGTGATCGGCAATGGCCTGTATCAGATGCAGCCCGTGCCGGTGGCGACGGTGGCGCAAGCCTTTGCCCTGGCCCTGGAACTGTCCCAGACGGAGAATAAGACCTATGAGGTGGGGGGGCCGGAGCCGCTCACCTTTAACGCCATCATCGACACCCTGGCGGAAGTTTTAGGCCGCAAGGTGCTAAAAGTTCATATCATGGTCTGGAGCCTGCGCCTGATGGCCGGCCTCTTCGGCCGCTTCCCCTGGTTCCCCCTAACCACCGGCCAGATCAGGATGCTCCTGGAGGGCAGCACCTGCGACGCAGAAGCTTTTTACCGGGATTTTGGGCTGGAGGCGGTGTCTTTTAGAGAGGGGTTAAGGCGTTATATGGGTTGAGTATTATGTCCACCTGCCAAATACATAAGAAATTTGAAGGGATTTATTGTCAACAGACCGAAATGCCCGGGGACCCCGATGGACTGTGTCTCCTGCATTCATTTAATAAAGAAAAAGACAAAGAAGGCGCCTTCACGGATGCAATTAAAAAGAAAATGGACAATAACGACTATGATTTTAAAGGAGTTTTCTTTCCTATCGATTTCTCAATTTTCTCAGGTCGTCAATTAACGACTAATCCTAATTTTTCATTTGCAACATTTTCCGGGGAAACAGATTTTTCAAAAGCCTCATTTCCAACAGATGCTTATTTCATAGGAACTGTTTTTTACCAAAAAGTCATGTTTAATGGTGTCCATATTTGGGAAAATACAAATGTATATTTTCGTGGAACCGATTTTTCCGAAGAAGGAGAGGTAATTTTCAGAGGAGCCAAGATTTATGGCAGGTTGTTGTTTGAGCAAATAAATCTGCCAGACAAAAAAAGAAAGAGACCTGCTTGGCATGGTGATTTCATAAGATTAGATATTGGCCCCAATGCAATTCTCCGTTTTCGAGATGTCTCATTAGCTTTTGTAAAATTTGAAGGTACTGATCTGACGAAAATAGATTTTGATGATGCAAAATGGTACCCTTTATGGTCACGAATTGCTGTCTATGAAGAAATTAATTTAAAGGAAAATCCTTCATATCGTGAATATGCTAGAGTAGAGAAAATTTATCGCCAGTTAAAAACCAACTATAAATATAGAGATGATTATAAAAGGATCGGGGATTTCCATTATGGAGAAATGGAAATGCATCGTAAGGCCAGCACCTGGCGACGGTGGATTTCTTTGTATTCTGTTTATTGGGCACTCAGCGGCTACGGCGAGCGGCCTTTGCGAGCTTTTATCTGGCTGCTGGCCCTCATCCCCATCTGGGCGGGCCTGGTGTGGGGGCTGGGGATTGACCGGGCAAGTTCTCAGGTCCCAGCTAATTATTGGGACACCCTCCTCTTTATCTTCGAGAAGGTCACCTTCCAGCGTCCGGCATTGCCCGCAGGCCTAACCTGGCTGGGCAAATTTTTGTCCGGCCTCAGTGTGCTGCTCATTCCCGGCCAGGCGGCGTTGTTTATCCTGGCCCTGCGCAACCGTTTGGGCCGGCGGCGGTGATAAAAGGCGAGATTCTTCACTGCGCGGCGCTCCGTTCAGAATGACAAGAATTGTCGAAAGGTTCTTATTTAAATTCTTCATCAAAAATAGATTTATCCGTAGGGGCGAACCTTGTGTTCGCCCAACAGCACCTGGGCGAACACAAGGTTCGCCCCTACCAAAACTAGGCGTTTGATAACGAACTGGTATTGGAATCCTCCTCCGCCTTTCTTGAAAAAATGAGGGTTAATACTGGCCTTTCTCCGGGCATTTTGCTTCAATGGAAAAGCAGATCATGGCCGAAAAGCCCTGATAAGTAGAGAAGACCGGAAAGGACGTCTTATGGAACCCAAGTTCGGCGTGTTTAAGATGACCCCGGCGCGGCAGGAGGCGGTGTTGGAGGGGATCGAAGTCGGCTCCGAGCCGGGGATCCGGTTCTATGCCCTGGTGGTCACCTCCACCCTGATCGCCTCTTTGGGCCTGGTGGCCAACAGCACCGCGGTAATCATCGGCGCCATGCTGGTGGCCCCGCTGATGAGCCCCATTTTCGGGGTGGCCT
>JAQTXE010000008.1 GCA_028688935.1 Syntrophales bacterium
TATGCCCACCCCGCAACACATCGTGGACAAACTCGTGGAAGCCGCGGGCAAGGCCGCCAATCACCGTTACTCCGCGTCCCGGGGGATCACCAAGCTGCGGCTGGCCATCTCCGACTGGTACAAGCGCCGCTTCGACGTGGATATCGATCCGGAGACCGAAGCCATCGCCACCATCGGCGCCAAAGAGGGGCTCTCCCACCTGGTGCTGGCCACGGTGGAGGCCGGGGACGTGGTGTTGGTGCCCAATCCCACCTATCCCATTCACGCGGCCTCGGTGGTCATTTCCGGGGGGCAGCTGGTGAGTATCCCCCTGGCCCACGACCGGGATTTTTTCGAGGATTTGGAGACCATTACCGAACTCATCCGGCCCCGGCCGAAGATGCTCATCATCTCCTTTCCCCACAATCCCACCACCAAGTGTGTGGACCTGGATTTTTTCAAGCGCATCGTGGAGTATGCCAATAAATACGGGGTGTTGATTATCCACGACTTCGCCTATGCGGACCTGGTCTTCGACGATTATAAAGCCCCCAGCTTTCTCCAGGTGCCCGGAGCCAAGGAAGTGGGGGTGGAGCTCTTTTCCTTAAGCAAGAGCTACAACATGCCGGGCTGGCGCATGGGCTTCGTGGTGGGCAACCAGCGCCTGGTTCACGCCCTGACCCGCATCAAGAGCTACCTGGATTACGGGGTCTTCCAGCCCATCCAGATCGCCTCCATTATCGCCTTAAACGGGCCTTACGACTGCGTGCAGCAGATCGTGGCCACTTACAAGGAGCGCCGGGACGCGCTCTGCCGGGGACTGCATAATATCGGCTGGCGGGTGGAGCCTCCCAAGGGCACTATGTTCGTCTGGGCCCGCATCCCCAAGAAGTTCCGGCATCTCCTTTCCATCAATTTCTCCCTGATGCTCATTGAGGAGGCCAAAACCGCGGTCTCCCCGGGCTTAGGGTTCGGGGAATGGGGCGATGAATACGTGCGCTTCGCCCTGGTGGAAAACGTGCAGCGCACCAACCAGGCCATCCGGGGCCTCCGGAGAGTGATGCGCATGAGCCCGGAAGAGATCGAAGTCATCACCCAAAAATACCAGAAAAAGGAATAGCCCCTTGGTCAAAGTGGGACTCATCGGCCTGGGCACCGTGGGCTTAGGCGTGGCGCGGCTTCTTTCCGAGCGCCGGGAGATGCTGGCCCGGCGTCTGGGCCGGCAGCTGGTCCTGAAAAGGGCGGCGGAAATCGACCCAGAGCGCCGCAGCAAAGCGCCCCTGGCCCCGGGACAACTGACCGCCAGGGATAAAGATATCCTGGAAGACCCGGACATCGACATTGTGGTGGAACTCATCGGCGGCACCGACGTGGCCCGGGACCTGGTGCTTTCCGCCATCTCCCGGGGCAAGCACGTGGTTACCGCCAACAAGGCCCTGCTGGCGCTGCATGGCAACGAGATCCTGGCCGCCGCGGCCCAAAAAGGTGTGGAAGTGGCCTTCGAAGCCGCGGTCTGCGGGGGGGTGCCCCTCATTCTGGCCCTGCGCCAGGGTCTGGCCGCCAACCGCATCCAGGAGATGTTGGGCATCTTAAACGGCACCTGCAATTACATCCTCACCCAGATGTCCCAATCCGGCATGTCCTATGACCAGGCTTTGGCCGAAGCCCAGGCCCAGGGCTTCGCCGAAGCCGATCCCACTCTGGACCTGGAGGGCATCGATACCGCCCATAAGCTGGCCATCCTGGTGAGCCTGGCCTACGCTACACCTTTGAACCTGGACCCCATTGCCGTGTCCGGCATCAGCAACCTGGACCCCCTGGACCTGCAATTAGCCTGGGAGTTCGGCTACGCCATGAAACTTTTGGCTATCACCAGAAACGATGGCTCCCTGATCGAGGCCCGGGTGCATCCCACCTTGATCCCCAAAGACCACATGCTGGCCAACGTCAGCGGCGCTTTCAACGCGGTTTACCTCACCGGCGACGCGGTGGGGCCCATCTTGCTTTACGGCCAGGGCGCCGGCATGATGCCCACGGCCTCGGCGGTGGTGAGCGACCTCCTGGATCTGGCCCGGAACCTGACCCGGGGCGCCAACCGGCGAGTGCCTCCCCTGGGGAGCGAAACCGCCCTGGAAACTCCCCGGGTGATCAAGCCCTTGGATGAAGTGGTGACCAATTACTACATCCGCTTCGCGGCGCTGGACCGCCCCGGGGTCCTGTCGCAAATCTCCGGCATTCTGGGAAACCACAACATCAGCATTGCCGCGGTGATTCAAAAAGGCCGGGAGGTCAAGGGCGCAGTGCCCATCGTCATGATCACCCACGAAGCCAAAGAAGCCAACGCCCGGCAGGCCCTCCGGGAGATCGACCTACTGCCGGTAGTCTCACCGCCCGCGGTCTTTTACCGCATCGAGGACCCCCACCTCCACGCGGCCCAGATATAGAGTAGCCAGTAGCCAGTGGTCAGTAGCCAGGAGGTGTGGCCGGTCTTCTTCTGGCTACTGACTACTGGCCACTATTAGAGGAGGCAACATGAAAGACTTTCTGGCCTTCCGCACCATGCTTACCCCCATCCTCATCCAGGCCGTCTTCTGGATGGGAGTGGTGATCTGCGTGATCGCCGGCCTGATCTACATTCTTTCGGGGGTCGGTCAATACGGCGGCGGTCCCAATGTCATAAAAGGAGTCATCCTGCTGTTCTTGGGGCCCATCGCCGTCAGGATTTATTGCGAAATCCTGATTATCTTCTTCAGGATCAACGAGACTCTGACGGAGATCCAGCATACTTTGGAAGAAAAACGGGCTCCCCGGCAGGAGAAGCTATTTTAAGCAGGATGAACCGCAAATGCCTAAGGGGCCTAAATGGATCATACTGGTGGTTTTGGCGGGGTTGACCTTCGCCTGGGCCGCCCTGGCCCTGGCCGGAGATTTTCAACCCTATCCGGGGGCCCGGGTGGATGAGGCCGCCACCCGGAAAGCCCGCCAGGCCGCGCCCCAAAGCCCGCTGCAACCGGCCTCCTTGGTCCCCACCATCTATCTGACCGGCGCCCCTTTTGAGAAAGTCGCGTCCTTCTACCGGGGTCTGGCCCGGGAATACAAGATGCCCGGCAGCCGGGGCCCCCAAAAGCTCCCCGGCGGCCGGGAGCTTAAGCAGGCTTATTTTATCTTTGACGGCGCCAAAGACCTGACTACTTCCAGGCGTTGGGCCAAGGTGCAGCACCCCTATATCGGGGGGATGAAGATGGTGGGCCGCACGCCCCAATTTGAGGATATCCGGGAAGTAACGGTGATCATTTTCGCCGCAGGGAAATAAGCAAACGTGAGGCAATTTAAGGGATTATTTTACCATTGAAGATAATTGAGGGTGCATAATGCCGGGTTTAATAAAGAGACGTGAACAGGAAATAGCTGACGAACCGGGAATCAATAGTATCTTTTCTGATCGTATCTCCGACGTTCCCAGATCGTTTATTCGGGAAATACTGAAGGTGGCGGTGGATCCCTCGGTGATTTCCTTTGCCGGTGGCCTGCCGAACCGGGAATTATTCCCGGTGGCAGAAATCAAGCAAGCTGCCATCCGGGTTCTGGAAGAAAACGGCCAGGAGGCCCTGCAATACAGTAGAACCGAAGGATATCAGGAGCTGCGGCAATATATTTCCCAAAGCTATCTTGATAAGCATAATCTGGAGATCCCGGTCGAAAATATTTTGATTACCAACGGCTCCCAGCAAGGGTTGGATTTGCTGGGCAAGGTCTTGCTCAATAAAGAGGATGACATTGTTATCGAGGAGCCGGGATATCTGGGGGCCATCCAGGCTTTTATGGTCTACCGGGCGACTTTTAATCCGGTGCCGGTCTCCGAGGAAGGCATGGATATTGGGCGCTTGGAGGCCATCATGTCCACCAAGGCCCCGAAATTGATTTATAGCGTGCCGAATTTTTCCAATCCTTCCGGCATTTCCTACTCGGCAGACAATCGCCGGGCGGTGGCTGACCTGTTGAGAGATTCACATACCCTGCTGATCGAAGATGACCCCTATGGCGATTTACGGTTTGCAGGCCAAGAAAAACCCTCCTTTAAGCGGTTAATTCCTGACAATACCGTCCTGCTGGGCTCCTTTTCCAAAACCGTGGCGCCTTCGTTCCGGCTGGGCTGGATTGTGGCTCCGGACCGGATCATGGAAAAACTGGTGATCCCCAAGCAGGCGGCGGATCTGCATACCAATAATTTTGCCCAGCACGTGATCTATAGGTATATTAAAGACAATGACTTTGAGGAGCACATCAAAAAAATTACTGTCGTCTATGGCAGCCAAAGAAATGCCATGATCGAGAGCATCAGGCAATATTTCCCTGGGGAGATAAAGCATACCAACCCGGAGGGCGGCATGTTCCTGTGGGTCACTCTGCCGGAGCAGATGTCCTCCATGAAGCTGTTCGAAAGAGCTATTCAAGATAAGGTGGCGTTCGTTCCCGGGCATCCTTTCTATATCGATAGAAAGGAAGTTAACACCTTGAGGCTAAATTATTCTTGTGTAGATGCAGAAACCATCAAAATAGGCATCCAGAGACTCGGTCAGGCGATCAGGGAACAATTGGCGGCCTGACCCCTGAAGCCGCCGGGTCCCGCCGCCGCGGCCATTTCTTGCCTGAATAAGATACCAACACCCGATGCTTCGCCTCTGATCAGTTTCCTAATTGGCGTCCTAAAAAAAAGATGGAATCGTGGCCTTGAAGTATAAATTTTACAGTCCTTTTATTATTTGGTTCGGCATCTGGGTTTTTATCTGCCTGGTAATGTTTCTGATTGCCTCACAGGTGGAAAAATTCAACCAGCAAAGCAGCTTGGCCAGGGAGAGGTTGTTATGTTCCAGCCAACCATCCGGGCCATTTTCCCAACAGTTCGGTTTTTCTGCAGAATCTCCGGGGCGCGGGCTAATTTTCCCGGATTACCGGCATCTGTTGAGACCGGAGCCGGGTTCCCCCCCCTTATCCATCTTGGAGTCCCCGGGCGCCAGCGGTAATGGGAGGAGGGACTTTTCCGCCGGGTCGCCGGAGTTGCCTTCTTTCCGGGAGAATTCGGGGGCACGGCGCTTTCTCTTGCAGGATTGGCAGAGTGCGACCAGCGCCAAGCAAATTTTTACTTTCCTTAGTTATCTTTTGTTTGTGGTGGGCCTGGGGGCCATCTGTTTAATCTCCGCCATTTATCAGAATCATTTCCGCCGGGCCCAGGAAGAACAGTTCGAGGCGGAAATCGAAGTCCGGAATCTGCGCATCCAGGTGCTGGAACAAGGCCGCGAGGCCCTGGATCTGAAATTAAGATTGCTGGACCAGGACCACGAGCGGGCTCTTCTTGCTGTCCAGGAGGCCCAGGAAAACATTCGGGACCTGGAAGAGAGGCTGCAATCCGAGACTGAACGGAACGAAGAGTTGCAGGTAGAGCTGCGCAAGGCCCTGCGTCAGGAAAGCCAAGCCCAAAAATTGCTCCTGGCCCTGGACCAGGACCGGCAAAAGCTGGCCGCGGAAAAGATGGACATCGCCTTCCGGCTGGCGGAAGCGGAAACGTCCGAGGAGGAAGACCGGTATAGCCGGAAACTCAAAAAGGTCAGGGGCAGGCTCCGGCTCCATCCCATTTGGCTCACTTCCCTGTACCCGGAATTGTCCTTTTCCCCCCGGGCCCTGCAAAATATCGGGGAAATTCAAGAAGTGACCGAAATTTTCCCCTCTCTGCCCGATGCCCTGGCCAAGATCAATAAAATCAGCCTCCAGGGTCTGTTGTCCGGAGAGAAGGTGCCCCCCAAAAGCGTGGCCCGCTTCGCCACCCAGGAGTTGGAGTACTTCCAGGGATTTTTCTGGGAGTACCGCTTCTCCAGCGATGGGCGCATCTTTTTCGGGGTATCCAGATCCCGGACCTGGAACATCGATACCATTTTGCTAAAGAGAAGATTTCCTGATAAAAAAGAGAAATACGACCGCTTTCTGGCCACGACCCTGGGTAAAGATAACCCGGACCTGCTGCCTGAGTTAATTTCCTGAGACTGTGAGTTACTTAACATGAAATATGTCATTCTGGTGGGCGACGGCATGGGGGATTACCCCATTGCCGAACTGGGGGGGCGCACCCCTTTGGAGGCCGCGGCTACGCCTCATCTGGACGAACTGGCCCGGCAAGGGGAACTGGGCTTGGCCCGCACCATCCCTGACGGCATGGAGCCGGGCAGCGATATCGCCAATCTCTCCATTATCGGCTATGATCCGGCCCGCTACCACACCGGCCGGGCGCCTTTGGAGGCCGCGGCCCTGGGGGTGGCCCTGGGGCCGGAGGAAGTGGCCTTCCGCTGCAATCTGGTGACCCTGCGGCAGGAAAAAACCGACATCTTTATGGAAGATTACGCGGCCGGGCACATCAGCAACGAAGAGGCCAAGGAACTGATCACCGCCCTGGACGCGGCTTTGGGCAAGGACGGCCGCCGCTTCTATCCGGGGGTGAGCTACCGGCATCTGTTGGTCTGGCGGGAAGGCCGGGCCGACTGGCGCACCTACCCTCCCCATGACTGGACGGGCCGGGAAGTGGGCCAACTAATGGTGGAAGACGGGCCGGAGCGCCCTTTGTGGAAGTTGATCCGGGAGTCCTGGGCCGTTCTCCAGGACCAGGAAGTCAACCGCCGCCGCCTGGCCCAAGGCAAAAAACCGGCCACCTCCATCTGGCTCTGGGGCCAGGGCCGCCCCCCGCAGCTGCCCACCCTGGAGGAGCACTTCGGGCTCACGGGCGCGGTGATCTCGGCGGTGGACCTCATCCGGGGCATCGGCCTCTACGCCGGCCTGAAGCCCATCCTGGTGCCCGGCGCTACGGGGTACCTGGACACCAATTACGCCGGTAAAGTGGCCGCGGCCCTGGAAGCGCTCAAAACCATGGACCTGGTCTTCATCCACGTGGAGGCTCCGGACGAAGCGGGCCACAGCGGCGAGCTGAAATTAAAGCTCCAGGCCATTGAAGATTTTGACGCTAAAGTGGTGGGGCCTTTGGCGAACGGCCTCAAAACTTTGGGAGACCATCGCCTCCTGGTGCTCTGCGACCATTTCACTCCTATTGCCGTGCGCACCCACACCATGGAGCCGGTGCCTTTCGTCCTGTTCGACTCCCGCATCAACGGGGACCAACTCCAGTTTTACACCGAAAACGATGCCCGGGAAACCGGGCTGCTCCTGGAACAGGCCGCGGACTTGCTGCCGCGCTTGCTGGAGCGGTAAAGAATCTCACGCCAAGGCGCAAAGACGCCAAGGCGCAAAAATTAAAACAGGGACACAGCCAAACTGAGCCCCTGCTTTTTCATCCAACTTTATAAATGTGGAACAGCCGCCCTCGGCTGTTCATGGTCCTTATCGATAGACCCCCACGCCGATATAGAGGTCTCCCACCCGCTGCAAATAGGTGGATTTTTTCTCGATTTTCTTGGTGATGGGGTTCAGGTATTTATAGGTCTGCCAGGTAGGGTTGCTTTTTCGGAGCAACTTCAGGCGCTCCTTGGTGATATAACGGCCATCCGGGTCTTTAAGGTCCATCAGGTCCTTGCCGACCAATTCGGGCATGGTGCAATGGGCCAGGCAGTGGCCCTGCATATCGCCGGCGAAGACATAAAGGTCCTTGTCATGGAATTGCCCCTTGGGGTTGTTAAACTCCGCCAGGGCCTTTTCCCGGCCGTGGGTTTTAAGATAGGCTACCGCCTTCTTCACCATGGCCACGGCTTCCTCTTTGGTGCCTTTATCGGCAGCCGGGGCCGGGTGTACGCCCCAGGCCAAAACCAAAAGGCCCAGTAGAACCGCGATCTTTTTCAAACGCACCTCCCCTCCTGGCCGGTAAAGACCTCCATCCTGCTGGTGGCCTCTATCCTTGCTAGCCTGTCTTTACCGCCAGGTTTTTCTGAAGATAGTTTACCGCGTTATAAAAAAAGGAGATCCCGGCTCCCTCCTGTTCCGGGTAAGGCTCACCCCGGCGGCGCCACTGTTCCTTCCGGGCGGTCCAGGCGGGGTGTTGGGTGGCCACGATGTGGGCCTCCGGGTGGGGCATGAGGCCCAGGACCCGGCCGGTGGCGTCGCAGATACCGGCGATGTCCATCAGGGAGCCGTTGGGGTTATAGGGAAAACGGCCCAGGGCCGCGTTCCCGGAGGGGGTGGCGTACTTGAGGACGATCTGCCCCCGGTCCGCCAGCTCCGCCAGCACCGGCCCCTCGGCGTAAAACTTCCCTTCCCCGTGGCGGATGGGAAGCTCCAAAAGGTCCAGCCCCTGGGTGAAGACGCATTTGGAGGGAATGGCCTTGAGATGCACCCAGGCGTCCCGGAAATTGCCGCAGTCGTTGGGGATCAGGGCCGTGAGGCGCTCCCCGGGCCGCCCGGCTAAATTGGGGAGGATGCCTAGGTTCACCAGCACCTGGAAGCCGTTGCAAATGCCGATAACCAGCCGCCCGGAATCGATGAAGTCCTGCAAGGCCGCGCCCAGGGCCAGCTTCAGGCGCAAAGCCAGGATCACCCCGGCGCCGTGGTCGTCGCCCCAACTGAAGCCCCCGGGCACCGCCAGCAGGTGGTAGTCCCAGAGTAGGGCGGGATTTTCCAGGAGATCGGTGGTGTGCACCCTGATGGCCTCCGCCCCGGCTTTGTTCAAGGCGAAGGCGGTCTCATGGTCGCAATTGAGGCCGTAGCCGTAGAGCACTAAAGCCTTGGGCTTTGGCGCCGGGTTTTCGGTTTTCGGTTTTCGGTTTTCGGTTTTCAATTATTCCCCTGGGCCTCCATATAGGTCCGGAGCAGGGCGTTTATCCGGGTCTGGTAGCCTTTGCCCTGGGATTTAAACCATGCCAGCACGTCCTGGTCCAGGCGGATGCAGACGGTGGCCTTGGGTTTGGGCACCGAAATTACCGCTTTCTCGAAAAAGGAAGCGTCTATTTAGGGGATGTCGGAGGTGTCGATTTCCTCATCCTTGAGACTCCGGAGGCTCTTCGTATCAGAGTAATATTTTTTCTTCATAAAGCTTTATTTGGTGGAACAGGCTTTCCAGCCTGTTCCGCCCAGGAGGGACGCCTGGGCCACCAGAGCAAGTGGCGAAGAATCAATCTTTAAATACGAGATTCTTCACTTCGCTACGCTCCGTTCAGAATGACACGCAAATGACTTTTTACAACTTTTCTGAATAATTAATAATTTTTCTTACTGCCACTAACTACTGACTACTGACCCCTAACCCCTGATCCCTGTCCCCTACTTCTTCCCGCTCTTCTTGCGTTTGCTCCCGGCTTTGGCGGCCTTGGGGGGTTTCTTTTCTTGCGCTTCCGGCTTCTTGGGCGTCTGCACCGGTTCCGCCGCCCTCTTTATCACGATCCGTTTGGATTCCTTGCGGAAGGCGTAGACGATGGGGCTGGCCACGAAGATGGAGGAATAGGTGCCCACCAGGACCCCCAGGACCATAGCCAGGGCGAAGTCCTCCAGGACCACGCCGCCGAAGAAGTAGAGGGCCAGGACCACCAGAAAGACGGTGCCGTTGGTGACAATGGTGCGGGATAGCACTTCGTTGACGCTGAGGTTGATAATCTCCCCCAGCTTGCCCCTTTTGTAGGCCAGGTTTTCCCGGATGCGGTCGAAGACCACCACCGTGTCGTTGAGAGAGGAACCCGCCAGGGTCAGGAGCGCGGTGACTACCAGGAGAGTGATTTCTTTATCCAGGAGCCAGAAGATACCCAGGACCGCCAAGACATCATGGAAAGTGGCCACAGTCGCGCCGATGCCGAAGATCAGCTCAAAGCGCCAGCTCAGATAAAGGATGATGCCTATAAAGGAAATAATAATGGCGATGATGGCCTTGTCTCGCAGGGACTTGCTGATGGAGGCCCCGATCTCTTCGGTGCTGGCCACGGTGAACTTATTCTGAGGCAGGCTCTGGTTGAGGATGGCCGTGAGTTTTTCTCCCATCTGCCCCACGGACTCCTCACTCTTCTTAACCTTGACCATCAACCCCCGGCCCCCTTCCAGGGACTGAATTTCGGCCTGACCCCACCCTTCCTTGTCCAAAGCCTGGCGCACCTGGGCCACGGTGAAGGCCTCTTTGGCGCTGAGCTGCACCATGGCGCCGCTGCTGAATTCCACGCCCAGGTTGCCGTGGCCCCGGCTCAACTGCACAAAGGCCACCAGTCCCAAGATGCTGAGTGCCAGGGAGAAGACGAAGGCGTATTTCCGGACGCTGATGAAGTCGATATTGGGTTTTTTAAAGAGTTCGAAGAAACTGAGCTTTTTCAGCCAACGCTTCAGGATCAGCCAGTCATAGACCACCCGGGTGCCGAACAGGGCGGTGAAGAGGTTGAGGGTGACGCCCAGGCTTAGGGTCACCGCAAAGCCCTTGATGGGGCCGGTGCCGAAGAGGAAGAGGGCGCAGGCGGTGATCAGGGTGGTGACGTTGGAGTCGATGATGGTCCCGAAGGCTTTGCCATAGCCGCCGTCGATGCCGGACTTCAGGGGCTTGCCGCTATGAAACTCCTCCCGCATGCGTTCGTAGATGAGGACGTTGGCGTCCACGGCCATGCCGATGGAGAGGATGATACCGGCGATGCCCGGCAGGGTCAGGGTGGCGTTCAGCAGGGACAAAACTCCCAGGAGCATGATGGTATTTAAGATCAGGGCATAGTTGGCTATCACCCCGGAGAAGCGGTAGTAGAAAATCATGAAGAACACCACCAGGAAGGTTCCCACAAGGCCGGAGATCAGCCCGCTGCGGATGGAGTCCGCGCCCAGGGTGGGGCCCACGGTGATATTCTGGACGATCTTGACGGTGGCCGGCAAGGCCCCGGCCATGAGCACGATGGCCAGGTCATGGGCCTCTTCCGGGGTGTAGGAGCCGGTGATCTGGGCCCGGCCGCCGCCGATGCGTTCCTGGATTACCGGCGCGGAGCGCACCACCCCGTCCAGGATGATGGCCAAGCGGCGCTTGACGTTTTCGCCGGTGATGCGGGCAAACTCCGCGGCGCCCCGGCGGTTGAAGTCCACGGAGACGTAGGGTTCGTTATAGTCGCCGATGCGCACCGCGGCGCTCTTCACCGCGTCGCCGGTGAGGAGGACCTTCTTTTTCAGGAGCAGGGGCTTGCTCGTCAAGCGGCCGGTTTCCCGGTCGATACTTTTCTCGATATAAATCTCATCACCCGGGGGGATCTTATCCGCCAGGGCCTGATTGAGCTCCTCCCGGGTATAACCGGGTTTCAGCTTCCCTTTTTTGAGGGCCTGGTCGATCAATTCCGGCAGATTGAGGCTGGCCTGGTCGTCCACCAGCTTGAATTCCAGTTGCGCAGTCTTGCCGATCAAATCAATGGCCCGCTGGGGGTCCTGGATGCCGGGAAGCTGCACCACGATCTGGGTGGCGCCCTGGCGGACGATGACCGGCTCGGTGACCCCGAACTGGTCGATGCGGTTGCGCATCACTTCCAAACTCTGACTCAGAGTCTGTTCCTGGAGCCGCTGCTTTTCCTTAGGTGTCAAGCTTAAGGTATAAAGCAGGGCGCCGCCTTGGCGCTGGGGACCCTGAACCTCCAGATGGGGGAATTCTTCTTTCAGCAGTTTTTGCAGAGGCGACTGTTCATCGGCATTGAGCAGGGTGAGCGGCAAGGTATCCTTGGAGACGTCCCCCACCTTGACGGCCAGGCCCCGCTTTTCGGCGATCTCTTTGAGTTCCGGAATGGTCCGGTTCAGGGAGTTGGCAATGGCCGAATCCATGTCCACTTCCAGGACCAGATGCATGCCCCCTTTTAAGTCCAGGCCCAGGTTCAGGCCCCGGCTCACGTGTTGCTGCCACCAAGCCGGCAGCCCCACGGGAAAGGAAGGCAGGACAAAGAGGATGGCTACGATGGTAAGGAGG
This sequence comes from Syntrophales bacterium, assembly GCA_028688935.1. Taxonomy (GTDB): domain Bacteria; phylum Desulfobacterota; class Desulfobaccia; order Desulfobaccales; family 0-14-0-80-60-11; genus SURF-52. Next base: position 11,867 of record JAQTXE010000008.1, read on the forward strand.
AAAAGAAATAAGAATTTCAGACGCACCGCTCGCAACATTAACTTATCTCCTTGACGCCAGCTGCGCCGGCGCGGATTATCCGGGATTTACGCTTGGCGGCTCCGGGAGGGAAGTCCGGCGCAGGGAATCACTGTCCCGCCTTGGCGTGGCCAATCAAGTAAATCTAACGTAGAGTTCGGGGACTGTCAAGGCTAATGGGGGGAAGGCGATAAGCCCCAATGGCAGGCAATCTTTAGTTTTCCAGGGGACAAGAATCCGCCTCGGCGGGAACTTAAGTCTGCCTCGGCCGGGGTCTTACATCATGCTTTTGCCATGATAAAAACTGATGATGTCCCGTTTGGAGATCATGGAGACGATTTCGTCGGGCTTATCCTCCCGGACCACCGGCAGCTCATCCACCTGAATTACCGCCATTTTGTCCAGGGCCTCCTGGAGGCTGTCGTTCCAGAAAACCCGCACCACGTTAGGGGTGGCCACATCCTTGGCCAGAATCAGTTGGGCCACGGTCTCTTCGAACATGATCTCCCGGATATCGTTGATGGAGAGGATGCCGGTCATCTTCCCCCCGGTATTCACTACGGGAAAATAGATATCGCTGGAATGGGTGACCGTGACCACCAGTTCGCTGAAGCGCATGTCTTCCGGGATGGTGGTCACCCGCCGGGGCACGATGGCTTCGTGGACGCGCATTTCCTCCAGCACCCCCCGGGCAAATTCGAACATATGGGCCGGGGAGGCCAGGCGGGTGAAGACTTGTTTTTCATAAAGGCTGACATTCCGGCCCAGAATGATCAGGGCGATGGCGGAAACCAGCATCAAAGGGACCAGGAGGGTATAGCTGGCGCTCATCTCGCAAGCCATGATGATCCCGGCCAGGGGGCATTTGGCCACCCCGGCGAAAAAGCCGCCCATGCCCACCAGCACGAAGGCATAGGGATAGACCACCCAGCCCGGGAAGAGAAGATGGCCCAAATAGCCGAAGCCGCCGCCCAACATGGCGCCGATGAAGATGGAGGGACCGAAGACGCCGCCGCTGCCGCCGGAGCCGAGGGTACAGGAAGTGGCCACGATTTTCATGGCGGCCATGATGAACATGACGTACCACAGCATCTTGCCTTCCAGGGCCATCTGCACCCAGCCGTAGCCGCCGTCCATGACATGGGGGTAAAAGAAGAGGATGAGACCGCACATCAAGCCCCCCAGGCTGGGCTTCAAAACCCGGGGAATCGTCAGGCGATCAAAGAAATAATGCTGCATGCCGTGAAAGACCTTGATCCAGACATATCCCACCACGCCGCAGAGAATTCCGAAGATGGCATAGGGCAGTAACTCCTTGGGCAGGGCGAAATCCACCGCGCCGGGAAAGAAGATGACCGCCCGCCCGTAAAACTCGGAAAACACGGCATAGGCGATGATGGAGGAGACCACGCAGGGCAAGATGGCCTCAAACTCGAATTCCGTGTCCCGGTAGAGCACTTCCGGAGCGAACAGGGCTGCTCCTAAGGGAGCCCGGAAGATGGCCCCGACTCCGGCCGCGGCCCCGGCCAGGACCAGAATGCGGCGTTCCCGGGGCTTGAGCTTCAAGGTGGTGGCCAAAAACGACCCGAAGCCGGCGCCGATCTGGGAGATGGGCCCTTCTTTACCGGCGGAGCCACCGGTACCGATGGTGATGGCCGAGGTGAGGATCTTGATGTAGGGCGTCCGGGGGCGAATGAAGCCGCCCTTCTTGTGAAAGGCGTCGATCATGGCTTCGGTGCCGTCCCCCGCGGTCTCGGGCGCGAGGTAATTGACGATCAGCCCGGAGACGAGGCCCCCCAGCGTGGGGATGACAATCATCAGGTAGTGGTAGGGCGAAACAAACCCCAGCACCTGGGCGGCGGCAGCCCAGCGGTGGGGTTCGGTGTAACCGGTGAAAAAGGTGATGGTGTACTTCAGAATCAGATGCAGCAGCTCGTCAAAAACAATGGCGCCGATGCCGGAGACGATGCCCACGGCGATGCTTAAGACAAACCAGCGGAAATGAAAGGACCAACGGCGTTTTCTGAAGGAGTCCAGGGCCGATTTCCATGAAGGTAGTTTTTTGGTGCCAGAACTCATAGAGCCACGGGGAAGAGAGATTTAGCGCCTGGGGCCAGGAAGGAAACCGGGCGAATTTTATTGATTACTTTCAATTATATACCATTTCTCCCGCCTCAATCAAGCTCGCTAATGCAGAAATTTTGTCGGGGGAGTTGCAGGGCCGCCAGGAAATTGCGGCCAGCGCGGCTGCGGTTGCTTCAAAACCAATATTCGGGATAACTTCTGGTCCGGGGAATATTGTTGACCAGCAGGGCCACCGCCAACATAATCAAGGCGCCCAGGCCCGCAGGGACCAGGACATACCAATACCCCAGGGAGTGGATCTTGGCGCCGCCGATGACGGCAATCAGGGCGGTGGCGCCCCCCGGTGGGTGCAAGGTGCGGGTGGCGTGCATCACGGCGATGGCCGTGGCCACGGCCAGGGGGGCCGCCATCCAGGGAGCGGCAGGCAGTAATTTATAGACCGAGACGCCGATTATCGCGGAAAAGACATGGCCGCCCATAAGATTCCGGGGCTGGGCCAGAGGACTCTTGATGGCCCCGTAAATGAGCACCGCGGACGCGCCGAAAGAACCGATCACCATCACTAAAGTGGTGCCCGAGAGGATTTGATAGTTGAGATAAGCCACAGCCAGGATTCCCAGAAAGGCCCCCAGCCAGGACCAGGCAATCTCTACGAGGCTCACCCGGGGCGGACTTTTGGTGGTTCCCCGCATTTTTTGCCAATATTTCATCAGGCTTTGCCGCCCCTGAAAGGAGCCAGGTTCAGGAGATCTCCCCGGGAGACGATACCCGCCAGGCGGCCCTGGGCATCCAACACCGGCACCCGGTTTATGGCCTTTTCTTTAAATAATCTGGCGATTTCCAGGACCGGGGTATCTTCCCTGACGGTTACCGCCGGAGAGTTCATCAGATCATCAGCCTGCCGCCCCCGGATGCCCACGGCTTTGCAGCCCTTGTCCCGCAAGCATCCCGCCACCACCGCCATAAAATTGGTGATTCCCTGGCTGCTCATGCGCTTAAGGAAGTCTTTTTCGGAAATGACCCCCACCACCCGGTTAGCGCCATCCAGCACCGGCACTCCGGAAACTCCCCGTTGGGCCATGAGTTCCGCCACCTCTTGCAAAGGGGTGTCCACCCTCACCCAAGCCACCTCCCGGGTCATGATTTCTTTGGCCGTGGCCCGGTGCAGGAGACGCTCCTGGGCCTGCCGGTAAGCCAGGACATAGACCTCTTTGAAGTCGCCGGGAGTGATGTCCAGATACCCGGGAATCTCCTTCATGGCCTCGTAAATATCCTCATCCGAAATATCCGGGGCCGTCTTCCCCTGATCTGCGGTTAGCCTCTCTACCACTGCCCCTACCTCTCTGCAGAAATTTTGGGCCTGGGGGTAAAACTCAAATATGGGGAAAGATATTCACGGGACCTGAAAATGCAAGCTATCTCAAAACAGTTTTTCTGTCGTTCCGAGCCGGAGGCTAAAGGACCTGCATTTGAGATTATGGGATTCTTATACCAAGTTCGGTTTCTGCTGCAACAAAATTAACTTGTAAGTTATTGATAATTTGATATCTTTCTACCGAAAACCGAAAACCGAAAACTGAAAACGGTATTAGCTGCACCCGGAATGATAAATGGGGGTGAAATTGAGGTTTGGCAATGACTGCTAGCCTTTACGGAAGAATTTCTTTTGCGGCAATTTCAGGCAGGTGAGGAAATTGCCGTAGACCGCGCCGGTGTCGATGCCGATCTTGTTGGGGAGCACCAGCGGCTGATTGAAGGGGGTATGGCCGAAAATCACCAGGCGGCCGAAATCCTCCATGGAGGCGATGAATTGCCCCCGGATCCACAGGAGGTCTTCTTCCTGCTGCTCTGCTAAAGGCACTCCGGGCTTCAGGCCCGCGTGGACGAAAATATAATCCGGGGTCTCATAATAGGGCCGCAATTCCTGGTAGAACTCTTCATGCTCCGGGGGCAGCAGCAACCGGGGCAGACCTTCCCAATTCTCCCCCCAATAATTCCGGATGGTGCTCAAGCCGCCGTTGAACATGAACATGGCCCGCTCCCGGTCCTGGAGAAAATCGAAGAGCATAGCCTCATGATTGCCCTTCAGACAGATGATATGTTCCCGGGGATATTTTTGCCGCAGCGCCAGGATGTAATCCACCACCCGCCGGGAATCCGGCCCCCGGTCGATATAATCCCCCATAAAGAGGAGAACGTCTTGCTCCAGGTCGGGCTGGACCTCGTCGAGCAACTGCTGCAACAGGTCCAGGCAGCCGTGGATGTCTCCCACTGCGTAAATGTTGGCGCCGCTCATCAAATATCCCGGGATTGCCAGTGATCAGTAATCAGTAATTTTTGGTACCTGATCACTGATCACTGTCCTCCGGCCCTCCTCTCCAAATTACAACCACCGGAATAATTTTTCCCGGTGGTCCAGGCGGGTGAGGCCCGCTTCCCGGGCCATCTGTTGGGCCTGGGCGTGTTCCACGCCGGTGAGGAATTTACGCAAAGACGGGTGGTCGTTGGCCCGGCCGCAGGGGCGGTATTGGCCCATGACGTTGACGTAGGTGTCCGGGGAGATCTCCCGGACCAGAAATTCCATCACTTCCTTGGTGCCGGCCAGACCGTCGGGGAGTACCAGGTGGCGCACCAGCAGGCCACGCCGGGCCACCCCGTCATTGTCGATCACCAAGTCCCCCACCTGGCGGTGCATTTCCTTCAGGGCCTGGCGGGCGATCTCCGGATAATCCGGGGCCTCGCAGACCTCCACGGCCACCTGAGGGTCCCAGAACTTGAAGTCCGGCATGTAGATATCGATGATCCCGTCCAGCAGCCTCAGGGTCTCAAGAGCGTCGTAGCCGCCGGTATTATAGACCAGGGGTACGTTCAGGCCGGAGCCGATGGCCAGGGGCAAGGCTTCCAGAATCTGGGCCACCTGATGGGACGGGGTGACGAAATTGATGTTGTGGCAGCCTTTCTTCTGGAGATAAATCATGATGGCCGCCAAATCGTCGCTGGAAATTTCCTCGCCTTCGCCCCCATGGCTGATCTCGTAGTTCTGACAAAAGATGCAGTAGATATTGCAGTGGGTAAAAAAGATGGTGCCCGAGCCCCCTTGCCCCACCAGGGGGTCTTCTTCCCCGAAATGGGGGCCGTAAGAAGAGACGAAGGGCTGGTCCCCGGTGCGGCAGAGGCCCCGCTCCCCGTGATGCCGGTCCACCAGGCAATTGTGCGGGCAAAGGTTGCACTGGCTCAGAATGTCGTACGCAGCCTGAATCTTTTCAGTGAGCAGTCCTCGACGCTGCGTCTCCAAGTAAGCAGGTTCCCATGTGGCCATGGCGCTACCTCAGTGAGCAGTGAGCAGTGAGCAGTGAGCAGTTTTTTTCGCTGCTCCCAAGTCGTCTTTTGCGGGTGGAAGTGGAAGCCAAGCTCAATTTGGCCGAGTAGGACTCGTTTTTCTCTGACCACTGACTACTGGCTACTGATCACTATCTTTTCACCACTCCTCCACCTCCGTCCGCCAAGTTTCCAGCAGCTTGGGGGGAAGGTCGGCGATGAAGCGGGAAGGGCTGTTATAGGTCATGCCCAATTGTCTATTATAGCCCACTGCCGGGAAAAGGACAGCCAAATAGCGCCGGGCCCGGGTGGCGGCCACGTACATCAGGCGCCGTTCTTCTTCCAGTTCCTCTTCCTTCTCCAGGGAGTAGAAGGCCGGGAAGCGGCCTTCCGCGGCCCAGATGATGAAGACTGCATCCCATTCCAGGCCCTTGGCGGAGTGGATGGTGGACAGGGTCAGGAAGTCGTGGGTGGGGTGGGATACGTCCGCCAGGCTGGAAGGCGGGTCCAGGGAGAGGTCGTTCAAAAAGCTCCGGAGTTCTTTGTAGCGGGCGGTGATGGTCAGCAGGTGTTCCAGGTCCCGGACCCTCTTGGGGTAGTCGTCGTAGCGCTGGGTCAAGAGCGGTTCGTAGTAGGCCAGGGCCAGGTTCATGCGGGATACCAGGGTTTGGCCCGGATTCTGGAGGCTGACGAGCAGTTCCGCCAAAGGTTTAAGACCGGCCTGGGGGCGCATTTTGCCCAGGGCGGCCACGGCTTTTTCCAGGGTGAAACCCTCTTTCAGATTGCCCTGAAACTTTTTGGCGGTCTGCTTGCCCACTCCCGGCACCAAGAGCAGCACCCGGTTCCAGCTCATGGCGTCCCGGGGGTTGGCCACCACCCTCAAGTGGGCCAGCAGGTCCTTGATGTGGGCGCTCTCCATGAATTTGAAGCCCCCGAACTTCATGAAGGGCACTCCCTGGCGCACCAGTTCGATCTCCAGGTCGAAGGAATGGAACGCGGCCCTGAAGAGCACCGCCATCTTATTTAAGGGAGTCCCCCGCTCGTGCAGGTCCTGGACCTGGGCCACCACCAGCTGGGATTGCTCGTTTTCGCTGGCGGGCCGGAAGAGCCGGGGCTTTAAGCCGTCGCCCTTGCGGGTAAAGAGGCATTTGGTGTACTTCTCCCGGGCCCCGGCGATGATTTCGTTGGCCAGGTCTAAAATGGGCTGGGTGGAACGGTAGTTTTCCTCCAGTTTAATGACCCGGGTGCCGGGAAAGAGAGTGGGGAAATCCATGATGTTGCGGAAATTGGCCCCCCGGAAGGAATAGATGGACTGGGAGTCGTCGCCCACGGCCATGACGTTGTCGTGGGTATAGGCCAAAAGGCGCACCATTTCGGCCTGCAAGCGGTTGGTATCCTGGTATTCATCCACCATCAGGAAACGGAACTGCTCGGACAACCGGCGGCGCACCTCCTCCTCTTCCCTGAGCAGGCGTCTGCCTTCCAGGAGCAGGTCGTCATAATCTAAAAGGGCATGGCGCCGTTTTTCTTCCTGGTAGGCCAGGCCGATTTGCAGCAGGTCGGCCTGATGCGGCACAACTTGGGGATAATCCCGGTAGAGCAAGTCCTCCAGGGAGAGGTCCTTGTTGACCGTGGCTCCCAGGATTTCCGCCAGGGTCTCCTTCCGGGGGAAGGGGCCCTCGATCTTTTTCAATCCCAGGCGCTCCTTCAGCATGTTCAGGAGATCACCCTGGTCGGCCCGGTCCATGACCGTGAAACCGTCGGTATAGCCCAGGCGCGCCCCGTAACGGCGCAGCCACTGATAGCAGATACCATGGAAAGTCCCCCCCATCACCTGGCCCAGGGGCTGGTGGATGAGGTGGGCCGCCCGGTTGAGCATCTCCTGGGAGGCCTTGCGGGTAAAGGTGAGAAGCAAAATGGAGCCGGGGTCCACTCCCTGCTCCACCAGATAGGCCAGGCGATAGACCAGGGTGCGGGTCTTGCCGCTGCCGGCGCCGGCAATGACCAGGACGGGGCCCTCCTGGGTGGTCACCGCCTCATACTGCGCCGGGTTAAGGTCTTGTTGGTAGTCGATCCGGGGACCGGCCCCTATGGCTGGAAATATATGTGTCATAATCTAAGTTTGAGTTCCGGAAGGTTAGAGGCCCGCAGCCCTCTATCCCAGCTTTTCCGGGGCGGCAATAAGAAGTTGCCGTAAGCCGCCGGTGGGTGACTAGTTAGGCAAGGCGCCCGCGGGCTTTAATCTTGCAAATTTACTGTGCCGGCTGATTTCTTCAATAATATAATCAGCTAGTATTTGATAACCTTTCTTATTAAAATGGCAGCAATCATCGCTATAGACGGTTTCCTTGGTATGGGCAAAAATCATGGTGGCATCAAAGAAATTGACCTGATTTTTTACCAGCATCTTACCCCGGGCAATGAGCAGGGGATAGCCGATGATGACCGGCCGCCGATATACATGCTTCTCATTAAAGGCAAGGTGTTTCTCTTCCCTGGTTAACTGTTTTGACCCTTGTAAGTATTGGTCCGGCTGGAGAACATGGTAGTAGGCAAAACCGTTTTTTGGGGCCAGGTCGTTGATCAGCAGGGAACATCTGTACCAGAAATCCGCGGCTGCTTCAAACATCTTCGTGTCATTAGCATAATGTTCCACCGGCCCGGATTCGGCAAAGCGTTTCTTCGATTTCATTTGCAGCTCCAAGAGCGCCATGGAGCTTTTATAAATATCTTTATTGTTTATCATCAGTTGCACCATTTTGATGAGACCATAGGTGGCACTGAAATTAAATACGCTGGTGGCCAAGGCGGCCAACCTTTCTCGTTTAATATCTTGAAAATATTTTAGTTTGCCTATCGCCGCCAATACCCGGGGAGGGGGATTGTCGCTGATTCTTAACTCCCAGCTACGGGGGAAAAAGGGGTTGACGCCGGCCACGTAATTTTCCACATAAGGGAGCACAATATCATTGAACCCGTCCAGGTTAATTACCAGGTCGTATTGCGCCCCCAAAGCGAGGAAATAAGTAAGGGCCATCAGTTGTTGGGGCTGCTTGAAACCGGGGCAGGCCAGGTTGATCAGACGGGGAGCGGCCTTAAAAGTCTTTTTCCAGGCCTGCTCAATAGGTTTCACCAACCCGTTAGCCACTGAACCTCCCAAGATCACAATATTTACTTTTCCCGCTTCTTTTTTAACCACCGGTGAAATATCGGTTAAAAAACCCTGGCCGGTAAAATTTTTCTTCTCATCCCCGGAATCCAAGACATAGCCGACATAAGGATGAATGACTTCCTGGTTTAAAAAGTTGGCGCTCTGGTCCGTGATATCATATTTATGGACCACATAACTTCTAAGATTCCCGGGGGAATATCTTTTCCCAAAAATAATCAGGAAAGTAACCTGAGATAGTAGTTCAATACTAAGAACCACTATCAAAAACATGACGCCATAAAATAAGTAAATTCTAAATTTGTTGTCTTGTCCGTGCTTCATTGAGCTTGTTCCAAGTTTTCCGTCACTCTTTGTGGTCATAAAAAATAAGCTTTATATTTAGTTGTTAGCACATATAACCAGATTTATAAGGACGAACCTGGGTTTCGCCCCTACCTGTCTTTCTTCAGGTAAGAATCTTGAAATGATCGATGATCGCCGCGGCCAGGGCGGGTATGGTAAAATCCTGGGGCTGAATCTGGGGGGTGGGGCCGTATTCCTGGAGCGTGGCCCCGGTGATGGGGCCAATGGCGGCCACAACCGCCTTCTTTGCCAGGGCCTGGAAGCGTTCCGGACCCAGGAGTCTCACAAAGTTATGCACCGTGGCGGAACTGGTGAAGGTGAGGATATCCACCCGGCCTGCTTGTAAGGCAGCTTCCGCTTCCGGGGGAATCCCCCCTGGAGGCAGGGCCTGATAGACCGGGGCCACGTCCACCTGGGCGCCCAGTTGCGCCAGACCCTGGGGCAGCACCTCCCGGGCCACCTGGGCCCGGGCCAGGAGAATCCGGTCGCCGGAGGCGATATGAGGTGAGAGGGCCTCCAGGAGCACTTCCGCTTTGAACGCGGCCGGCACCACGTCCGCCGTCAGCCCCCAGTTTTGTAGAGCCTGGGCCGTGGCCGGGCCGATGGCCGCGAGCTTGGCACTCCCCAGGGCCCGCACGTCCTGCCCCTGACCAAACAAACGCTGCATAAACGCAGCCACGCCGTTGGCGCTGGTGAAAACGATCCACTGATACCGGGAAAGGTTTGATAGGGCCTGATCCAGGGGGGTGAAATCATCCGGGGGGCCGATCTCCAGGGTGGGTACCTCCAGGCAGCGGGCCCCGGCGGCGGCCAGCAGAGCCACCAGCGCCGAGGCCTGCTCCCGGGTGCGGGTGACCACCACGGTTTTGCCCCACAGGGGCCTGGTCTCCCACCACTTCAGGCTCTCCCTCAGGGAGGCTGCTTCCCCCACCACCAGGATGGCCGGGGGCTTGATGCCGGCTGCTTGGGCGACGGCGGCGATATTTTCCAACACCCCGGTGACCGTACGCTGTTCCGTGGTGGTGCCCTTCTCGATCACCGCCGCCGGGGTCGTAGGAGGCCGGCCGCCTGCGAGCAAGCGGCGGCAGTTGTCCGCCAAATTTTTCACCCCCATGAGAAAGACCAGGGTCCCCTGGGTCTGGGCCAGCACGTCCCAGGGGATGGCGCTGGTCTCCTTGGTGGGGTCCTCGTGGCCGGTGATGAAGGTCACCAGGGACGCCAGCCCCCGGTGAGTCACGGGGATGCCCGCATACGCGGGCACGGCCACGGCCGCGGTCACCCCGGGGACTACCTCGAAGGGTAGCCCCGCGGCCGCCAGGGCCAGGGCTTCTTCGCCCCCCCGGCCGAAGACGAAGGGGTCGCCGCCCTTAAGGCGCACCACCGTGAGGCCGGAGCGGGCCTTGTCCACCAGGAGCTGGTTGATGCCCTCCTGGGGCAGGGCATGGGCCCCGGCTTTTTTGCCCACGTAGATAATTTCTGCGTCCGCCGGGGCCTCTTTGAGCAACTCCGGGGAGGCCAACTGGTCATAGACCACCACCTGGGCCTTTCTGAGGACTTCCCGGCCCTTCACCGTGATCAACCCCGGATCTCCGGGCCCCGCACCCACCAGATAAACCATCTTGAAATATTACCATATTTTCAGCAGAGAGGCACGGCGGACACCGAAAAGTGGCCAGTGATCAGGGGTCAGTGGTCAGCGAAAATACCAAGCAGTTAACCACTGGCCACCGGCCACTGACCACTAATTCTTCCCTGTGCCTCTGCGCGCTCTCCGTGTCTTAGTGGTGAATCTTTTATTTATGATCATGATGGCAAGATTTCCGGTTCTCGATCCCTTCCACTATGCCCCGGTATTTCTCGTGGATAATCTGCCGGTCAAATTCGTACATGGCCTGGAGCATATCCGCCTTTTCGGGGCCACTGAAATAGGTCATGCAGGGGATAAAAAAATGTTTATCCTCTTTTTCGATGTGCCGGGGATAAAATTCCACCAGTTTGTCCAGATTTTCCAGAATTTTCTCCAGCGCGCCCTCTTTTACCAGGAGATAGTCCTCCTTGGCCCACACCAGCGCCAGGGTGGTCTCCCGGCCCCAGACGTGGTCCTGGATCAACTCTTCCATCATCTGGCGATGCTCGGCGGCTATGTCTTTTTTAGCCAGAGCCGCGAAAAGGATTTCTTCCTCTTTGCCATGGTGGACGCGGTCGGCGTAAAAACGGATGAAATCCACCGCGGTGTCGATGAACACCGGGTCCACGAAGGCGAACTCCGGGTCCACCGCCACGTTGTCTTTGATCCGGGTTAATTCACAGCGCATGAGCTGGATCATGCGCTCGATGAGGCGATGTTCGATCATTAAAGGGCCGATGGGCTGCATAATGTTTATTTCCTTTTTTAACCGCGGATGAACGCCGATATACGCCGATAACAATCTGCGTCCATCTGCGTTTATCGGCGGTTCAGATTTTTATCAACTCATACTCCCGGCTTCCCAGGCCCAGTTCTTCGGCGTAGGCCAATTTCAGGGGCCAGTCCACCTGGGGGTAGATATCCTTAAATTTGTCGCTGCCCGGGCCCATCTCTTTTAGGGCCGAGCCCTCCAGGCCCCGGGCCCGGTTTACCAGGTCCGCGGCCGCCTGGTCGATGGCCACCGGGTCCTTAGAGGCCAGGATGCCGATATCGCCGACGATGGGCGCGTCGTTGTGTCCGTAGCAGTCGCAGGCCGGAGAGACCTGGGTGACGAAGCTTAAGAACACGGCCCGGTCCTTTTTGCTTTGCATCACTCCGTAGGCGTACTCCGCCAGCTTTTCCAGGAAGACGGGGATGGATTCGTTCCATTGGATCTGGATGTTGCCATAGGGGCAAACCAGGATGCACTCGGCGCAACCGATGCACTTGGCGGTATCGATCACCGCTTTCTGGGTCTCCGGATTGATCTGGATGGCCTCCTGGGCGCAGTGGGCCACGCACTCCCCGCAGCCGGTGCACTTTTTGTCTAACACTTTAGGGGAGATGTTGGAGTGTTGGGCCAGCTTTCCCCGGCGGGAGGCGCCCCCCATGGCTAAATTTTTGATAGCGCCGCCGAAACCGGAGAGCTCGTGGAGCTTGAAGTGGGTCATGGCCACCATCCCTTCTGCTTCCACCAGCCCCTCGGCCAGAAAAACGCTCTGGAAATGTTTTTTGTTGATGGGGAGTTCCACCTCCGCCTTGCCCGTGAGACCGTCGGCAATCACCAGGGGAGCCTTCACCACCGCGTAGGCGAAGCCGTTTTCAATGGCCGTGGTCAGGTGGCTTACCGCCTCGGACCGGGTGCCCACGTAGACGGTGTTGGCGTCGGTTAAGAAAGGCCGGCCCCCGTGCTCCCAGAGGGCGTCCACCACCCAGCGCACGAAATTGGGGCGGATAAAGGCGGTGTTGCCCTTCTCCCCGAAATGGAGCTTCACGGCCATCAGGGGCCGCTTTTTCTTGCGCTGAACGATGGACTTCAAATCCACCGCGGCCAACAACTGCTGGAATTTTTTGACATTGGGCTCCTTGACGGAAGCGCGTAAATCCATGAAGAAAACCTGGCTGGGCATAATATTCCTCTTAGAAATTGGCAAAAAATAGAAACTTTTGTTTAAAAACTATGTCGTCGATAAGTATATTTTTATCAAAGATATTTCTTCAAGAAACCATATCTTTTATTATCTTTATAATAAAAATAGCGAGCTATTTCTGTTTTTGCTTCTATAGGAGATTTATTAACTACGGAAATTATAAAAGATTTTTGTGAATTCAATATTTCATTTTTTTTGCCAGAGCCTAAAGCTTCAGCTTGTTGAAATAAATCATCTCCTTGTTTAATTTTTCCTTTATCAATGTAAATGGCTCCAAGTAAGTTATATGGATAAAATGATTCGTCGTACTTTAGAGCATCCCAGGCGCATTTTTCAGCTTTTGGTAAGTTACCATCATCACGTAAGCATGCCCCATGAGCTGTAAGAACAGCTGCCATAAACTTTTTGAAATCTTTATGTTGATTGAACCTATCCTGCTGAATATTTTCAATGTTAGTTAATGCCAACCCTTTGTCCACCAAACCAGCTTTTCGATAATATTTGGCTGCGGTAACAATATGCCATTTATCATCACCAATATTTTTTTCATAATATTTTCCTAATAATTCATAGGCATTTCTTTCCAATATAAAATTAATATCGTCACCGTTTAGATTAATCCCATCATGGATTTTGAATATAATATCTAGAAATCTGTCCTTTAAATGAAGATTTTTGTATTTTAACTTTTCTTTTAATGAAATTGGTAGTTGGTCTATAAATGAATTGTCAAAAAGTACAGAAAATTCGTTGTATTTATATTTACAATTAGGTCTGTTTTCAAAACTAATATAAATGCGTTCATCATCTATCTTATTAATAATTCCATACTGATGTACTTTTTTGTTAAATATCTTAATCCCACATAATTGATGTAAAATGGACTCGTCATATTTTGCTAAAGAAAAAATAAGCTTCCATAAATTCATTGAATTAACCGTTAACTAAATAATATTGGCGGGCCATGCTCATCTTACAATGGATTATCTTGCCAACAGAGCCTAAAACTGTCAACGCTCAACTCCCTCTCCCCCCGGCGGGGGGAGAGGGCCGGGGTGAGGGGGGAGGTCTTCGAGGGTGTCGAAAATTGTATCCATAATCGCATCCGTCTCCTGCAAGACCTCATGATTCCAAAACCGCAGGACATGATACCCCATTTTATTTAAGTAAGCGGTGCGCCGCGCATCTACCTCTTCATTCTCTCCATGTTGCCCGCCGTCCAACTCAATGACAACTTTTTTCTCTAGACAGATAAAATCTACGATGAATGGTCCCACCGGGTGTTGCCGCCGGAATTTCCAGCCGCCGAGCTGGCGATCCCGAAGATGATACCAGAGCCTGCTTTCTGCATCGGTCATGTTCTTCCGCAGGACCCGGGCGAGCTGCGTGGTCACTTACGCCCCCCTCACCCTAGCCCTCTCCCCCGAGGGGAGAGGGGATTAATGCAGGAATATCCATGAGATAAATAAAAACCCGAGGGCAATGAACAGCCTTAAAATGAGAGGATCAGATCGACTATGATATATCTCATTCCTTTTTACTCACTACATACTGCTTGCCGTTCCTTCTCTTCCTTGTTTTTCTAAGCAATGGAATCCAAGAAAGCCAGCCATCAACTCCCTCTCCCCCCGGCGGGGGGAGAAGGTTGGGGTGAGGGGGGCGTCCGCCCAACGCCACTGTTGCAGGCTAAAGCTTGGGCTACCCTGATATTGCACTACTAAAAAACTGGCCCCTAATCCTTAATGAATTGGTGGGATAGATTAACTCTTGTTGATGGGATCGGACACGGGCGGGCGAGACGCCCACCCTACCAGACCATCCCAAATTCTTATCCCTGACCCCTGTTCCCTAATCCCTATCCCTCCTCCTCCCAGACCACCTCTCCCCCCACAATAGTCATCACGGCTTTGCCTTTCAAGGTCCAGCCGTTAAAGGGGCAGTTCCGGGATTTGGAGGCGAAGGCGCTGGCGTCCACGGTCCACTCCCGGTTTAGATCAATGAGGGTGATGTCCGCCGGGGCCCCCGCTTTCAGGGTGCCTCCGGGCATGCCCAGGATACCCGCGGGATTGGTGCTGAGAGCGCCGATGGCCTGGCTCAGGTTAAGGGCGCCGTCGTGCACCAGTTTCAGGGTAAGGCTTAAGGAGGTTTCCAGGCCGATGAGGCCGAAGGCGGCGGCGGTGAATTCCACTTCTTTTTCCAGGGAGCTGTGGGGCGCGTGGTCGCAGGCCACCGCGTCCAGGGTGCCATCTCTGATGGCTTCTTTAATGGACTTCACGTCCATTTCGGTCCTCAAAGGCGGGTTAACCTTGGCATGGGTGTTATAGCCCAGGACCGCCTCTTCCGTCAGGGTGAAGTAATGGGGCGCGGTCTCGGCAGTGACGGGCAGGCCCATGGCCTTGGCTAGGCGAATGATGGCTACGCTGCCCGCGGTGCTGACGTGGGCGATATGGAGCCGCGCGCCGGTGAGGCGGGCCAGGGTCAGGTCCCGGTAGACCATGACCTCTTCCGCGGCCGCGGGGATGCCTTTCAGGCCCAATTGCAGGGAGACGGCGCCTTCGTGCATGACGCCGTCCGCCGCGAGGTCCAGGTCCTCGCAGTGGGAGATGACGGGGAGATCGAAGGTGCGGGCGTATTCCAGGGCCCGGCGCATGAGCATGGAGTTGCTCACCGGGCGGCCGTCGTCGGTCACGGCCACCACGCCCGCGGCCTTGAGATCGCCATATTCGCTGAGGGCCTGCCCCAGGGAGCCCACGGATACGGCTCCCACCGGGTAAACCCGGGCGTGGCCCGCGGCTTTGGCCTGGTCCAGGATGAGGCGGGTCACCGCGGCGTTGTCGTTCACCGGCTTGGTGTTGGGCATGCAGGCCACCCCGGTGAAGCCTCCCTGGATGGCGGCCCGGGTGCCGGACTCAATGGTCTCTTTGTATTCCTCCCCCGGTTCCCGGAGATGAACGTGCATGTCCACCAGACCCGGGGTCACCACCAGGTCCGAAGCGGAAATGACCCGCCGTCCTTCGGCCGGGATCCGGCCCGGGGGCTCCAGGGCTACGATTTTGCCCCGTTCCACCAGCAGGTCCAGGGGGTCCTCCAGATGTTGGGAGGGGTCCACCACCAGCCCGCCTTTAATTAACAGGCTCACCCTTTTTCTCCTCCGATCAAGAAATAGAGCACGGCCATGCGCACCGCCACCCCGTTGGTCACCTGTTCCAGGATCAGGGAATGGGGGCCGTCGGCCACTTCCGGGGAAATTTCCACCCCCCGGTTGAGGGGACCGGGGTGCATAATGATCACGTCTTCTTTGGCAAGTTTCAGGTGTTTGGGGGCCAACCCGAAGAACTGGCTGTACTCCCTTAAGGTGGAGAGGAACATCTGGCCCATGCGCTCCAGTTGCAGTCTGAGCATCATAATTACATCGGCATCGCGCACGGCTTCCACCAATGAAGTGGTAACCTGAGCGCCCAGGGTCTCCAGGTAAGGGGGCAGCATGGTGGCGGGCCCGGCCACCGTTACCCTGGAGCCCATCTTGGTGAAGGCGTAAATATTGGAGCGGGCCACCCGGGAATGGGCGATGTCCCCGATAATGGCCACCTTCAGGCCGTCTAAGCGGCTCTTGGCCTCCCGCACGGTGAGGAGGTCCAAGAGGGCCTGGGTGGGGTGCTCGTGCAGTCCGTCTCCGGCGTTGATCACCCCGCACCGGAGGCGTTGGGCCAGGTAATGGGGGGCGCCGCTGGCGGCATGGCGGATAACCAAAACGTCCGGGGCCATGGCCTCCAGGTTATGGGCCGTGTCCGCCAAAGTCTCTCCCTTGACCGCGCTGGAGGCCGACACCGTCAGGTTCAGGGTGTCGGCGCTGAGGCGTTTGGCCGCGATCTCAAAGGACATGCGGGTGCGGGTGCTGGGTTCATAAAACAGGGTCACCACCGTCTTGCCCCGGAGGGTGGGCACTTTCTTGATGGGCCGGGTGGAGATCTCCTTGAAGGAAGCGGCGGTGTCCAAAATAAGGCTGATCTCTTCGGGTTCCAGGTCAGCGATGCCCAGCAGGTCTTTATGCCGGAATTCCATAAACCAATCCTTCCTTGGGCGGCAAAAAAAAACCTCCTTAGCGGATAAGGAGGCGGTTTGCTATTTGGGAAGCTAGCAATCGAGTCATAGGGTTGCCCCTGGCGGCTATTATCTTCTACCATCCTTCGGCGGTGAATTCAAGAATATTCTCCGTCAATTTTCCGGTGTACGAGTTGACAGGCCAGAGGCTTATCACTATTAATTTTAATAGAATGCTACTATCATAAGGCAATTTTGGAGGTGTCTTATGCCTGATATCATGGAATGGAAGCCGTTTCGGGAAGTCTCCCGCCTGCGCCGGGAAATGGATCGTTTGTGGGATGATTTCTTCGGACCCGGCCGCCGGGCCTTCCGGCCCCTGGAAGCGGAATGGGCCCCCGCGGTGGATGTCTCGGAAACCGCAGACAAGGTGGAGATCAAGGCTGAAGTCCCCGGGATGGAGGCCAAGGATATCGATATTTCTCTTTCCGGCGACATCCTCACCATCAAAGGAGAAAAGAAGTCGGAGCGGGAAGAGAAAAAAGAGAACTATCACCTGGTGGAAAGAAGCTACGGCTCTTTCTCCCGTTCCCTAAAGCTGCCCGCGGCCGTGGAGGCCGACAAGATCGAGGCCAGCTATAAGCAAGGCGTCCTGAGCATTTCCTGCCCCAAAAAAGCAGAGGCCAAACCCAAGGCCATCGAAATTAAAAGCACTTGAGGCTCTCCTGGGAGGGCTCCCCGGCCAGGGAGCCCTCCCAGGGTTCTCTGGGACCGGAAATTCACCAATCTAGGCTAACCCACTAACTAAAAGGAATAATTATGGACACTGAACTGCTCGCGATCATCAACAACGCCATTGCCCAGGAAGAGCTGTCCCATGAGTTTTACCTGCGTATGGCCAAGCTGGTGAGTCACGCGGATACCAAAGAAACCTTCGAATTCCTGGCCAAGGATGAGCTGGAGCACAAGGCCTTTTTGCAGTCCTGCTTCACCGCCGAGGGCTGCAAGTTGGTGGGCCAGGCCCAGAACGTCCACCTGGCGGAGATGCTCAAGGCCCCGGCCTTCACTGATGAGCTGTCACCTAAAGAAGCCCTGGTGATTGCCATGAAACGGGAGGAGGGCTCTTATAATTTTTACCGGACCCTGGCCGCGCTCCAGCCGCCGGGAGAGATCCGGGATTTCCTGGAGAAAATGGCCCAGATGGAGTTGAGCCACAAGGAAAAGGTGGGATACATCTATGATAATGTGGCCTTCCCCGAAATCTGGTAGCGGCGCCTAAAGATGGGGCGGGGATTTCTCCTGGCCCTGGAAGGGGTGGACGGCTCGGGGAAGACCACCCAGGCCCAGCTCCTGGCCTTATCCCTGCTCCAGCAGGGCCGGGATGTGGTACTCACCCAGGAGCCCACCACCGGCCCGGTGGGGCAAAAACTGCGCCATTATCTACAAGGACCTACCCGGCACCTGAGCCCCTTAGAAGAGCTGGACCTTTTCCTGACTGACCGCCGGGAACACGTGGAGATGGTCATCAACCCCGCCCTGGCTGAGGGCCGGATGGTCATCAGCGACCGCTATTATTACTCCACCGTGGCTTATCAGGGGGCCCTGGGCCTGGACCCCGGGGAGATTTTGGCTGCCAATGAAGCCTTTGCGCCCCAGCCCGATCTGGTCTTTCTCCTGCTGATACCCGTGGCCCAGGCCCTGGAGCGTCTGCAAAGAAAACGCCAGGTGAGCGAATTGCTTCCTTATCTGGAACGGGTGGCGGCCATTTATGAGAGCTTGGCGGACCAGCGAATCCAGCGGGTGGACGCCGCCACCTCCTCCCAGGCGCTGCATGCCACCCTCCTGACCCGGACGCTGGCGGCTTTGGAGGGGTTTGAGGGAGGGGGCCGGAGGTCCTGATTCTTTGCTCTTCTCCCTAAAAAACCTGTCCCCGATACTCTTGACAAGTTTTTTGGCAGAGGTTAAAAATATAAGGTTTGGGCCGTTAACTCAGTCGGTAGAGTATCTGCCTTTTAAGCAGAGAGTCGTTGGTTCGAATCCAACACGGCCCACCAGATGGTTATTTACGGAAATAAAAGAGAAAGCCTGAGGTAAACAGTTTCTAAAACCATCAGCGAATTGTCAGGAAAAACACCCGCCCACGTCCCCATCGTCTAGCCTGGTCCAGGACACCGGCCTTTCACGCCGGCAACACCGGTTCAAATCCGGTTGGGGACGCCACACCAACTAGCTGTTTCTTCTCACAATTTCTGTAGCAGCACCCACCAAAAAAGCTGTCCCCAGACTGTCCCCAGGGTTGTCCCCAAGATTGTCCCCACGTGGGGAGGCATTTCCCCGACTAATTTTGGATCGACCCTCCTGAGAAAGTTTTTTTCGGTCTTTCTCTCTGTAGATTTTTTTCATGTCCCTTTTCTCAGAATACGGTTAGCGGCTGCAATGGCAGCGCAAACCGAATATGTGCTTGTTTTGCTAACAATCCCCAGGTGGCAGCGTGCCATCTGGGGATTTCTTTTTGGAATCACGAATTGGAAGACGTGGAAATAAATGAAGTGGTTTGAACACCAGGCGGACGCCGCTGAGAACAAGAAGATCAGGAAGATCGAAGCCTGGGGCGCCAAGCTGAATCCGGAGTATGGGGCTATGGCCGCAGTGGGCTGGTATTTCCGCCTGTTGGAAGTGATAACCCGCCACGGGCGGGTCTTCAGGCTGCCGGATGACTATGGGCTGGACCTCCTAACACAGGACCTCAGGACAAGCGAAGAAACCATGATGCCGTTTCTGAACCTTCTGGCAGAGATCAACGCTATAGACCGGGTGGCCTGGCTGTCCAGGGTGGTTTTTTGCCCCAAGCTGGCGAAGCGGGCAGACCGCTACTCTGAAGAGTTGATCAAAAAGGAAGTCGACGCCCTCCTGGGAAGTTCAGAGAAAACCATCAGCTACGAGCTGTACCGGACCATCGAAATACTGGCACAGCACCCTGATCCCCGCAAAAGAAAGAGTTACGGGCAGATTCTGTGCAGACTGGAGGGCTTCTCCAGGCAGGCTCCGCACAGCCAATGCACAGAACCGTGCAGCCTCCGCACGGACGATACACATATCTGCGCAGAGCCTGCACATATCTGCTCCTACCACACCACACCATACCACACCACACAAACCAGAGAGGCTAGCGCCTCTGTCGCCGACCGGGCTACGCTGGTCGACGACGCGGCGCCCCCTCCCGACCCCGTTGATTCGGTTGCAGTCAACGATGGCGAGCCGGAGAACGAGCCGCAGCCGACCCAAAAAAAGTTCGGGCCAGCAGGCCTGGTGAAGCTCTGGAACGACATGGGCTGCAAGCCCAAGGTCTCCGAACTCACCGACGAGCGCCGCAAGAAGGCCGGACTTCGCCTCCGCAAGCGGGGCGATCCCGAGTGGTGGCGAGGACTTTTCGAGAAGGTCCGGGTGCTGAACAAGCCCTGGCTGACCTTCGACTTTCTCATGCGCAGCGACACCAACTGTTTGAAAGTGCTGGAGGGCAACTATGACCACGACTTCGGAACCGGAGGAAACGGCGGTAAAGACAGGCTCCGGTTTGGAGCTCATCAAAAACCGGATCGGGCGCATCCTAGAAAATATGCCGCCATCGGCCGCACCTTCGCCACCGACCCCGGAACAGGAGGAGCAGGCTCTGCAACGGATTCTCCTGGACAAGAGGGTGTTCCCGGTCCACCTGAAGGCCCGGCTTAGCGACTTTCACAACCCTCCGGAAACGCCCCCCGTATTTATTTACGGCGGCGCCGGGGTGGGGAAGACCCACCTGGCCGTGGCCTACCTGGTGCGAGAAATCCAGGCCCGGGGAGAGGCCAGCAAGGTCTTTATCAGGAGCGTCGATTTGATGAACCGGCTGCGGGACTCTTTCCGCAGTTCTTTCAACCAGGCGGCGTCGGAAATCATCAGCGCCTTTTCCCGCCATCGCTTCCTGGTGATCGACGACTTGGGCGCGGAACGGCACACCGACCTGGTACAGGAAGCCCTTTACGACGTTCTGGATTTCCGGGCCGGCCATAGGTTGCCCACGGTCATCACCAGCAACTTCTCCCTGGACAGGGTGGCGGAACACTACGGGGATTTCGGGGACCGCATCACTTCCAGGATCGCCGGCATGGGAGAAATCCTGGCCCTGAAGGGCCGGGACCGGAGGTGGCAGCGATGAAGGAGTGCCCGCATTTTCATTGCCGGGAACCGGAGCTTTTTCGCCGGGACCAC
>JAQTXE010000213.1 GCA_028688935.1 Syntrophales bacterium
CACATTCACAGAGAGTGCAGTTCTGGTAACGTAACGATGCAGGCTGACGGGACCACCAAAGACAACTATGGTCTTACCTATACCAGATCATAACTTTTTTTGTAACAGATTTGTCTGTGCAAATTTGCAGTGCTGCTGTCTAGTCGTCAACAGGTATTTATCTGAAAAGATACTACGATGTAGTCTTATGAGAAATATTCCCCTTCTCCTCGCAGTCATGCTTGCGATGATTTCTGCTGCAGGATGTGTGACCCCGGCAGATAATAATTCAGGATGATTTCGGTCTGGGAGGGAAGCCGGGATGCAGCTCTGACACTGGTCCGTCCTCGCAATGAGGCGGCCTTTGCATGTTTCCCTGCGGCTTCTGCCCGGCGATCCCGCTTTGTAATCGTTCCCAGACCTCAACTAGAAGTGTCTGTAATTTTTTGTTATTATAGTCCATTATGGTCTTGCCCTCAACCTGGGCCCGGGTGAAATCAGGATCAAAGGGCAAGAACCCTAAAAAACCATACTCCTTTTCCCCACAAAATTGCAAAATTTCCTGCGCGGTTTGCCAATGCAGATCCGCTTTGTTCACCAAAACCAAGACCGGCAGGCTGAAATGCCGGGCCAGCGCCGCCACCCGCTCCAGGTCGTGGCGCCCGGCGATGCTGGGTTCAGTTACTATCAGGACCGCGCTGGCATCACCCAAAGAAGCGATTACTGGGCAGCCGATCCCCGGTGGGCCGTCGGTGATTATCCACTTCCGTCCTTGTTCATCCGCCAATCGCCGCGCCTCACGGCGGACCAGAGCCACCAATTTGCCGGAGTTTTCTTCGGCAATACCCAGCCGGGCGTGCACCAGAGGTCCGAAGCGGGTATCGGAGATGAACCACTCGCCGCAAAGATTATCGGGAAAATCGATAGCCTTGGCAGGGCACATATACCAGCAGACGCCGCAGCCTTCGCAGAGCCAGGGATTTATCACCAGAGACTCATTGATAGCACCAAACCGGCACCAACCCAGGCATTCTCCACATTGCAAACAGCGGTCGGCATTGATGAGAGCCTTGTGACCCCCATAAAAATCATGTCTTTCCCGGACTTCGGGACGCAGCAGGATGTGCAGGTCCGCGGCATCCACGTCGGCATCACAGACCACTTTGTCTTGAGCTATGGCTGCGAAAGCGCCCACCAGGCTGGTCTTGCCCGTGCCGCCCTTGCCGCTCAACACTACTAATTCACGGATATCCGGCATCTTTAATTTCCCCAGGCGGCAAAATGCCTTGCTTAAGTTTGGCGATCAGATCCTTCATCAGGCGCCGCCACTGCGGCAGTTCTTCCACCAATAAGCCACCCTGGGCATAGACCTCTGCCGCCTCCCGGTCAAAGGGGATTTCCAACAGGATTGGCAGGTTTTCCCGGGTCGCATACTCGTGTACCCGCCGGTCCCCCAGATCGGCCCGGTTGATTGCCAGGCCGCAGGGGATTTTTAACTGCCGGGTCACACCCACGGCCAATTCCAAATCATTGAGCCCGAAGGGGGTGGGTTCCGTCACCAGAATCACCACATCGCTCCCCTGGAGCGTGGTCACCACCGGGCACGAGGTGCCGGGAGCCGCATCAATGATGGCCATCCCGTGAGACGGGGCCTCTCGCTTCACCCGGCGGATAAGGGGCGGGGCCATGGCTTCTCCCACTCGCAGCCGGCCATGAGTGAATACGATTTTGCCCCGGTAGCCGGTTTCCACCTGGCCTACCAGGCGTTTATGGGATAGCACCGCATCTTCTGGGCAAACCAGGAAACAGCCCCCACAGCTGTGACATAACTCGGGAAAGGTCAGGGTTGTTTCGGGCAGAACGGCGATGGCGTTGAACTGGCAAATCTCCTGGCATTTACCGCACAAGGTGCATTTGGCCTCATCGATTGCAGGCACTTCCACCTCAAATGGTAGACTTTCCGTGATTTTTGGCCGGAGGAAGAGATGGGTGTTGGGTTCCTCCACGTCGCAATCCAGCAAATGCACCGGTTCGTCCATGGCCACCGCCAGATTGACGGCGATGGTGGTTTTCCCCGTACCGCCTTTGCCGCTGGCTATAGAAATAATCATGTGGCACTTTATCCCTTCACACCCGTTCCATCATCTGACTGCAGCGGGGACACTTTACCTGCGAACACGGGATGCCTTGCTCATGGGGGATCCTAAAGCCGCAGGCCGGGCATTGGCAGAATCCCCCCGGTCCCAAACCCTGTTCCGGCGGGGAGCTGGAGAGGCTATTGTTCCTGGCCCTGCTTCTCGTCCTTGCCCGACCGAGGCACGAAAGTCCCTTTCCCTCCATCCAGCCGTTGCGATACCGGCGCAGACCCCGGCAGCCGGGCAGCCAAAACTTTGGATGGTCTAACGTATTCTGCCGGTAAGATTGCACTACTTCCTGGATCTCACCCGCTACCCCGCTCACCACAGTGAGACCCAAATCTACGGCATAATGCAGGAGGTCAGCACTCACAGCGCCGCAGATCAAGGTGTTTACTCCCTTATCACGCAACACCTGCAATCGCTGGGCCGCCGCCAGGTCAGGCAAAGTCAGTTCCTGACCTCCGCCTTCCTGGGACGGCTCTTCCGGGAAAATCTGCATTCGGGAACACCAGTTCAACACTGGCGCCACTCGACCTCGCATGACCGGTAACGCGATCATCACTTCTCTTTTAAGTTAAGGACAGCTGAAAGATGGTGTCTCAATTCTCAAGTTCTCCATCATATGGCTATAAAGCATGATGCGTGCCAATTATCATGGCGTTCCATGGCGACCTTGGTTCCCGTTTTTGCCGTGGCCCAGGCAGCTCCGGAGGTCGGGCTTTCTCGCGGGCAACTGGTTTATGTGCCTGTCTATTCCCATGTCTATTATGGCGATTATGAACGGAAAATTTTTTTGGCCGGGATTCTCAGCATTTGCAATACCGATCCCGCTCATGCCATTACTATTGTCAGGCCGGATTATTATGATTCAGACGGCAAGATCATCAAAAGTTATCTGCCTCAACCGGCAACCCTCAAACCCATGGCCTCCACCCGTTTTGTGGTCAAGGAATCGGATACCCGGGGCGGTTCAGGGGCCAACTTTCTGGTGCAGTGGCAGGCAAAAACCGAGGTTAATGAACCGATTATGGAAGGGGTTATGATTGGCACAGCGGGGCAACAGGGGATTTCCTTCACTTCCCGGGGAAAAGCGATCAAGAATAAATAGCTTCCTTATAATGCCCGGCCCTTTATAACTTCCTGGTTTCACGTGGCAAAATGTCGGCAGTCACCGGCTTAAAGCCGGTTCTGGACCGGAATAGGTCACCCAAGACCAGCTGATGACGATGATAAAGATTCCGGTTTTTCAGGGTTGCAGAACATCAGAGCCGAATTTTGTTGACTCTGCGATTTCTGACATGATATAAACCACTTAACTTTTAGTTTTGATTGTTTTTTAAACGCCCCGCTATATTGCTTACCAGCGCCAGAGGTGAGAAGATTTTTCAGGGGAACTTAAGATGATAATAATTAGGAGTAATGAAGTACAACCTTTTAAGCGTGACCCCTGGATTATCCGCTAAGCCTTGCCCTTCTTATTTCCACACATACCTAATAATTAATTATTAGGATGTATAATAAGCTGTTATTTTTTCTATCCTTAAATGGATGGTCAAAAAAAAGCTTGTTATATATTTTATCCTTTGCGAGTTATTTTTTTATACTTCTCGGGGTAATTCTATTATGTGCATGGAATTATCTTAACGGAGAGGTTCGTCTTCCGGTCCTTGTGATCATCTCCTTCATCCGGCGAGATTATTGTAAGCTATGATTGAAAAAGCCTGATATTCAAGGCTGAGAAAAGTCAAAGGTCTTTATCTTTTTACTCGTAACAGCAGATTAACCCGGGGAGTAGTTCCATGAAACAGAGTTATTGTGGCTTATGTGAAAAATGCCCGATAGACCTGCCGGATTTCTTAAAGGCCATCTCCAAAGTTAGTGAATATTTCGACCAGTTACCGGTAAACTGGTGGACTCATTGTTTTCCAGGAAATGAAGGTTTTTCTTTCCCTGAATTTCGCAAAGGTCTTGACTGGTTCCTCAGCCACCCCGAATGTCTGGGCTGCAAGGCAGGGGGAGGCCCAAAGGAATGTCCCGTGCGCCTCTGCGCCATGACGCGGCAAGTGGCGCATTGTTTGGAATGTCAAGACTTGGAGACCTGCGAACATTGCAATATCATTATCCAGGAATCTCCGGGAAACATTGTTTACTTACATAGCTACCTGCTAAGAAATAAGTTATACGATTCGTAACTAAATATAAGGGATTGGTTTATGTTTAATAAGAATACCTTAAAGCTGGCGATCATAATTTGCTTAATCACAGCTTTAAGTATTTTTATGTTTGTCACCAGACATACCCAATATCATTATCACTCGGTCTATCGGGAATTTTATTTTGTTCCCTTGTAGAGTTAGACCCCTTGAGGATGAAGCAGGTGTTGATCAATTTATTGACCAACGCCATTCAGGCCTCTCCCTGGGGGGAACCGGTGCTCGTGAGTTCCTCCGTCAAAGGGGAAAATATACTCATAGACGTCACCGACCACGGCCGCGGCCTTGCCGCAGACCAGAAAGAGCATATTTTTACCCCGTTTTTCACCACTAAAAAAGAAGGGATCGGCCTGGGCCTGGTCATGGTGAAAAACATCGTTTCGGCCCATGGCGGAGAGGTGCAATTCTTTGACAATCCTCCCCCGGAACCCGGCCTCACTTTTCGAGTTGTCTTGCCCAAGGAACCCAAAGTCAGGTCCGCAGCGTACCAGAAGTAGGAAGAACTATGCCGGTCCCCATCTTAACCGATCTCGTCATTATTTTCGGCCTCTCCATAGTGGTCCTGTTCATCTGCCACCAGCTCCGGGTGCCGGTGACGGTGGGGTTTATCCTCACCGGGATTCTGGCCGGGCCCCATCTACTGGGTTTGGTCAAAGCCATCCACGAAGTAGAAATTTTGGCGGAGATCGGGGTCATTTTATTACTCTTCACCATCGGGGTGGAATTTTCCTTCGCCAACTTGCTCCAGATCAGGCAATCGGTGTTAATAGCAGGTCCCGTCCAAGTCGCGGCCACCTGCCTGGCCGGGCTGTTTCTGGCCTTGCAGGTGGGCAAGAGCATGGGCGAGGCCGTTTTCATCGGTTTTCTGCTGTCTTTGAGCAGCACCGCCATCGTCCTCAAACTCCTCCAGGAACGGGCCGAAGTTGACACCCCCCACGGCCGCACCAGCCTGGGAATCTTGATTTTTCAGGACATCATCATCGTGCCCATGATGCTCTTTGTCCCTTTACTGGCCGGAGTGTCGGAAAATATCGGGCTTTCTTTTCTGATGTTGTTGGCCAAGGGGATAATAATCATTTCGCTGGTCATCGCCAGCGCCAAGTGGGTAGTGCCCCACTTACTCTACCAGATCGCCCGCACCGGCAACCGCGAACTCTTTTTGTTGGCCATTGTGCTGATCTGCACCGCGGTGGCCTGGTTGACGGCCCAGGCCGGCCTCTCCCTGGCTCTGGGGGCTTTTCTGGCGGGGTTGATCGTCTCCGAAACCGAGTACAGCCACCAGGCCCTGGGTAATATCCTGCCGTTTCGGGATGTCTTTGCCAGTTTCTTTTTCATCTCCATCGGCATGTTGCTGGATGTGGACTTCCTCCTTAAGAATCCGGGGATCATCGCCCTGCTTACTCTGGGGGTGTTGCTGATCAAGGCCCTCATGGCCGGCTCTGCCGCCCTGTTCCTGAAATTTCCCCTGCGAACTGCCATTCTTGTGGGCCTGGCCCTCTGCCAGGTGGGGGAATTCTCCTTTATCCTCTCCAAGGTTGGGCAGAGCCAGGGACTGTTTTCTGGTGACAGTTATCAACTGTTCCTGGATGTGACCATCGTTACCATGGTAGCCACTCCCCTGATGATGGCCCTGGGGCCCCGGACCGCAGAATTTATGTTGCGCTGGCCGCTGCCCCAATGGTTGAAACTGGGGACGCATCTGGCAGAAGAAATTGACAAATCAATCCCCGGTGACCACCTAATCATCGTCGGCTTTGGGGTGAGCGGGCGGAATCTGGCCCGGGCCGCCAAAACCGGGGGAATTCCCTATGTCATCATTGAAATGAATCCGGAAACGGTCCGGCGGGAACGGGAAAGCGGCGAACCGATTTTTTACGGCGACGCCACTCAGGAAGAAATCCTGAAACACGCCGATATCAACGAGGCCAGGATTGTGGTGGTGGTCATCAACGACCCGGCGGCTACCAGGCGGATTGTCAGCCTGGCCCGCAGCCTCAATCCCCGGGCCTATATCATCGTGCGCACCCGCTATCTCCAGGAATTGCAGTCTCTGTTTGATCTGGGAGCGGATGACGTCGTGCCCGAAGAGTTTGAAACCTCGGTGGAGATCTTTACCCTGGTCTTGAGGAAATACCTGGTGGCCAAGGAAGAGATCGAAAGATTTGTCACCCTAGTGCGGGCCGACGGCTACCTGGTTTTGCGAGGCATCTCCCGGGAGTCGGATTCTTTCAGCGACAGTCTGCGACACCTGCATGACTTCGAGATCAGCACCTTTCGCTTGAGCGAGGGGGCTCCCCTGGCGGGCAAATCCCTGGCCCAGGTCGAGTTGCGCAAGAAATACGGGGTGACGGTCCTGGCCATCCGCCGCAATTCTCAAATGCTGCCCAATCCGGAACCGGATATGCAGCTTTTGGCTAACGACCTCCTGATAGTCATGGGCACCCCCGATAATCTCAGCAACTCCACTTGGTTATTTAAAAATCCAGAAAAGAGTTGAAAGAGGATTAACCGAAAGGAAAACGACATGACGGCCGATTCCTATCCTTATTACCGTATTCTCATCCCCTTTGACGGCAGCCCCTCAGCGCACAAGGCCCTGGAGTGGGCGGCGCACCTGGCCCGGGCCGGGGGCGAGGCCATGGAGAGCATCACTTTGCTCCGGGTGATCGGCGGCGGTTATCTGGCCCGGCACATCCAAAACGTGGACCTCCGGGTCACGCGCATGGACCAGGTGGAAGCCTGGCGCAGGGTGCGCCAGCATCATCTGGATCATGAAATCATGCCTTCCCTGGAGGAAGCCAGGAAGATACTCCAGGAACAGGGAGTGGCCGCGCCGGTGGAAACCAGGGTTGCCGAAGGCAAGATCGGGGAAGAGATCATCCGCCTGGCC
>JAQTXE010000214.1 GCA_028688935.1 Syntrophales bacterium
TTTTCCTGCTCGCGGCCTTGATGCTGAGCCTGGGAGCGGTCACCCCGGCCTGGGCCCGGGGCAGCGGCTGGCGCTGCATGAACGCGAATGTAACCCCGGAGCAGAGCACCCAGCTCTTTGATCTTAAACAGCAGTTCATGAACGACACCGCGGGACTACGCAAGCAGATGATGATCAAGAGGACGGAGTTGGCGGCCTTATGGCAGACTACCGCACCCGACCAGAACCAGATTCAGGTCAAGCAGCAGGAAAGCAACGCCTTGAGAGACCAGCTCCAGGCGAAGCGCAACGCTTTCCGGTCGCAGGCGCAAACGATTTGCCCCCAGGCCGGCATGGGCATGGAGCGCGGCGGCTACTGCGGCATGGGCCGGGGCATGGCCATGGGACCGCGCGGCGCTTGGTAACATTTACGGGGGGAAAGGTTGCCGCCCCCTTTTCCTTTCCCCTCCCCCACCTTCTCCCAACCCCGAAGGTTGGGAGAAGGTTATCGGGGTGAAATGGATTTTGGGGATGGAATCTAAGGATAGAATCCATCTATTTTTTCCTTAAATGACTGATTAAAGGAGAGCGTCAATGAAGAAGCTTAGAAGGTTTATCATGCTGATCGGTATGGTCGCCCTGGTTCTGGCCGCCACGGAAGCCTGGGCGCAGCCCGGCATGGGGCCGGGACGGGGCCAGGGCCGCGGTTGGGGCGCGGGCGATGCCTACAGCCGGATGTATGACCCCAAAACCGTGGAGACCCTCAGCGGCGAGGTGGTGAGTATAGACAAATTCACCCCCGGGAGGAGAATGTCCTATGGGGTGCATTTCACCTTGAAGACCGAAAAAGAAACGATCCCGGTCCACCTGGGACCCAGTTGGTACATGGAAAAACAAGCCGTGACCATTGCCCCGGGAGATAAGGTAGAGGTCACCGGCTCCCGGATCATGTATCAGGGCAAACCGACAATCATCGCCGGGGAAGTGAAAAAAGGCGGGCAAGTCCTGAAGCTGCGGGATGCCGCCGGCATCCCGGCCTGGGCCGGCCGGGGCCGGCGGTAGGTAGAACTTCTGTAACTTGGCTAAGGAGGCATTTCCCGGGTCGCTGGCCCCAAGGCAGGCGGCCCGGATTCCGGAAGAGTCAACCCCGCAATTCTCTAGATGATTTCCGCCAGCAAGTCCTGGTCGAGTACGTCAATGGTTTGCCCGGTAAACCGCACCAGGCCCTCATTGGCCAGTTCCTTGGCGGTTCGGTAGAAGGTCTCGTGAGTCATGCCCAAGAGAGTGGCCAGCTCCTTTCGAGGGACGGGTAGGGTAATGGAGCTGGAATCTTGCATTTCGGCCATGAGCAGAATATAGCCGGCGATTCTCGCCTTGGGGGATTTAAGAGTCAGGTCGGTCAGGCGTTCCCGAATGCGGATGACCAATAGGGAGAGCAGACGCATCCAGGCGGCGGCGAATTTTATGTCTCCGGTTACCAGGTCTAAAAATTCTTTCTTCCTTATGAGATAGAGCCGGCTGTCTTTCAGGGCCGCGGCAAAGCAGTGATAGGTATCGGAAAAGGGACTGGCTAAGGCGAAGGCGCTCCCACGACCGGCGATTTCCTGGGTAATCTCTTTACCTTGGGGGGACAACCGGTAAACCCGCACTGCGCCTTCGTCGACCACATAAAACCCTTGAGTCGAATCCCCGGGGGCGAAAAGCATTGCCCCTTTTTTCAAAATAATCTCCTGGGCCATCTCTTCCAACTTCTCGAGATGTTCCCGCCAAAGATTGGCGAAGATCGGGAATCCTGCCAGCATCATCCCTGCCACTCCCGGAAACTTTATTCTCTCCCATGAGGAGATTTCTCGTTTGTATGATTCAAATCATACTTCTTTTTAAGGCGGCATCCTACATTTATCCAAGCAGAGATCAAAGGAGGCTTTATGGATAACGCAGGATCCCGCCGGATGGTTTTGGTCTTGGGCCTCATGGCCTTTTGGTGCAATGGGGACAATTATGCGGCCGCGCCCCTCCTGGTGGAGATCGCCAGGGACCTCCACCTGGATATCAGCCGGGCGGCCCTTTCCGTTACGGCCTACATGCTGCCTTTCGGTCTTTTCACCCTCCTGTTCGGGCCTCTGGCCGACCGGTTCGGTAAGGCGAGGATCATTAACCTGGCAGCCTTCGGAACGGCCATCTTCAGCGCCCTGGGCGCGGTGGCCTTCGACCTTGCTTCGCTCAGCCTCATCCGGGCGGTAAACGGAGCCTTTGCCGCGGCCATCCTGCCGGTAACCATGTCCCTTCTCGGGGATCGCTTTGGCCGCGATCCCCAAGAAGTCCAAAACGCCCTGGGAAAAGTTCTGGGTATGGCGTTCCTGGGTGGAGCATCGGCGACGGGCATCGGCGGCGTCCTGGCCTATGTCGGCTCCTGGAGGCTGGTTTACCTGGCTTACGGCATCGCCGAGCTCATCATCGCCCTTATCATGCTGAAAACCCTGGAGAAGCAGCCCGGAACCGTCGCCACCCTGAACCTCAAGGAAGCCTACGGCGATGCTTTTGCCAGTTCCGATCTTATAAAGACGGTGGGCATCATCTTCCTCGTGGGATCTTCCGTGTTCGGGAGTTTCGTCTATGCGGGGAAGTTCGTGGAAACCCGGACCGGATACAACATCCTCCTGGTCGGCCTGATCCTTACCTGTTTCGGCTTGGCAACGGTGGTGGGCGGTAGGAAACTGGGGGTATTGAAGCAGAAAATGGGGAATAAACTTCTCTTTCTGGCAGGCCTTTTGGCCGCTGCGTCGTGGGTCCTCATGGGGGCCTGGCATTCCCCGGCCCTCCTCTCCCTTTCCCTGGCCGGGTTCGGCCTCGGATTCATTATGATTCAGCCGACCCTCATTGCTACGGCGCAGCAACTCCTGCCCGCCAGACGCGGCACGGTCATGTCCCTGGCCTCCTTCAACATGTTTGTGGGCGGCGGCTTGGGCACCTGGCTGAACGGGCATCTTCTGAATAAGTGGGGTTTCGAGCCGGTATTTTTGGGAGCCGCGGGGCTGATTCTGGTGGCGGGAGTTATTGCTGCCAGGCTTTTGGACAGGCTCGCCCCGACTATCGGGGCCGGAGCATTATGAGCCTGGGGCCAATGAACGGTTCTCACCCCCAAACCTGTCCGGCCCAAGAATAATTTTGACAAGAAATTTCCTTGAATTGCGCCGATTTCGTTGTTTTGCGTTGTTATATATGCAGGAAACCGAATACCTGCATTTTCATAGTTGAGAGGTAAAGTAACCATGAGAAAGCCCGGCTCCTTATGCCTTGTAGCCTTTGGGCTTTTGAGCCTGATGCTCATCGTCCCCTCCTCATGGGCGCAAAGCGGTCGGCGACTCCATTACAGCACCCTGTTCAACCCCGGGACCGTGGGCACCGTATCCGGAGAGGTGGTGCGGGTGGAGCATGCCTTGTCCGGGAGCGGCGCCGATTACTGCGTCCATGCCCTGCTGAAAACCCCGCCAGGGCAAGTGACTGCAATTCTGGCCCCCAAAGGTTACATGACCGCCCAGGGTCTTACCATCGCTCCCAAAGACCGGGTAACGGTCACCGGCTCCATGATCTCCGTCCTGGGAAAACCCTTCATCCTGGCCATGGAGGTGAGCGGCGACCGCACCATGAAACTCCGGGCCGCCGACGGCCGTCCGGCCTGGGCGGTGGGGGAGGATTGGCACGTGCGTTCAACTTCGCGGAAAATGACTTCTGCTAAGCCATAAGCCTTTTTCAGCTTGCAGTATGGATGCTGGTTGACGCGATAGGCATGACCACAGAATTTTCCGAGGGAACAAAGGGAAAATCAGGGAAGTGAGCGACCTGCAGGTGAAATTGGAAGAGGAGGCGCTGCGGTTCTGCCTGGCATATCAGCAGCACTTGAAACCCGAGCAGAAAGTCGCGTTCATCAATCTCATGGAGCGCCGGATGTTCAAGGGCCAGAGGGGAAAAGGCCGGAGGGGTCGGAGATGGAAGAAAGACATGGGGGGTGGGCGCCTCGGTCTACCCAACCCTGCTGTCTCTTAAGTAGATTGTAGTTACGTTGTTTTTAATTACCGCGAAATTCCCAGGAGGGAGGGAAGAAATTTTGCATGGCCCGATAATCTTGGCGATCCTATATGTCCTTATCCTGCCCGGCTGTGTCCTGCTGCAACCCACCGAGCCTTTCGGCCCGGTACCCACTACCAAGGCCACCGGCATCGCTGTGCCTGCACCGTCTCAGCCCGTCCCGGCCAAGGAAGAAGCAATCCCGGAGACCTTGACCCTGGAGCGCTCCCTGGAGATTGCCCTGAAGAACAACCCGGAGGTGGCCGCCACCCTCTGGGATGTCTCGGCCGCGGGCGCGAAATTGGATCAGGCGAAAGCGGCCCGCTTGCCTACTTTGACCTACGAAGGCAACTACATCAAGTACCTTAACTCGCGGCCGTTGTGGGAAGCCCGGTTCAACAATCAAAGAAGGATTTTTACCAAACAGCAAAGCCGGGGTGATGTGCTTCTCAAGCTCCCCCTGTTCACCGGCGGCCGCATTATTAATGAAATCAAGGCCGCGGACCTGTTCCGCCTGGCGGAGCAGGACCGGCTCTCCCGGACTAAAGATGAGCTGGTCTTCAACGTCTCCAGCACCTTCTATGCCATCCTCAGCCAGGAAAAAGTGATCGACTCCGTGAAGTTTTCCCTCCAAGCCATGCGAGAGCAACGGCAGAAGATGGCCAAAATGGTGGAAGTGGAGAAGGCGGCCAAAGTGGATCTTTTGCGCACCGAAGTGCGGCTGGCCGACCTGGAGCAGAGCCTGGAGAAGGAGACCAATGTCCTGGAGGTGCAAAAGCGGCTCCTGGCCAACCTCATGGGTCTGGATTTCGACAAGGCCCGGATGAAATTTGCCGGAAAACTCACCTTTAAGAAAGTGGGCTACCGGCCGGAGCAATTGGTGTCCAAGGCCTTAGAGCTACGCCCCGATTTCAAAGCGGCCAAGGAGCGGCTGGCAAGCCAGGCCCGGCGGGTGAACGTTGCCCGGGCCGGCCATTACCCCAATGTCAACCTGGTGGGGGCCTACGGCTACCGGGGCTCCGGGCTGGCGGGAGTGAATGATGACCGGAATCCCTTGAATCCCACGGATCGTGGTCCTTTTTATGACGATGACGGTCAAATCGGGGTGACCGTCACCCTGCCTCTTTTTGAAGGTGGGCGTATCTCCGCCAAGGTGAGGGAAGAAATCTCCGCCCTGGCCGCGGCCCAGGAGCGGTTGCGCAAGCTCAACCTCCAGGTCCGCCAGGAGGTGGAGACCGCCATCCTGGACGTAAACTCCAGCAGTGAGCGGGTCAAAGCCACGGAGAAGGCCATCGAACAGGGCCGGGAGAGCCTGCGCATCGAGACCCTGAAATACAATCTGGGGGCCGGCACGGTCACCGACGTGCTGGATGCGCAAACGGCCCTGTTAGTGACCGAAACCAATTATTACCGCGCCCTGGCGGATTTCCGCACCGCCCTGGCCCGGCTTAAACTGGCAGTGGGGGGTAATCTTTCATGAACAAGCCGATCATGGTCCTGGCATATTTGTTAGCCATCGCCATCGCCTTTAGCGCGGGGCAGGCAGCCGCCCAGGAAAAGGCTAAAGGGAAGGCGCCCCAGGGCAAACCGCTCCCGGTGGTAGCCGTCCGGAAGGCGGAGGTCGCGCCCCTCTCCCGCACCCTGGAGCTTACGGGTTCGGCAACTCCCACCCGCCAGGCCCGCCTGGCTTCCCCCGGCGAAGGCCCCATCCAGAATTGCCGGGTCCGGGAGGGCGCTCAGGTGAAGCGGGGCGAGCGGCTGGTGACCATCGGCCGTTCCGGCGCGGCCGCGGCCCAGGTGACCGCGGCCTCTGAATCCGTGAAAGAGCAGCAAGCCGAATTGAACCGCATCAAAATCCTGGTGCAGAGCGGCGCGGTCCCCGGCTCGCAACTGGACACCGCCCGGGCCAAATATGAGGGCGCCCGGGCGCTGCTGGCTAAAGCCCGGGAGTTGGCCGGCGACTACTCGGTCTCCGCGCCTTGGGACGGGGTGGTCTCCAAGGTGCTGGTGAAAGATGGAGATTTTGTAGCCCCCCGTACCCCCCTGGTGGAGATGTACGATCCGGCTAGCTTAGTGATACGCCTGGCCGTGCCCGAAGCCCAAGCCACCGAGGTCTTCAAGGGCACCCCGGCCACGGTTCAACTCGACGCCTATCCGGGCAAGACCTTTGCAGGCAAAATCAGCCTGGTCTATCCGGACCTGGACACCCGGATGCGCACCCGCACGGCGGAAGTGAAGCTGGATGCCCCGGTGGCCCTGATTCCGGGTATGTTCGCCCGCCTGAAACTGACCTTGCAGACCGCGGCCGAGGCGGTGGCGGTCCCCAGCGATGCGGTGCTGGTGCTGCCCAATGGCGAGAAGGTGGCCTATATCCTCAAAGACGGCAAGGCTCAACGCCGCGTAGTTAAAACCGGCCTGGAAACGGGTGGCAAAGTGCAAATTATCTCCGGTATTCAACCGGGAGAAACGATGGTCACCGCGGGCAACGAAAAGCTCAAAGACGGTATGGCAGTGAAGGTCCAGGGAGGAGCAGGCAAATGAAGGTCACCGGTTACGCGGTGCGGCGGCGGATTGCCACCGCGGTCATCACCATCGCTTTGGTGGTGCTGGGGGTTTATAGTTTTATACTCTTGCCGGTCAATTTTCTCCCGGACGTCACTTATCCCCTGATCAAGGTGCATATCTGGTGGCGTGGGGCCACTCCGGAGGAAATCAGCACCAACATCGCCGACCCCCTGGAGCGCCAGATGGCCCAGGTGGACAACCTGGATTACCTGGAGTCTTCTTCCATCGAAGGTATGTATACTCTTTTGGCTAACTTTAAATACGGGGTTAACGTCGACGTGGCTTACCAGGACGCTTTGGCAGCCATGGCCCGGGCAGCCCGCCAACTTCCCAAGGACATCGACCCGCCCCTGGTAGCCAAAGCCGACCCCTCGCAACTGCCGGTGGTGCAACTCACCGTCA
>JAQTXE010000215.1 GCA_028688935.1 Syntrophales bacterium
TGGGGTTTCGTTGGGCTGTTCAGGATGAAATGGCCTTTTTATATGCCCAGAATTTCTATCAACATCTCTTTGAAAAGCGCTCCTTGGAGCAATCTTTTTTTTATGCCAGAAAGGAAATGCATGAAAAATATAAAGACCCCAGGAGTTCGGCCGCCCTGTTGCTCATCCTGCAAACCCCATGAGGTGGGAACCTTAATTCAGCCCGAGGTGCGCCATGTTATTTGAACTTTTTGAAAAGATCTTTAAGAAAAAGACCGTGCGCAAATTTTCCGACCGCCTGGAAGACCAACGGGTAGATGAAGCAGGTTATTCCCCCAAGGTTTTTGAACCGGACAAGAGCTATTTTCAAATCCGGTTGGCGGAAATGTTTCTGCGTGAAAGCACTGTTTATGGGATGGGTTATGTCCCTCTCTGCGTCTTATTATCCGATTTCCTTTACGCCGAGCCGGGAAAAGAGACCAAAAGGCAAACCTTTCCTTTTTATGCGGGCAATCAAATCTTGAAGGGCCTGGAGCAATACGTCGGAAAAGCCTATGTTGAGCTGTTCGATACCAAGGTTGTGGGTCCCATTCCTTACATCGGCGCTGACGTCGGCCTGTTTGTGGGCCTGTTCCGTTCCCAGGTATCTAATCTGGCCGCCAGCCTCTTTAAATTTGCGGAGAACATCGTCAGCGCCTTTGACGTCACCAAACTCTCGACTTTCCTGGAGATCGCCAGGCCTTTGAGCGCCGGCCTGGCCGATATCCTGGGATTGGACGAGGTGGATTATATCCTAGGTCAGCGGAATGATTTCTACGATAAGCCCAATGATGTCAGGCAATTTCGGGAAGGATATCTGGTTTATATCAACTGCCCTGAAGACCACTCAGCCATCAAAAACCTCCGGGTCAAGGACGGCCGTTTGGTCACCGGGCCTGATAAAACTAGCGTGACGCCGTTTCGGGATTTCGATTTTTGCTTGCTCCGGATTGAGTGCCTCGAGACGAGAAATGATTATCGGACCTTTCCGTTTTTTAAATTGTGGGACGAAGCCCGGGGCGCCATTTGGGAAGGCAAAGAACCCATAGCCGAGAGCAAGATCCTGGAATTATATAAAGAGCTGGCCCTTTCTCCCGACCTTACGCAAACCCATCGCTATGATTTGATTCGCGTCTTCAAGGCTAATTTCGAACAGGAAAAGGAGATTTATAATCAGACAGTCACCCCCAGTCCGGTCTCAAAAGCCATTCGTCGGGGGGGCACAGCCCTAAGCACTCGGGCCAGGATTGAAAAATTGGGAGATATAGTTGAAAGGACCGGAGCCCCGGCCCGGGTGGTCAAAAGTCTGCTGGCCCTCAACACCCGTTGGGACAAGCTGAAGCGCCGGGAAGCACACGCTCCCTTAACTGACGAAACCTTGAATAACCAATTGCGGGCCATCGCCTTTAAGAGCAAGTCCCCCGATCCCCTGGTCCTGGCCGACTCCCTGATTGCGGCTAGCTTGGCATCGGCGCAAGGACAGAGATAGCTTAATGAAAGGAAGCTTAAGAACCACCTCCAAGCATGGAAAAAACCCTGGCCATCATTTTGACCAACCGTTTAATCAGCTGATCAATGGACTTTCGAACTTCTCTGCCATCAATATTAAACTGCCAGATTATGTGCAAGAGGTTGTAGCTCGAAAAACCTTATACTTATCTTAATCCTTACCTGGTTGTTTGCACCACTCCGTTCGGTAGCGTGGAGTGAAGATTACTGCTCTGAGTGGGAACTTATCAGGCGGCTGAAAAGTTTCCTTATCCATTCTAAACCTGCAATTTCCCTCACTCCTTCGATAAGTCAATTTGGCGGGGCAGGTGGAGGCTGTTCTTGGCGGCTGTTTGTTTAAAAAGCGGTTAGCGCGAGAAGGAAGCGGGAAGCGTAGCGGCTATCGCGTCCTTATAGGTTCCCAAAAAACCAAATTCTAACCGGATCGTCTTTCTTTACGCATCCGCCAAGAATGCCAGGGCCAATATTTCAGACAAGGAAAAAGAAGCCCTAAGCTTGGTTGCCGAGGCTTTTGTTTCGGCAACGGATGCGCAGGTGAGCTTGCTTTTAGAGGAAGGGTCCATTGTGGAGGTACAACACCATGAGTGAAATTTTGGATATTGCCAATGATATGGCGCGCGACTTGTTTAAGGCCGGGGCCATGGACGAAATTACCATGCGCAAAGTTAAGGCGCTCTGCTTGCCGCCCAAAGGGGAGTTTCGGCCCGAGGATATTCGGCGCATCCGCCAGGCGAATCATGTCAGCCAAGCCGTGTTTGCGGCGATCCTTGGTATCGGCAAGACCGCGGTACAACAGTGGGAACAAGGGCAGAAAAAGCCCAGCGGTCCGGCGCAACGGCTTCTCGATCTTATCGATCGAAAAGGATTGGCGGCACTCGCCTAACCCCGGTGGTGTCAAAGGCAGGAGAGGCCGCTTAGATTTGCGGCAATAAAAAATAGAAAGGGCCGGGGGCCCACCCGGCCCGGTAGGTAGCAGGCATACTATCCAGGACATAAGTAACTATAGGTGAATTAGTAGGGGCTACAGAATATTAGAGTGCAAATTTAGAATAAACCTAAAAAATTTATTAGGGAGACGCTTGCTGATGTCCTTGATAATCAGTCCCTGCGCATGTTTTGGGTGAAAAAGCTGATAATTTAACTGCTGAAGAAAGGAGACCGATAAAGGGAATACGGATATTAATCTTTTAAAGTCAGCTAATTTTCAGATTGTAAACATCCTCAATGAACCATCCAACCCTGGTTTTCACCGGTAAAACGCAACATGAGCACTATCCTCGCCCTTATGAATTTACCAAATGCATCAGGCAGGAAAATTAATTTAAATTATTGGAGAGTGAAAAATGTCCAATCCATACCCCCCTTCTCCAGTAGTTCTAAGAAATTATAAACTGACTTTAATTGCTTTCTTAATTTTCCTGCTGCAAATAATCTTCCCGCTGTCTGTTGACCAGGCTGCCGCCAGTGAACGATATCCCCGGGGGTATTCGGTCAAAGCCTTAGACCTCTCCCGGCAGCCCACGGTGACTGACCTCATGGCTGCCGGACAATTGGGCGGCGCCCTGCATCCCACCCATAGCTTGCCTGATAAAGCCAAGGAACTGGCGGTTAATGCTTCCTTCGGCCGGGCCATCCAGGCCTGGAATAAGCATGAATATAGAAAAGCGGTGGAATTATTCCGGGCCCATGTGGCCCAATATCCGGACAGTCCCTGGGCCGCAGAGGCCATGTTGCATATCGGTTGTGACAGCCTCTTCCATGGGCGTTACACCGAGGCCATGAGCGCTTTTCAATGGATCATGCAGAATAATGCGAATAATCCTGATCCCGGTGCCCAAATGATGGTCCATAAGACCCGGGTGCGCCTGGCCAACTTGAAAACTGCCCAGGGCAATTTCCCCGATGCTATTGAGCAGTTGCGGATACTCAAGCAATCCAGTCCCGACTGGCGGCAGCGCACCTATGCAGCCCACTGGATTCAAAGGCTTTCCCGGGAAAAGCAGCATCAGGCCGCCGTCTTTAATTGCGGCACCCAGGCCCTGGCCCATCTTTTGAAGAAACGCGGGAAAAAGGCCGCCGCGGCCAAGGTGCTGGCCCTTACAGCTTCTTCGCCCCGGGGCCAGAGCATGAAAGAGCTCCAACTCGTCGCCGCCCGTTACCAGTACCGGCTTACCGGCCTCCGGCTTACCGCTTCCCAATTAAAAAAGCTGCCTCTACCGGCCATTATCCAAGTAAGCGCTGTAAATCAGGGCGATTCGGGTCACTATTGGGTCTTGGAGGCGATCACCAAGGATACCTTAAGGTTTTACGATCCCCAGAGCCGGCGGCGCTTCCGCCAGACCACCGCCGAGTTTGGCCGGGAGTGGGGCGGCCACGCCCTGGTCTTTGCCCGCCGGCAAAAACTTCCTGGCACGATCCTGGCTGCCAGGGAGATGGCAAATCTTTACGGCGGTTGTTGCGGACCTCCCCGGCCCGCGAGCGATCTGGGGGCCCCTGCGTCACCCCCGGGTGACCCTGACGCGCCTCCGCCGCCTGATTCGCCTCCCCCTGGCTGCGGCTCTCCCCATTGGTCGGTGAACAAAGTAAATATGAATTTCTTTGTCCGGGATATTCCTCTGTGGTACCGTCCCCCCATCGGCCCGGCGGTGGAGATTGCCTTGAGCTACAATTCCCAGTCGGCCACCGCCACTTATGAGCCCTTCGGCAACAAGTGGCAGTTCAACTACGCCACCTACCTGGTGGAAGACAGCGGCAGCCAGGTGACAATCTTTATGCCCGACGGCCGCCGGGATGTTTATACCCCTGACGGTTCCGGGGGTTATACTGCTCCCGCCGGGGTCTACAACACCCTGGTCAAGACCGGCGATACTCATTATGAATTGTGGTTCCCGAAAGATACGGTCTTTGTCTATGATATTCCCGAAGGAACCGGCTCCCTCCAGCCTTTCCTGGTGGCCGTCCGGGACCCCCACGGCCAGAATTTAACCTTCAGCTACAATGCCCAGGTGCAGCTTACCACTATTACCGACGCCCTGGGCCGGGATACCACTTTGACCTACGATGCCGCCAGCCTGGTTACCGCGGTCACCGACCCCTTCGGCCGCCAGGCCGCGTTTGAATATGACGCCAACCGCAATCTCACCAAGATTACGGATATGGGCGGCTACTGGTCCACTCTAACCTATGATCAGGATATCTATCTCACCAGCATAGGCAATCCCCGGGGAACCTGGAGCATTTATACCGAGCCTGCCGATGGCATTGATAACGGCACAAATTATTACCCCCCGCCCGGGGGTGCAATGTATACCGAATACCGAATCACCCTCACCAATCCCCTCGGCTTTAAGGAGGAGTATTATTACTGTGGCCAGGGTTTCGGATATAGTTGGCATGTCCTCCCAAAGAATTATGTGAACTATGTTGATTTAAACCAAAGTAATTATACCACCCCCAAAACAAAATACTCATTTACGATTGTTGCTGGTAATGGCAAAATATGTTATATTAATAAGCCATCAGGTGCAAGCAAACAATTTACTTATGATGCTTTGGGTAATATAAATTATACTAACGATGTTAGGCAAATATGGAGGTTTGTTAATAATGACAAAGGGCGGGTCACCTCAGTGACTGACCCTAACAATAAAGTTTCAACTATGACCTATGCCTCCAATAATGTTGATCTCTTATCAATCACCAACGACTTGGGAACTCAGAGCTTAACCTACAACAGCACTCACGATGTCATCTCGTTGACTGATCGCCTCAACCATACCACCACCTTTACTTATAATAGCTATGGCCAGGTGACCGCCACTCAAGATGCCTTGGGAATAGTCACCAATTATAACTATGACAGTGGACACCGCTTGACGGCTATAATCAGGGATGGGGCAACACTGCATCAATATACATACGATGGCCTGGACCGGGTCCGGACCCATACCGATCCCACCGGCCTGACTCTGACTTATGATTATAATGAGCTGGACCAGGTGACCCGGATCACCTATCCGGACGGCAGATTCAAGAGCTATCAGTATTCCACCTGCTGTCCTTTCAAGGTGGACAGCATCACAGAACGCTCGGGTCAGACTACCTTTTATTCTTATGACCAGGCCATCCGCTTAACGTCGATTACTGACCCGGCAAACGGGGTTACCGGCTTCGGCTATGACGCCAATGGCAACCGGGCCAGCATCGTTGACCCTAAAGGAAATACCACCAGTTTTGATTACGATTTTAATAATCGCCTGATCAAGAAGACTTATGCTGACGGCGCCTTTGAGTCTTATACTTATGGTTCGACGGAATATGAAGATATTCCTGCCAGCCGGGTAAATGCCCGGGGCATTACCACCAACTTTACCTACACAAGCTTGGGCAAGCTATATTACTTCGCCGATGTTAGTGGCCCCTCAACCTACTTTTTTCATGATGCTTTTGGCAGGATGACCAAGGCTCAAACTTTTGCAGGTTCCTATTATAATATTAATTACACTTACGATGCCAATTCCCGGGTGCTGAGCGTTGACGGTCCCTGGAGAAATGTCTGGGGGACCCCTTATGATAAGATTGATTACCAGTACGATGCCTTAGGTCGCAGGACCGCCATGACTTTGGCGCAAGGATCATCAGGGCCTTACACTTCTATCACCTATACCTATGACAACTTTAACCGGTTAACCGAAGTCAACGCGGCGGGGCAAGTTTACACTTACGGCTATACCGGAGCCAGCCCCCTGGTGCAATCCCTCACCCGGCCCGACGGCAGTGTCACCTCGTATGAATATGATACCCTTAACCGTTTGGCCCAGATGACCACCAGGGTGGGAGAGACGGTAATCAACAGCTACGCTTATACTTATAATGACCAGGACCAGCGGGCCGGGGAAACCGCCACTGAGCCCGAGCCTTTGGCGCCTTATACCAGTTCCCTGATAAACTACGAGTACAACAACGTTAACGCCCTCCTGCGGCTGACCGATCCCGGGGAGAAGGCTTTT
Organism: Syntrophales bacterium; assembly: GCA_028688935.1. Taxonomy (GTDB): domain Bacteria; phylum Desulfobacterota; class Desulfobaccia; order Desulfobaccales; family 0-14-0-80-60-11; genus SURF-52. The sequence goes on from JAQTXE010000215.1 coordinate 6,537, forward strand.
ATCTATGACGCCTCGGGGAACCTGACCCAGGGCTATACTCCGGAAGGCTACGCCTTTACGGCCACATATGACGGCAGCAATCGCCTGAACACCCTCAACTATACGGACGGGGGTGGCGTGGCGCATCAAACCCAGTTCTTTTACATGGGCCATTCCCTCTTCTGGAAAAAGCATTATCAGAATAGCGTTCTGATCAAAGAACAGCGCTATAATTATGATGGTAATTTACTGGTGCAGGAACGGAACCAGAACAATAACGTGGTCAATGAATACACCCACGGCCTGGGCCTGCCGGGGGGCATCGGCGGCTTGCTGCGCCTGAACCAGGGCGGGTCTGCCTACTCTTATCTGTATGACGGCAAGGGGAACGTCACCGCGCTGCTCAACAGCAGCGCCAACGTGGCCGCC
>JAQTXE010000216.1 GCA_028688935.1 Syntrophales bacterium
CATCTTTTCATCCGCCTTGCTGCGGCGGCGGACCGAAGTTGGCAGCGTATCTCTCCCAGAAATCCGCCACTTCCAGTTGGTGCTCCTGGGTGCCTTGCTGCTCCACGGCAAAGCTGGCCAGGACCGCGCCCATGCGGGCCGCTTCTGTCCACGGCTGGTTCAGGATCAGCCCTTTAAGCAGACCGGCCCGATAGGCGTCTCCGGCGCCGGTGGGGTCCACCACCTGGAGGGCCGGGACCGCGGGCACGGTTTCTTCACCCTGCCGGGTCAGGATTACCGAACCAGCTTCCCCTTTGGTGGTGATCAGAGTGGGGGTTAACTCCAAAATGCCGGCCTCTTCCAGGCCCGTCTTTTGCCGGTACATTTCCAACTCGTAATCATTGACGATCAAGGCCAGGGCGCCGTCGGCCATCTCTTTGAGGTCTGCGCCCTCCCAGGCCGGAATGGATTGGCCGGGATCGAAGATATAGGGCATTCCCAGATTTTTATAGGCCCGGCTGTAGTCCAGCATGTCCCCCAGATTGCCCGGCGCGATGATGGCCAGAGTCTCCTTGGGGTTAATCCCGTCGAAATTGTATTCGGACGGGAACTTCATGGCCCCGGGATTGAAGCCGGTGATCTGGTTGTCTCCCAAGTCCGTGGTAATATACGCGCCCGCGGTGAATTCCTGGGGAATGGCGCGGATACCTTGTAGGGGCAGCTCCCAGCGGAGGAGCCAGTCCTGATAGGGGGCGAAATCCTTGCCCCCCGTGGCCAGAATTACGGGTTTTTCCCCCAGCAGGACCAGATTGTAGGCGATATTGCCCGCGGTGCCCCCAAACCGCTCGATCAAGCCATTAACCATGAAACAGACATTCAGGATATGAATTTTCTCGGGCAAAATGTGGTCCTGGAACCGCCCGGGAAAATCCATGATGCGGTCGTAGGCCAACGAGCCGGATACGAAGATGCGCATTATTGCCTCCAGTTATTTGAGGGGAGGGCCGGTAGTAATAAGTAATAAGTAATAAGTAAGAATATTGATACTTACTGATCACTTATTACTTTTTCAGACTTTGGCTCCCTCTCCCACGATTCCTTCAAAATACTCCTTGGCTTCGCCCACGGTGTAGAGCGAGCCGCTGACGACGATGCGATCCTGGGGGCCGGCCAGTTCCCGGGCCTGGCGTACAGCCGCGGCCACCCGGGGGACCTGGAGGACCTCAATATTATAGCCCTGGGCCCGGGCGGCCAGATCATCGGTGGTGGCGGCCCGGAAGTATTGGGGCCGGGTGAAGATCACTGTCTCGGCCAGGGGCAGCAGCCGGGCCAGGATGGCGTCCATATCCTTGTCGGCCATGATCCCCAGCACCAGGATGAGGCGGCCGTTGCCCCGGGTCTGTTTCAAGGTCTGGGCCAGTATCCGGGCCGCGGCCGGGTTGTGGGCTCCGTCCAGGAGCACCCGGGAGTCCTCGGGCACGATTTCCAGCCGCCCCGGCCAACGGGTCAGTACAAGACCTTCCCGGATGGCGGTCTCGGGGACCTTGAGTCCGGCGAGGTTCAGGAGTTCCAGCACGGCCAGGGCCAGGGCGGCGTTGCCGTACTGGTGGCGCCCCACCAGATTAAGAGTGAGGTCCCGGAATTCCCGGGACAGGCCCCGGTAGAAAAACCGCCCCCCGGAGGCGCCCCGGTCCTCGAAATCTTGGCCCCGCACGTACATGGGGGCCTGGACTTCCCGGCAACGGTCGCGGAACAGATCCAGCACCCGCCGCTGGCAGGCGCCGGTGACCAGGGGCACTCCGGGCTTGATGATCCCGGCCTTTTCCCTGGCGATGGCGCTCAGGCCCTCCCCCAGGTGTTCCTGGTGATCCAGGGAGATGTTGGTAATCACCGACACCAAAGGATGGACGATGTTGGTGGCGTCAAGGCGCCCCCCCATGCCCGTCTCCAGGATGATGGGGGCGGCCCCCTCCTGAAAGAAATAGAGGAAGGCCATGGCCGTGGCGAACTCAAAGAAAGTGGGGGGCTCGGCGTCATCCACCGCGGCCCTTACCTGGTTGATCACTTCCAGCAGCCGGGCCTCGGAAATCTCCCGTTCTCCTAAACGATAGCGCTCCTTAAAATGCACCAGATGGGGCGAGGTATAGAGCCCCACCGGGTACCCGGCCCGGGTGAGCACCGCCGAGAGCGTCGCCGCCACCGACCCCTTGCCGTTAGTGCCGCCGATATGCAGATACTGCCCTTGTTGGTAAGGCAGACTCAGGCGGGCCAGGAGATTGAGAGTAGAGGATAACCCGAACTTGATGCCGAATTTTTGCAAATCAAAGACCCAGGCCGTGGCCCGGGCCAAGTCGGAAAAGGCCGCCATCAAGCTCTCCGGTTATTTTTCTTTATTTTTATATTCTTTATATTCATGGCTCATAACCGTCATGCCATCGGGCTTAAAGCGGATGGTCAGAGTGCTGTGCAGAATCTTCCCTTCTTTCTTTAGGGGCGCTTTCTTGATCTGTTTGTGCTCGTCAATGACCATAAGAGATTCCGATTGAGGGTTAGGCTGGCGTTTTTCGTGCCGGTAAGGCATGGCCGGGGCATCCGTGAAGCTCTTGTAAATGAAGACCAGGCCCTCAGGAGTCCTGTGGGTTTCCTGGGGATCGCCGAAGTAAAGCGTGATTTCGTGTTTGCTGGTCTTCCCGTCCTGGATGCGTTCCACCAGGCTGGGGTTGATGGTCCGGCCGGTCATTTCCCGCCAGCTTCCCCCCAGAATCAGGGGCAGCAACAAGAGAACCATCAGTACGGCTCCGCGCTGAAAAAGGAGATTCATGGGACCGAATTTCCGGCCACGGGGGTTGGCATTGTTTGCCTGCATTTATCTTCCTCCTATCCACCTCGGGGGGTGAGGGCTAAGGCCCCCAAGCCCTCCCTGATCCTGAGATTAACTTAACAATACGGCAATGATGCCGCTTAAAAAAATGGCGTCAAAAGTCCCGGCGCCACCGATGGAGGCCACCGGGGCCCCCAATTTGCCGATTTCTTTCAAGTTGAGGAGATCCGCGCCCACCAGAATACCCATGGTGCCGGCAATATAGGCGACGGGCGCCCGTAATTCCGGGGGACAGAACAGATAAGTCCCTAAAACCGCCACCAGCGGGGGAATCAGTCCCGGTAAGGCTATACCCAGCCCTTGCACCGGCCGGGCCAGGCGGTTGGCCACCAGGGTCACCAAACCTACCACCAGCACCAAGCCCAGGGTTACTCCCATTTTGCTCAGCAGATAAATGGAGAGGAGCAACGGGACGACGGCTCCCCCCACGTTGATGGCCAACACCGTTTTATGGGTGCGCAGCACCTGGGGAGCTCGATAGCGCATGCCGAAAAAAGAAACCATCTGGTCTTTCACCAGATGCTGGCTTTCTATCTCACGAATGGGGATGTTAATCATGCTGCCCAACAGGGTAAGAATAAGCAGCCAGAACATGGTGGTGGGAGGCAGCCCCAATTTGAGGAAGGCCGACCCCATCATCCCCACTAACAAGAAGGGCAGTAATATCAGGGCAATTACCAGGAAGACCAGCATCAATAGAAAAATTAAGGGCGGAAAAAACATGAATTCCCTCTCAGTAATCCAGGCCGTAGGTCCGGATTTTCAAGTCCAATTCTTCCTGGGAAATACCCAGAATGTCCCGGGCCTGGCCCCGGTCACCGGCCACCTTTTTCAAAGTGCGGCTGATCAGTTCCCGTTCCAGGTCAGGCCAGACCGGGGTCTCTTCTTCCTGGACCCCGGACCGGAAAACATATGCTTGCAAGGCCGGAGGCAACTCCTGGAGGCTGAGCATATCCGTTTGGCAAAGAATCACTCCCCGCTCCAGGACGTTTTCCAGCTCCCGGATGTTGCCGGGCCACCCATAGCACCGCAGCGCGTCCATCGCCTCAGGGGCCAAGGCTTTGATCTCTTTGCGGTGCTTTTCCCGGAGGCGCTCCAGGAAATGGACGGCCAACCAGGGCAGGTCCTCCCGTCTTTCCCGCAAAGGAGGCAAGGTTACGGGGAAAACGTTAAGGCGATAAAAAAGGTCTTCCCGAAAGCGCCCTGCCGCCACCTCTTTGGCCAAATCCCGGTTGGTGGCGGCAATGATGCGCACATCCACCTGCACGGTGCGGTTGCTGCCCAGAGGTTCAAACTCCCGGCTCTGGAGGACCCGGAGAATCTTGGCCTGGGTCGCCAAGCCGAGTTCTCCCACCTCGTCCAGGAAAACCGTGCCCTGGTGCCCGAGCCGGAACCGGCCTTCTTTCCGGCCCCCGGCCCCGGTGAAGGCGCCTTTTTCATGGCCGAAGAGTTCGCTTTCCAGCAGGGTCTCAGGCAGGGCCGCGCAATTGACCACCACCAGGGGCCCGTCCCTCCGGGGGCTATTGGCATGGATGGCCCGGGCCGCCAGTTCTTTGCCCGTTCCGGTCTCCCCCAGCAACAATACCGTGGTGTCCGCAGGCGCCACCAGTTCCAGAAGACGCAGGGCCTCCCGAAAACTGGGGGAAACGCCCCTAACTCCGGGAAATGCAAGTGCCAATTTATCTCCCGGTCCGTCGCTCAAGACCATGCACCACCCCATGGCAACGGCAGGCGGTGGCCACTAATATCTTACCCGCGAGTCGGACTAGATCCCGGGCCAAGGCCAACAGCCGCCCGGGAGGATAGCCCCCCACTCCCGGAGCCAATTGGCGGCTTTTGATGACCTCGATTATATAACCCGGTAGATCCAAGGCAGCCAACTCCGCGTATAAAGGAGTCTCCCTGGACTCTCCGGTGATGGGGCATTCCTGCGGCTCGGAGCAATCGTCCGGGCAGAGGTGGGACGCCCGGCTCAGATAGAGTTCGCCGTCCCGGCCGCGGACGGCCACCGGCGTCAGAGTGGTCAATTCCGGGGGCACTGCCACCGTTTCCCAATTTTGGCCCGCCAGGGGGCCTTGGCGCAGCCAGGAAAAGGCCACATGTACCGGAACCGCGGGGATTATCCAATCCCAGGGGGAGCTATCTTGGAGGCTGGCGGCCAGATAAGCGGCCGCTTCCGCCTCCACCAGTTCCACCGGCGCGGCGCTTAGACCCCGGGCCGCCTGCAGCGCCTGGGGGCTCCGGTCCACCACCAGAAACCCGGCCTGTGCATCTTCCTTACTTAACCGCTCCAGGGCCAGACGCCCGAATTTTCCTGACCCCAGGATCAGATACCGCGCCATCCTCCTTAATCCTGGCGGGGGAAAATGGCTACTATCGTGGGTAGCCAAAATTTCTTCTGGTCCAGGAGACTTCCCAGGGCGCTCTCCCAGGAGGAGGGAGAAAATTTCTCAAAATCCTTGGTCTTGATATAAAGCTGCGCCTCGCTGCCGCCGTCCAAGTTGAGGGCCGAATCGATTTCCAGGGCGCTGGCTTTCAGAAAATTGGCGAAATCATGCAGGGTGAAATAAGCCTGATTGGTATTGAAGATCAGGATATAGCCATTGCGATCGATGGCGATCACCGTGCGCTGCGCGGTTTTAGGGGAACTCCGCACCCGGATGCGGCCTTTGTAATCCAGCAAAAGGGGATAGGATTGCACCCCTTGAGTCCAGGGCAGGGTCTTGACGTTAATGGGGGTGATGGTCAGATCCAGGATAGTGGCCCGGGGAATGTCCGGGGATAGACCCTTGGGCTCGGCCACAAACATGCCCCGCATGCGGGAGTTGTGCCGCGGGCCGATGGGTTTGCCGTTGCTCAGAATAAGGCCGCAGGGTTGGTTGTTGCGGCAATAATAACTGGCATTAAAGATCACCGGCGCCCCTAATTCCTTTTGCCAGACGGTGATACTCCGGGGTTGTCCATGCAGGACTTGGAAGGCGTTATAAACCGGGTCCACCTTGACCACCGCCAAAGAATCCACGGATTCTTGTTTCCGGTAAACCTGAATCTCGGCAAAATTGAGACCCCGTCCCAAAGCGCGCCATTCGGGAGGGGTATGGGCCCACTCCCCGGCCAGCAGCGGTATCACCAGCCATGCCCAGCAGATCAAAAAAAAGGCCAAAATCCTGGGACCCATCGCCTCTCCTTGCAGCCCGGCGAAATTTCAGATACTTTACCACGTAAACCCATATTTTTCCAGAAGCATAAAAGATGACTATCCGCCTGGCTGATACTCACGCTCACCTTGATCTACCGGAAATCCTCCCCGACCAGGAAGAGGTGCTGGCCCGGGCCCGGGAAGCCGGAGTGGCCTTAATCATCAACGTCGGCATCGGCCTGGAGAACTCCCGCCAGGTACTGGCCACCGCCCGGAAGCATCCTCATGTCCGGGCCACCATCGGCATCCACCCTCATGCCGCCGCTTCCCTGAAAGATGGAGATTTGCAGGCCCTGACCCCCTTGGCCGGTGACCCCCTGGTGGTGGCCGTGGGCGAAATCGGCCTGGATTTTTACCGTCGCCGTTCTCCGGAAGAGACCCAGAAACACTGGTTCCGGCAACAACTGGAATGGGCTTACGGCTTGAAAAAAATCGTGGTCATCCATACCCGGGAAGCCACCGCCGCCACCCTCAAAATTCTCCAGGAGACCCGCTCTCAATTACGGGGGGGAGTGATGCACTGCTTCGGCGGCAGCCTGGAGGAAGCCCACTCTTTCCTGGACCTGGGTTTTTATCTTTCCTTCGCCGGCCCCCTCACCTACCCCCAGGCCAAAGGTTTGCGGGAAGTGGTGAAAGAATTGCCCCTGGACCGCATCCTGGTGGAAACCGACTGTCCCTATCTGCCCCCCCAACCCTGGCGGGGTAAACGCAACGAACCGGCGTACGTGGTGGCCACCGCCCGGCAACTGGCGGAACTGCGGGGCCTCAGCCTGGAGGAGACAACCCGGGCTACCTGGGAGAATAGCCTCAGAGCCTTTGGGTTGGAAGAAAAAGATTTTTTGGGATAGGGTGGCGCTGCCAATGGTGGAATGGATTTCAACC
>JAQTXE010000217.1 GCA_028688935.1 Syntrophales bacterium
CTCCTCTTTGACCCACTGCACCGCGGCCCGGCCGAAGCCTTTGGGAGCCCAGCCGTAGTTGGGGCCGTAATGGGTCAGGTCAGTAGAGCCGAAGGCCAGAAGAGAAAGTTTTTTGTCCGCCGCGATGGCGGCCACTGCCTCGCCCAAGGCCACGGCCTGTTGGGAGTGGGGGGCGCGCACCGCCAGGACCTGGGCCTTAGGGAAGAAGTGTTTCACCAGGGGGAGCTGGATTTCAATAGTGTTGTCGCCAGGATGTTCTTCTTTGAAAGTCAGGCGTTTCCGCAGGGGCTCATAGAACTCCGTGGCCAGGGTGACGTTCCCCAAAGGCGTTTCCCAGGCGTCTTCGGCCACCAGCAGAGGCGGGGAATTGCCCCCCAAATGGCCCCCGAAAACCGCCACCACCTGGGGCTGGGTAATCAGGGAATTGAGATAAAAAACCCGGGCCGCGAGTTTACCGGAAAAGTACCAGCCCGCATGGGGGACAATGCCCCCGAAAACTTTGGTTCCCGGGGGCAGGGGCTTAACCCCGGCCACCATCTGTTCAATCTCCTCCAGACACGCACTCTTGCTGCCGGGATACCAACCGGGGGGCAACATCCGGGACCTGACGCGCATGGCGACCTCCTGTCGTGGGGGGTGGGAAATGGTATGGCGGGGAGGGGGCCAGGGAGATGATCTCCCCGCCCTCCCTCAGAAACCCTCATCTTAAGCCATTATTAACCTTTCTCCCCTGCCGGGTTTTTGATGAGGAATTCTTCCATCTGGCCGTTGATTTCCAGGAAGACCGGGGTGTATTCCTGTTCCTTGGGGAAGGTTTTGCTGACCCGGATGCGGTAGGTGTCGCCGTGGAAGGTCACCAGGTAATCTCGGCTTTTGCCTTCGCCGGGAACGAGTTGCACCTCGATCTCCTCGATATGATCCTGGATATTGATGAACAGAACTTGTTTGCCTTTACGCACCCCGCCCACCCCGTCCAGGCGGGCCCAGACTTCTTCGCCCTTATGGTTGAGGTTGAGCAGGGGGGTGCTGAGGACTCCCGCAAGAGGGTAGGGGCCGGGGGCCGGGGGCGCCGGCGCCGGTGCCGCAGGGGCGCGAGCGCCGTCGGCCCGCATATGGAAAAAAGCCTCGGCTTCCTCGGGAAAGAGGCTGTAAGTGAGGACGTCTTCTTCCTTCTCCAGACCCGGAAGGGCCCGCAACGCGCCTTCCGGTTCCAGGGGAGCCGGGGGTTCGTCTTCCGGGGCCAGGGCCCGGCTTTGCAGTTCCAGGAGGATGGGGGAATGCAGCCGCCCGAATTTCCCCCGGATGAGGCTCTGCAAGCTGGGGATGATGGTTTCGTAACGCCGGGCGGAGGCGATATTTTGCACGGCCTGGAGGCCCACGATCTCCAGAATGCGCCCTTTCAAAGCGGGATACCCCAGGTCGCACCAGACCTGGTGGGCTTCCTTGCAGGCCACCCGCTGGCGGTCCCGGGCGTCCCGGCGTTTCAGCTCCTCCTTGATAAACTCCTTCAAGGGGCCGGGGAGGTAGTCCGGGCCCAGGTGGTCGTCCATTTTCCGGGGGGAGGGCTCCCGGTAGTGATATTTCTCTTTGAGTTGCTCCAGGAACTCGCCGGCCTCGCCCAGGACGTCCAGGTCGATGTGGGGGTCGTGTTGGGAGCCGGCCAGGGAGAACATCAGGGATTCCACCGGCGGCGGGCCGTAGGACCAGGCCAGCGCGGCCAGGGTGGTGTCCACCAGGGCCGCGCCCTGGCGCACGCCCTCCTGGTAGGAGGTGAGCGCGGCCTGGTGGTTGTTGTGGAGATGGAGCCTTAGAGGCTGGTTAAAATAGCGGCGGTAGGTGGAGATCAGGGTGCGCACCTGGTGGGGGTTGATGACCCCGAAGGAGTCGTTGAAGCAGATGACGTCGGCCCCCGTACTTGTCAAGCCGCTGGCCAGTTGCAGGTAATCGTCGTTGGTGACGTGGGGGTTCAGCGAAAAAAGCACCGTGGCCTCCACCTGCTTCCTCAGTTCCTTGGCCGCGTTGATGGCGCTCTCCATGTTCTCCAGGTCGTTTAAGTTGTCGTAGACCCGGAAGATATCCACCCCCAGGCTCGCGGCCCGGGTGACGAATTTGCGCACCATGTCGTCGGCGTAGGGCTTGAAGCCCACCAGCATGCGGCCCCTTAAGATCATCTGGATAGGAGTGCGGGTCAAGGCCCGGCGCATTTTTCGTAAGCGTTCCCAGGGGTCTTCCTTGAGGTCCGTCAACGCGGCATAAAAAGTGGAGCCGCCCCAGCAATCCAGGGAGTAAAAACCCGCCCGGTCCAGGAGGCTCACCAGCCGTCCCAAATCATCCAGGCGCAGATGCCGGAGAACAAAATCCTCCAACCCGTCCCGGAGCGTAACATCAGTGACTTTTACGGGATTGAACATTTTTTGTAGTTTTCAGTTTTCAGTTTTAAAATAATCGGCGTATATCGGCGTCCATCGGCGGTTAAAAGATCAGCCGCCGATGCACGCCGATAAACACAGTAAAAATATTTTATCCCCCTCATTCCCAGGTCTCAGCTTAGGAACGCAATTGGCAGCCCGTTTGTCATTCTGAACGCAGCGCAGCGGAGTGAAGAATCTCGTCTTTGAAGCTCCATTTCAACAGAATGACCCTCTTTTATCAAAAATATACCTTTTAAAACCAATCTGCGCTCAAATCCTGCCACGTAGGATTATCCGCTTCGATCAAAGCAATCTTCTTCTCCCGCCGCCAGCCTTTAATCTGTTTCTCCCGGGCAATCGCCTCCCGGACATCATTGGCCTCTTCATAATACATCAATTGATCTATCTTATATTTCTTGGTGAATCCCGGCACTAAAGAACCCTTGTGTTCCGACATCCTCCTTTCCAAATCATTGGTCACCCCCACATAAAGCGTCCCGGATTTATTCGTCAAAATGTAGACATAATATTGGCGCATTTTGACCGGCAAGTCTTCAATAATTTAAAGGAGGCAATCCGAAAAGCCCCCTTGCCAAAATCACCTTTTCCTAATAATTGTCATTCTGAGGGAGTGAAGCGACCGAAGAATCTCGTTCCCCGCACACTCAGGATGAAGAGTAGAAGCTGTTTCAAAACCTCAATTTCCCCTAAACTGTCATTCTGAGCGAAGCATTGTCATTCTGAGCGCAGCGAAGAATCTCGTATTTTCCCGGCGTTGATGCCCTCCCAGGCGTTCCGTGACAGGAAAACCGGTTTTGCCGACAACTTCTAGTCATTTCACACCCTCAAAGACGAGATTCTTCACTGCGCTGCGCTCCCTTCAGAATGACAGTAGGGGGGCTTCTGTAGATGTCTATTTTACAGGTTTTGCCGGATCATTGTCGCTCCTACGAATTTCTCGCCAAATACCCGAGGGAAGCAGCCGTTCCAATTCTGACAAAAATCCTTCTCTGTAAGTCGGATCAGAAAAATGAAAAGTTACTTGATGCTCATCGCGTATCCAATCTTTGTCTTTCGTGCCACCCCACGGAATATTGTTGTTTCCAGTCTTCTGGCTATACTTGCTTAAGGCTCGCAAGCAGTTGATCACCGCAAGGTCATCACTATGAATAGTGATACTGAACTTGTGATCTTCGTGAGTGGTCTTCAAAACAATCCCCAGTCAGAGGGATGAAGCCTTTACCATAAAATAACTCAATTAATGAAAGCCTTTACTCCTACTTCTTCGCAATCTGATTCAGTTCACAAAATAAAGTGGCCCCGGCGACGTAGAAGAGGTCCCAGGGTTCCCGGGTGTCGGTGTAGGTGAGGGAGGGCATCTTCTCGGCCAGGAAGCTGGTGGTGAAGCGGCCGGAGCGGAAATCTTCGTCTTTTAGGAGTTTGCGGTAAAAGGGGATGGTGGTCTTGATGCCCCGGATGATGTATTCCTCCAGGGCCCGGTCCATGCGCGACAAGACCTCTTCCCAGGTGTTGCCCCAGGCGCAGAGTTTGGCTAAGAGCGGGTCGAAATAAGGGGGGACTTCGTAGCCCCCGAAGACGCAGCCGTCCAGGCGGATGCCGATGCCGCCGGGGGACTGGTAGCGGGTGATGCGCCCGGGAGAGGGGAAGAAGTTATTGCGAGGATCCTCGGCGTTGATGCGGCACTCGATGGCATAGCCGTTGAGTTGCACGTCTTCCTGGGTTAGCGTCAAGCGCTCCCCGGCCGCGGCCTTGATCTGCTCGGCCACCAGGTCGATGCCGGTGATGAGTTCGGTGATGGGGTGCTCCACCTGGATGCGGGTGTTCATCTCCAGGAAGTAGAAATTAAGATCCTGGTCCACCAGGAATTCCATGGTGCCTACGGAATGGTAGTTCAGCAGCCGGGCCGCTTTTTTGGCCAACTCCCCCATCTCGACGCGCTTCTCCGGGGTCAGGACCAAAGACGGCGCAATCTCGATGATCTTCTGATGGCGGCGCTGGATGGAACAATCCCGCTCGCCTAAGTGAATGAGATGGCCGTGCTTGTCCCCCAGGATCTGGATCTCGATGTGCTTGGGCTCTAAAATCAGCTTTTCCAGGTAAACCGCGGGGTCGCCGAAGTTGCGGGCCGCTTCCCGGCTAGCCCCCGGCAGGCCGGCCAGAAGCTCGGCTTCATCATTGACCCGGCGCATGCCCCGGCCGCCGCCGCCGCCCTTGGCTTTAATAAGCAAGGGGAAGCCGACACGCGCGGCCCATTCCCGGACCTGTCCTTCGTCCTCGAGGTCGAGCACCGGGGAGCCGGGGACGATGGGCAACCCTGCTTCGCCGGCGAGCTGCCGGGCCAGGACCTTGTCTCCCATGCGGCGCATGGCCTCCGGTGGCGGGCCGATAAAGGTGAGGCCCGCGTCGGCCGCGGCTTGGGCGAATTCCCAGTTTTCGGCGCCGAAGCCGTAGCCCGGATGAATGGCGTCGGCCTTGGCCCATTTGGCCATATCGATAATCTGCCGGTAGTCTAGATAACCAGCCACCGGGCCGGGGCTGACTAAGATGGCCTGGTCGGCTTTGGTGATGTGGATGGCGTTGGCGTCCTGCTCGGTGAAGACGGTGACCGTGGGAATATTCAGTTCTTTGCAGGCGCGGATGATGCGCACGGCGATCTCGCCGCGGTTGGCCACCATGACTTTGGAAAAAAGGCCCATCTTGAGGAAACCCTTGGAGAATGCGGGATTTTGACCATATTTAATCCTTTTGCCGGCCCTTTGTCAAGCAGGGGAGAGGGGGGAATGGTCAGCCTCAAGACGCCCCCGCCTTAGCCCTCGCCTCTCCAGCATATCATTGCCAGCAAGTTTGGTCTTTATTCAGGCAAAGTAATCCTGGGAAACTAGAGCAGGGGTAGCGGGAGGCGGGCGGCAGGGTAGAGGTCACCGCCGAAGGGGGAGATTCCGGTGGCCGGCTCCAGGCGCGTCTCCCCTTAAAGAAAAATGTCTAATTCTGGTCAGAAAAAATCCAAGTTAATATTTTAAAAAAAACTTGGATTGGCCGATGACAATATTATGCATTTTGCTTAACTTGTGCCCCGGATAAATGGTATAGAGCACCGAGGGGGCCAAGGCCCCTTTCCATCGGCCAAGGAATTTTCCCAGGGAAGGAGAAGATGCCGCAAGATTTGGCGGGCAGCCATTCAGACGCCGGGACTCGATCTGGGAGGAAAAAATCCGGGAGAATTCTCCGGGGCTTGACTTTGGGGGCTATATTGGCCGGTCTCTGGTTATTTATGCCGCAGACAGGCCAGGGCCAGAAAGGTCCACCCATCCGTATCGGGGCCACCGTATCCCTGTCCGGGAAATACTTGGAGCCGTCGGCCATGGTCCTGGATGCCATGCGGCTCTGGGAAAAACAAGTCAATCAGCGGGGGGGCCTCTTGGGCCGGCCGGTGCAGTTGGTCCTCTATGACGACCAGAGCCGGCCGGAGTTGGTGGAGAAATTTTACCACCGGCTCATTGTCAAAGATAAGATGGACCTGTTGCTCTCGCCTTATGGCACGCCATTGACCCAGAAGGCGTCGGAGTTGAGCGAGCGCCATAAGTTTGTCATGCTGGCGGCGGCAGCCTCAGGGGAGACCCTGTGGCGCCGGGGATATAAGTATCTCTTCGGCGTCTATACCCCTGCCGGACGCATCCTCATAGGTTTTCTGGACGTTATCGCCCGCCAGGGGCTGGAGTCGTTGGCCATTCTCTTCGAGAACACTCCCCACAATATCAGCACCGCCCGGGGCGCCGAGTCTTGGGCCAAACGCTTGGGCCTGCAAGTGAAGTACTGCCAGGCCTTCCGGGAGGGGAAGGAGGAAATCTACCAGTTACTGCGGGAATCTCTGGACACCCGGCCAGACGCTCTGATTTTTTGTTCCTATCCCGAAGACTCCTACATCATGCTGGATCTCTTGAAACAGGCCAAGTTCCGGCCCAAAGCCATCTGTGAGAGCATCGCGCCGTCGCTCCCTTCTTTTTATCATCGCGGGGGAAGCATGGCCGAGGGGATATTCGGCCCCTCCCAATGGGAACCGCACATCCGCATTCCTTTTCCGGGGACCAAGGAGTTCATAGAAAATTTCAAGAAACTGGCCCATAGAACCCCTTCCTACCATGCAGCCTCGGCCTATGCCGCCTGCAAGATTATCGAAAAAGGCATCAAGCATAACCAGTCGTTGGATCGAGAAAGGCTCCGGGACTATATTCTGTCTCTAGATACCGTCACCATTGTCGGGCGGTTCCGGGTGGACAGCACCGGCATGCAGTTGGCTCACAGCCCCCTGCTGATACAATGGCAAGACGGCAAAAAGGAGATTGTTTACCCCCACTCCATGCAAACTGCGCCGCCCCGGTTTTGAGGGTCCAGCAAAGGCAAAGGATGAGAACCATCATTCCCCCCCAAAAAAGGATTGCCTGGTCCATCTTATTTCCGGTCCTGGCCTTAGGGATTATCGTTGCCACCCTTTCCAT
>JAQTXE010000218.1 GCA_028688935.1 Syntrophales bacterium
GCGCACCAGGAGCAACTCCCCTTATGGGACCGGCTTTTCCGGGAACGGCGGGTGGAACGGGGTTGGCAGGCTTTAAGCCGGGTGTCGGCCCAAACCGGGGGTCCCCCGGAAGCACTCACCCTCCTGGACCGGGTCTGGCAACTGCTGGCTCCGGGCCCGGCTCCCGCCCGGGACTGGGCGGCCAGACTGCAAAAGGCTTGGCGGCTCCTGGGCTTCCCCCAGGGGCTGGAGGATAGCGAAGCCGCGGCCTGGAGCCGGGCCACGGCCTTACTCGCGGAAGTGGAGCGGGCTCTGGCCAGAACCGCTCTCACCGCGCCGGAGTTCCGGGAATGGCTGAACCTGGGAGCCCGCCAAATCCTGCTGCCGGGAGAGGGGGTCCAGGACGCAGGCCTGCAGATAATGGGCCTCTTGGAGATGCGAGGGCTGGATTTCGGCCAGGTGATTTGTCTGGGTATGAATTCCGGGGTCTTCCCGCCGCCCCCCCGGCCCCTGCCCCTGCTGAGCCCCCAGGAAAAACAAAAAGTCCTGGGCGGGACTTATCAGAGCCAGCACCACTTTGCCCGGGAGCTATTCGACACCGTCCTGGCCGGGGCCCCGGAAATCACCCTGACCCGGCCCCGGACTGCGGATCAGGAAGAATGCGTGGGCACCTCCATGTTCCTGGGAAAGTGGGAAGAGGCGCAGCTATCTCCCTTGAGCCGGCCCCACCCTGCCTGGCTGCGGTCGGCCGCGGTCCGGGCCGTGTTCACCCCTCCGGCAAGCCGCGCTCTCCCGGCGGAGACAGAGGCGCCCGTTTCCTGCTCCCTCCCGGCAGAAGTCTCTCTCACCCAGGCCCAGGTGGCCCGCAGCTGCGCCTGCCGCTTCCTCCTGGAGGTTTTGCTTAACATCAGGGAACTGCCGGAGATCGAGTCGGGACTCTCGCCCGCGGAGCGGGGGGACCTTCTGCATAAGGTCCTGGCCCGCTTTGCCGGGGAATTTAATCAACTGCTGGAGCAAAACCCGGAATGGGATGAGGCCCTGCGGGTTCAGGCCCAAGAGATGTTAACGGCCACGGCCCGCCTGCTCCTTAAGGACCGGCTCAGCGACCTCCACTGGCAGGCGGAACTGGACCGCTGGCTGGGGCCGGAAGGTTTATTGTGGGAATGGCTGGACCGCGAGCGGGAGCGCTATGAGCAAGGCTGGCGCTGGCTGGCCCTGGAGGAGCGCTTTCAGGACCTCATGGGGCCGGATTGGCCCTTTCGTCTTAAAGGCCGCATCGACCGCATCGATGCCCACCCGGACGCGGGTCTGATGCTGTGGGATTACAAGACCGGGAAGATTCCCGGAGTGAAAAAGGTCTTTGACGAAGGAGGGGAGTTCCAGCTTCCCGGCTATCTGGCCGCGGTGCAGCAGGGCCAGGTGGAGGCGGCCAAGGGCGAGGCTGCTTTAAAGGCCGGGTTCATCGGCCTGAAATCCGCCAGGCAAAAGGATTTGCAGCACGAGGATTTTCCTAAGCGCGCCGGAGAGTGGCAGCGGGTAGTGGCGGAATGGGTGGAAAGTTTAACCGCGTTGGGCCGGCGTCTGGCCGCGGGGGATTTTAGCCCGGAACCCTTTCCGGCACCTCAGGGGAAAGATAAAGGGGCCTGCGAATATTGTCCCTACCTGCTCCTCTGCGGTTTTATCCCCCCGGAGGTTCCGGAGGACGAAGAGGAAGGGGAATAATGGCTTCCACTCCCGATCAGGAGGCCCGGGACCGGGCCCTGAGCCCTAAAGAAAGCTTCCACCTGGAGGCTCCCGCGGGCAGTGGCAAGACCTCGGTGCTCCTGGCCCGGTTCCTTAGTCTCCTGGCCCGGGTGGAGACCCCTGAGAACTTATTGGCCCTCACCTTTACCCGCAAAGCCGCGGGGGAACTGCGCACCCGGGTCATGGACCTCCTCTGGCGGCGGCCGGACCCGGACGCCATCACCCCCCCCTGGGAGCGCCGTCTGCTGGATCTGGCCCAGCAGGTCTTTCGCCATTATGACCGCCCGCATGGCGGCCTCCAGGAGCTCTTGGCCCCGGAGCGCCTGCCGGTGATGACCTTTCACAGCTTTTGCGCCCAACTGCTGCGCTACGCCCCCCAGGAGGCCGGGGTGTCCCTGGAGTTTCGCCTCCTGGAGGAAGACGAAGCCCGCTGGCTGAAGCAAGAGGCCTTGGAGGAGTTTAGGCGGCGTCTGGCCGCCCGCCCGGCCCCGGACCCCACCCGGCAGGCCCTGATCCGAAGGCTGGTGCGCCTCAATAATAGCTGGCCCCGCCTGGCCGGGGAACTACGAGACCTTCTGGGCCGCCGGGACTGCCTGGGGGAGTTTTTGGAGCTGGCCCACCGCACCCGGGACCCGGGACGCTACGAGGAATTATTGGCCGCGCGCTTTCAACTTCTCTTGTCTCCTGTGCTGGAAAATCTAGCCGCGCTCCTGGCCGCCAGCGACCTGGGGCGCTCCTGGCCGGAGTTCCGGGAAGCGGTGCAAAATCCTTCCCTGCCCCGCCAGGTTCCCGGGGTTCACGCCTTAGACCTGGCCTCCTGGCAGGCCATGGCCGAAGTTTTGCTCACCCAAAAGGGGGAGCTACGTAAAGCCTTTGACCCCAAATATGGCTTTCCCGAAGGTTTCAAAAATACCCCCTGGCCCGGAGTAATCCAGCAACTTCCCCCGGACTTCGCCTCCGGGCTGAAGCAATGCCGGAACCTGCACCCCGCCGCGGCCCGGCCCGAAGAAGTGGCCGCGCTCCAGGACCTGGTCATCCTCCTGGGGGAATCACTGGACGTCTATGAGGAATTATGCGCCCAGCGCCAGGCCCTGGATTTCATCGCCCTGGAGCAGGCCGCGCTGCGGCTCCTGGCGGTGGCGGACCCCAGCGATTTGCTGCTGCGCCTGGATCGCCGGTTGACGCACTTGCTGGTGGATGAGTTCCAGGACACCAGCGAGGCCCAGATGACCTTGCTCTGCCGCCTCCTGGAAGGTTGGGACCTGGAGGCCGGCCGCACCCTGATGGTGGTGGGGGACCCCAAGCAGTCCATCTACGGCTGGCGCCAGGCCAAGGTGCGCCTCTTTCAGGCCTCCCGCCGGGGCCTGCCCTGTGCCGGGGCCGGGACGTTTCCCCTGGAACCCTTAAGGCTCACCGCCAATTTCCGGTCTTCTGCCACCCTGATAGACTGGGCCAACCGGGTCTTCGGAGAGACGGTCATGGCCGGGGCCAGCCCGGAAGGGGTGGAGTTTCATGCCGCCACTCCCGGGCCGGACGCGGGGGATAGCGCCCCCCCCAGGCTGGCGCTGTTTTCCGGAGAGAGCCAGGATGCCGCCCGGGAGGCGGAGGCCCGCTGGTTGGCCCGGCAGGTGGCCCAGGCCGCGGCTGATCTGCAAAATGACGAAAAGATCGGCATCCTTCTTTTCGCCCGCACCCACCTGCGCACCTATTTAACCGCGTTTCAGGCCGCGGGGTTGGCCCTCAAGGTGAAAGAAGGTCTGAAGCTCGCAGACTCCCTGGTGGTGCAGCATCTCCACAACCTCACCCGGGCCTTAGTCCGGCCCCAGGACGAAGCCGCCTGGGCCGGGGTTTTGCGAGGTCCCTGGGTCCGGGTTTCTCTGGGCCTCTTGACCCAGGTAGCCCTTACTCCCGGGGACCTGTGGCCGGGCAAGCTCCGCCGTTTTGCCGGAGAAAGCCTTTGTCCCCCGGACCTGGCAAACATCATTGAGGGATTGCTTATCTCCCGGACCTGGGTGGGGCGGCGGCCCTTAAGAGAAATCATCACCGGATTTTTGGACGAAGCAGACGCCTGGCCGGGCCTGGCGGCCCTGGAGGGACCCCCGGGGGTGGCCAATGCCCGGGCCTACCTGGACCTGCTGGCGGCCGGGGAAGCCGGGCTGCCGGAGGCCACCTTCACCCAGGCCGGCTTCAATCTGCCGGAGGCCTTTCAACCCCCGGACCCCCGGGCCCAGGACGCGGCCGTGGAATTGCTCACGGTGCACGGGGCCAAGGGTCTGGAATATGACCAGGTGTTTATTCCTTTCTTGGATTGGCAGCCTCTGAAAAATGAAAGCAAAACCCCGCCTTTTCTCCTGGAGGAGATTCCCGGCAGCCGGGTCCACGGCCTGGCCCTGGCCCGGCCCTACCTCCAGGAAAAACAAAGCTCCCTTTATGTTTTACTCCGCACCTTGAAGGAACGGCGGATTTTGGAGGAAGCCCGCCGGGTCTTTTACGTGGCCGTCACCCGGGCCCGGCGAGGGCTGACGCTCTCCGGGGTGCTCAACCAAAATAAACAAGGGGAGTTTAAACCTCCCGGTAACAGCCCCCTGGGTTGGCTCTGGCAGCATTACCGCCCGGAGGCTCCTGGCGCCGGGTCCGGGGCGGTCTGGCCGGAACCGGAAATCCGGGCGGAACTGGTCTCGGAGGTCCCGGCCTTAACCCCTGCGCCCCCGAAACCCCGGGAACTCCCCCAGCCCCTGGAGGTCTGCCGGGAGGCCCTGCCTTATCAAATGGAATTTCCCTCCCAACTGGCGGAGCAAGCCGGGGCGGTCGCAGGCGTAGGGGCGAACCTCGTGTTCGCCCTGGACGCTGAGCGAACACAAGGTTCGTTACAGAAAACTTATCCTTTTAACGGTGATGAGGTATCAAGTAGTAGTGGCGGCGACGATACCCCAAAAATCCGGGGGGAGGTGACCCATCGCTTAATGGAAACCTTAAGCAAAGGAGAGGCTCTGCCTTCCTCCGCGTCCATGGCTGCCGCCCTGCGCCAGGAAGGCTTGGCCCCGGAGGCCGCCGCCCGCCTGGCCCCGGAGATCTTGGCGGAAGCCTCAGCCTGCCGCCGGGACTCTTTTTTAGTGGAACTCCTGGAGGCCGAGACGCCGCCGTTGAGCGAGTGGCTTTTGGAAGAAGACGCCGGGGCGGGGCGCCTGCGCCGGGGCCAGATCGACCTTTTGGCTTTTGATGGGCGGAACTGGTGGATTGTGGACTACAAGACCTCCCGCCCGGGAAGTAAGGAAGATTGGGAGGACTTTATCCGGGGGGAAACGGAGAAATACCGGCCCCAACTCCTGGCCTACCGGGAGATGGTAGCCAGGATGAAGGGGATCAGCCCGGAAGATATCCGCCTGGCCCTGTACTTCACCGGCTGCCAGTGGGCCGTGGAGATATGGTGAATATGAGAGGTGTCTCTTTTTTCTTGATCAAATTGCCAACCTTGGCCGCCTTTGCATCAGTCTAAACAATTTTGCCAACAGCCTCAGCAAAACTATCAAAGGAGTCAAGAACATTTTTGAATAAAAATAACGATCTCGAAAATAAAGACGGGTCAGCCTTTTTTTCCATTTTTCAGCAACGTCCTCACGTTCTTTGTGTTCCGGAGCATTTGTTTTATGAATATGATGCCCTAATTCATGGTACAGGGCCTCTGAAAATACTAAGTCTTTAAAAAAGTTAAGGTTAAATAATATCTTAGGACAACTTTGAATTATTTTATCAATGAATAATTCGATATATGCAGATTGACCATGCCTTTTCTGGAAATATAGACCCCGACATTCTTGGATGGCAACTTTACGTTTCCTTGTATAAGTCTTTTGCCGCTTTCGACTATGATTAAGTCCTCCAGCATTGCTTAATAAAATAATTTTGAGACCATTAAAATATTTCTCCGGCACACCACCAACAAGGCGTGATACTGTAGTTATAACCCATGCAGGAGGTTCATAGTTATTATAATTTTCTAATATCTTTATTAGTTCACAATTGCTCATAACAAATATTTAAGCATGACACTATTACTATTAGTTTGATATTATACCGTTGGGCTAATTAGACTCGATAATCAATTTATCGGAAATTTCGGCGTATAAATTAAAATTGTTTCATTATTAAGATAGCCTCTACAATATCCGAAAATATGCTTTGGATATCGCATGTTAGGATATTTTGCATATATATTAAGATATCCGCCTGGCCTTGTACTTCACCGGCTGCAACCGTGCAGTCCTGATCTGAGATGGTTTTCGGTTTGCGGTTTTCCGGTTTCGCTGATAAGAGAAACAGATTGAGAAAGAAAGGGCCGCTGGTTTTAGGTTTTTTGCGGTTGCGGGGGAGGCGCCCGGCTGATAAAGACCAATATCAACTATGGGCCAGGAGCTTCACAAGACCACCTCAGAGTGGCTAATCCTGAAAAGGACGCAGTGATGTCAAAGTACCTGAAAATATTTGAGAGGATTATAGTTTATGCCCTCCTGATCATGATGGCCATTACCATCTTTCTCGCCACCGTTGATTTGGGCTGGATCATGGTTAAGGACATTCTCACCCCCCCGCTATTTCTTATCAGTGTCAATGAGTTATTAGAAATTTTCGGCATGTTCTTACTGGTTCTCATCGGCATAGAATTGCTGGAAACCATCAAAACCTATTCAGCGGAAAGCAAAGTGCACCTGGAAGTAGTCTTGATGGTGGCCATGATCGCCATCGCCCGGAAAGTTATCATTCTTGATTTGAAAGAAATATCCAACCTTACCTTGATGGGTCTGGCCGCACTCATTATCGCTCTGTCAGTGGGCTATTATCTGATAAAAAGAGAGCATAAATTATAACCACCGGAAAATCTGACAATTATGAAGATGCATCAAAACGACCGGAAAAAATTTGGGGGATCGAATCACCGGGTATTGCTGCTCATCGCCCTGCTCGGGGGATTGTTATTTCTTGCCTTTAGGCCTGCCCAGGCCCAGGAAACCCTGGAAACCCAAGGCATCAAGTTGCGCCTCATCCCCGGGGGGACTTATCTCCTGGGCTCCCCCGCTAATGAACCCGGCCGTTATGCCGACGAGGCCCTGCCCCACCGGGTGAAGCTGAAACCCTTTTATCTGGGGGTGACGGAAGTCACCAACGCCCAATATGCCCGCTTTCTCAAGGGCACC
>JAQTXE010000219.1 GCA_028688935.1 Syntrophales bacterium
GTTTTGGAAGGCCTTTATCCCAGGGATTCGTTGGCGGTTTTGCCGGGGGCCGGGATAACCCCGATGCCGGCGGCCTGCTGCTCCGGGAGTTGGACCAGCGCTATCGGCTCGTTGAAAACGTCGCCCAGTGCCTCCACGATCCCCGTGATTCCCACAAGGTGAAACATGATCTCCTGACCCTGGTGCGGCAACGCGTATTCGCCATTGCCCAGTGCTACGAAGATAACAACGATGCCGCTGCCCTGGCTAAGTACCCGGCTTTCAAGATCATGGCTGGCAAGGCCCCGGAGAGCGCCGGCGACCTGGCCTCACAGCCGACTTTATCCCGGTTTGAGAACCGGGTGACCACCAAGGACCTGCGCCGCCTCTCAGATTGGCTGCTGGACCTCTATCTCAAGACCCATCCCGGCTCCCGTAAGGTCATTGTCCTGGACATGGACGCCACCGATGACCCCACCCACAGCAAGCAGCAGCTCAGCTTCTTCCATGGCTATTACGAAGAGCACATGTATCACCCGCTCCTCGTCTTTGACGGCCGTACCGGTTTTCCCCTGGCCGCGGTGCTGCGCCCCGGCAACACCCACTCCTCCTACCGGGCGCTGGCGGTGCTCAAGAGGTTGATAAAGAAGCTGAAGAAGGCCTATCCCAAAGCCTTAATCCTCTTTCGGGCCGATGCCGGTTTTGCCGTGCCCGATCTCTATGACTATCTGGAAGAGCAGAAAATCCGCTATGTCATCGGCTTCATCGCCAACAACCGGGTGTTGGAAAAGGCCGCTCCTCTTCTGGAAAAGGCGCAACGCCAATACCTGGAAACCGGAGAGAAACAGCGGCTCTTTACCTCCTTCAGCTACCAGGCGGAATCTTGAGACCAGCCCCGGCGCATCATCGCCAAGGTGGAATATGCCCACTTGGGTTCCAATCAGCGCTTCGTGGTCACCAACCTGGTGCGCAACCCCCAGTTTGTCTATGACGACATCTACGTGCTCCGGGGCGACGTGGAAAACCGCATCGAGGAACTGAAGCTGGAGCTAAAAGCCGACCGCTTGAGTTGTTATCGCTTCCTGGCCAACCAGTTCCGGCTGCTGCTCCACACCGCGGCCTACGGCCTGTTTTGGCTGCTGCGCCACCACCTGTGTATGGTCCCCTTTTGCATGACCATACACACGGCCTGTCCTGCCTTCCCCGTTATTCAGGCGGGTCGGCGTTCACCACATCACTTTCGAGGCCTGCTCAGGGTTCACTCGCGTTACGGCCCGCAGGATTGCTCAATCGCCCCAGGCGACCTTTGTCGCAAGACTTCAATATGCTCAGTTACCCGAACACATTGCTCGTCAGCTACCAGACTTATAGCGTTTGCCGAAAAATCTTTCCTCAAGAGGAGAGAGTGGGCCTCACGAGAATCTTTCCAGGGAGCAGGTTGTTTTATTGCCATCTGGCCGATTCATGACCCATAAAAGCGCTTGATCGATGCGCTCCAGCAATTGTTGCCGGGTTTTGGCGAAGAAATCGGTGAACCATTCGGCCTTGATCAACAGCCATAAGCGTTCGATGGGGTTTAAGTCCGGCGAATAAGGAGGTAAAAACACCGGTTCGAAAGCGCCCCATTCCAAAGATTTCTTTTTATGCCAGGTGGCATTATCGCAAATAATGATATTTCTTGGCTTTTCGAGTTTTACGTCTTGATTGGCATGGTCCAAAAACACCTGAAAAACGGTGCTGTCGGTATGCGTGAATTCCAGGGCATAAAACTGGCCGGTCCGGGGACCCACCAGGCCAGTGACATTCATGCGGAGATGCTCTCCGTAATAGGGCACCCGAATCTTCGCCCCTTTCTGGGCCCAGCGCCGCCTTGGGCGGGGATCGCCTTCTAGGCCCATCTCGTCCAAGTACCAAATATCCACAGTCTCATCCAGGAGATAGGCTCTGAGCCGCTCTAAGTAAAGTTGCCGTTTTTCTTCATCTTGGCGGTCCGGCCAGGGTTGCGGTACTTTCAGGCGAAAATTATTGTCATGCAGCCAGCGCACCACGGTACGATAACCGATTTCTTGCTGGAGTTCTTGCCGGAGATAACCATGAAACTTCACCGCCGTCCAATGGAGCTGGTCGGCTAATTCCGGCTGTTCGATGAGTTGGCGGTAATGGGCGCTTTGCTCCGGGGTGATCTTAGCCAGCCGCCCGGTACGCTCTCCTTCGATCAGGCCGTCTATGCCTTGTTGATTGAAGCGTCTGATCCAGTTGTTCAAACTGCGCAGGGAGATGCTGTATAAAGCGGCCACCTGCTCTGGAGGAATGTTCAAGGTCAAGGCCCTGATGGCCATCAGACGATTATGGCTCCGCTGAGAAGGAGCGGCTTTGGCGGCCACTTCCAGTTCCGCTAAGGAACAATTCTCCAGGTTGGGAGCGATTCGTCTGGGCACGAATCCAAGAAAGCATATTTTTCACCAATTGTCGCGTAAATTTTCTCCAGACTTTATCGGAAAAAACTTTTGGCAATCGCTATACCGTCAATTATCTGGGTGGAACCTTCCTCCACTGGCATCTCGCGCCTTCGTGGCGCACTGAATAATGCGGGCTAAAGAACCGTCTGTCCTAACCAGCTCACCTTAAAAGCGGACTAACCAAGCCGGCATGTCAATTTGCGAAAAACTGTTGGATTCTGTGATTCAAAGAGGGATTTATTTTGAACTTATGGCATTACTGATTAGGCTTTTAAGGCCCATGAGCTTTCGAGAAACCAAGCATAGGTCTTGGCCAGGCCTTCGGGGAGTTGGGTGCCAGCTTGCCAACCCATTTCTCGCAAACGGCTGATGTCCAGTAACTTGCGGGGGGTACCGTCCGGATAACTGGTATCGAAAACCAGGTCTCCTGAAAATCCGACTGTGGTGGCGACCAATTCGGCCACCTCCTTGATGGTCAGATCCTGGCCGACTCCGATATTGATGATCTTGTCAGCGTCATAGCGTTGCATCAGTAAAAGGCAGGCGTCCGCCAGATCATCTACATAGAGAAACTCCCGCTTGGGCGCACCGGTCCCCCAGATTGTCACCTCTGCGACCCCCGCGCTTTTAGCTAGGTGAAATTTATGCATCAGGGCCGGGATCACATGGGAGTCTTTGAGATCAAAATTATCTCCCGGCCCATAGAGGTTGGTGGGCATTACCGAGATAAACCGGGTGCCGTACTGCCGATTATAAGATTGACACATCTTGATGCCCGCGATTTTGGCCACCGCATAGGGTTCGTTGGTGGGCTCCAGCTTGCCGTCCAAGAGATATTCCTCTTTCATGGGCTGGGGGCAGAACTTGGGGTAGATGCAGGAGCTGCCCAGAAAGAGCAATTTCCTCACCTTATTAAGATACGCCTGATGAATGATGTTCGTCTGGATCAACAAGTTGTCATAGATGAACTCAGCCGGATAGGTATTGTTAGCCCAGATGCCTCCCACCCGGGCTGCAGCCAGGAAAACATAGTCCGGGCGCTCCTGGATAAAAAATGCGGCTACCGCCGCCTGGTCCCGTAGATCAAGATCGACCAGACTGCGCAATATCAGGTTTTGGTAACCGGCAGCCCGGAGACGACGCACCAGAGCGCTACCCACCAGGCCGAGATGTCCGGCTACGTAGATTTTGGCGGATTTTTCCATGGCATCTCCAACTTCAGGGAAGACTTTCCAGAGGGCCCGATTAATCCGTTATCCCTCGCCATCTGGCGGACAATATCCTGGCATTGGCGCATTTCAATGAGCGCCTGCAAGTCAGCCTCTGCCATCAGCCGGGCCAGTTCCCGGAAAGTCATCCGGGGCTGCCATCCCAATCGGTGTCTGGCCTTGCTAGCATCTCCCAAGAGATATTCCACCTCAGTCGGCCGGAAATATCGAGGATCGATTTCCACATAATTTCGCCAATCCAGATCCAAATGGGAAAATACTTCTTCTAAAAATTCCCGGACTGAATGAGACTCGCCGGTAGCGATCACATAGTCTTCCGGTTCTTCTTGCTGGAGCATGAGCCACATGGCCTCCACATACTCCGGGGCGTAACCCCAGTCTCGCCGGGCCTCCAGGTTGCCTAAAAAAATCTTCTTCTGCAGTCCCAGCTTGATGCGGGCCGCAGCCCGGGTGATCTTCCGGGTGACGAAAGTTTCACCTCGTCTGGGAGACTCATGGTTGAAAAGGATGCCGTTTGTTGCAAACAGACCGTAACCCTCCCGGTAATTGCGCACCATCCAATAAGCATAGAGTTTGGCGGCCGCGTAAGGGCTACGGGGTCTGAAGGGAGTATCCTCGTTCTGCGGCGGAGGGGCATCACCATATAGTTCACTGGAAGAGGCTTGATAGAGCTTGGTTTTTATGCCGCTGCGGCGGACGGCTTCCAAAAGCCTGGTCACTCCCAGGCCGGAAGCGTCCCCGGTGTACTCCGGCATATCAAAACTAACCCGCACGTGGCTCTGGGCGGCCAGGTGATAGATTTCCACGGGTTGAATGTTGTAAATGAGGTTCGTAAGCTGACCGGAATCGGCGAGATCGCCATAATGCAGAAAAAGGCGGGCCTGGGTGTCGTGGGGGTCAACATATAGATGTTCAATACGGTCGGTATTAAAGGTGCTGGCCCGGCGAATCAGGCCATGGACTTCATAACCTTTGCCTAAGAGCAGTTCAGCCAAGTAACTGCCATCCTGCCCGGTGATGCCGGTGATTAGGGCTTTTGCAGTTGTCATGGGTAGGTATCAATCCTCACTAATAAATTTTTTTTTCTGTTAGACAGGTTGGGGAATATTCAGTGCAGGAGTTTCTCTCTGTAGATTAGAAATATCGGCAGAAATTTTCAATAAATTTTACCGGAATATCACCAGGCTTGGTCATCAACTAGCAAAGTAACGGCAGTAATAAAAATGATTTTTAAATCCAACCAAATCGACCAATTTCGCAAATAATCAAGATCGTATTCCACCCGCTTTTCCATTTTTTCCAGAGTATCTGTCTCACCGCGAAACTTATTAACTTGAGCCCATCCGGTAATTCCGGGGCGAACTTTGTGGCGCAACATATAGCCAGGGATATGACGGCGGTAAAACTCATTATGGGCCACCGCGTGGGGACGCGGTCCGACAATCGACATCCTCCCCTGAAGCACATTGATGAATTGAGGGAGTTCATCCAGGCTGGTACGTCGTAACAATCTACCAAACCGCGTTACCCGGCAATCGCTTCTTGTGGCCTGGGGAATCTCTTCTCCATCTTCACAGACGAGCATAGTTCGGAATTTATATACTATGATTTCTCCCCCGCCCAAACCATAACGCCTTTGTTTAAAGATGATCGGCCCAGGAGATGTTAGCTTTATGCCGATGGCGATACCTAACATTATCGGCGCCACAAGGATGAGAATAAGAGTGGAGAAAATAATATCTTCGCCACGTTTTAGCCAGCCATTGATGCCATAAAAAGGAGACTCCCAAAGGGAGATCAGCGGGATGCCCCGTAAATCAGAGATGGTGGCCTGCAACAGAGAGAAGACGAAGATGTCGGGGACAAGGTAGAGGGACGCGGTGGTATCCTGGAGGGCATCGATGATTTGTTGCAAGCGTTTCTCCGCCCGCAAAGGCAAAGCCAAATAAACCATATCGATCTTATGATCACGAACAAAGGTTACCATCTCTTCCAGGTCTCCCAACACCGAATAAGCCAAATTATTGGGGTTGAGCGCCACCAGTTCGCCCACTTTATCATCATCAAAGAACCCGACCAGACGAATTCCCAACCACACGCTGCTGACAATGTTTTGGGCTACTTTATGCCCTAAATCGCCAGCGCCCCCAATCACCACGGTGCGGCTGTTCCGACCCCTCGCCCGGGCCCAATTTAAACCCACGAAAACAAAAAAGCGCAAAGCCGCCAATACAACAGGGGTTAGCAATATCCAAGACAATATCACTGTACGGGAAAAAATGAATGTGTTCTTGGTGACGTAGCCCAGGATCAGCAGCAAGATGACCACCAAAATCCAAGCAATGAAAACCCGGCGCACCAGCCAAAGTGGGTTGACCCCCCTCCACGGACGATAGAGCTGACTTGCCTTAAAAACCACGATGACTGCCAGGAATGTGACCCCACCCAATATGAGATACTCATGACCCATGGACACCCGGTGGAGTTTGCCAAGGCAAAGCAATAGGAAAACCACTACCAGACCGTCCAATAACCACTGGATGCTAGAAATCAACCAGCGGTATTGATTGAAAATTCCTGCCCTCAGTTTAAACGACATCTTTTTGGCCCTTGTTGGGGTTAAATTTTAATACCCGAGGGGAGTATCTTGATTCCGGCACTCTCTTGGCCTTGATCATCCTCTTAAATAGATTCAATGGGATATTTAAAAGTTAAGCCGAAATATTCTTTTAGCGCAGATTGAGTCTTTCTTGACAAACCTTATAGAGTAATGCTGTCATCCGACTGAGGATGACCTCCTGGCTCAGTTGACGCTCGGCATAACGGCGGGCATTTTGCCCCAATTTCTCTCTCTTTGCCGGCGCGGCCGCCAGGGTTCGGATAGCTTGAGTCAGAGCTAGAGCATTTTCAGGAGGCGCTAACAGGCCGGCCTGGCTGGCAATGGTTGCCCGGGTCAATTCCGTTCCTGGTGCTGCCGTGGCGATAAAAGGACGCCCTGCAGCCAAGATATTGGTGAGCTTGGACGGCATCACCAGATCAGCGGCCTGCGATTTCTGGACAACCAGGTGGATATCCCCCATGGCCAGTAGTAAGGGAAAACGTGACCTAGATTGTATGGGGAGAAAGATAATTTTGTCAAGATTCTGCTGCCTGGCTTCAGTGACCAGCCGTTCCCTGCCGCCACCTTCTCCGACTATTACATAGACAAT
>JAQTXE010000220.1 GCA_028688935.1 Syntrophales bacterium
TAATCTACAAATCTTCAACCCGGTGGTGGCAACAGCCCTGGAGGCAGGGGACCCCCGCCGCTGGCGGATTTAGCCCGCCGTTGCCGGGAGGCCGGGGCCGCACTCCTGGACCTCAATCCCGGTTTCTTAAGCAAGCGCCACCAGGGGCGCATGGCCTTCATGGTGGACGCGGTGCAGGAGGCAGTGGACTTGCCCCTGATCCTTGACAGTCCCGACGCCGCAGTCCTGGCCCAGGGCCTGGCCGCCTGCCGTCAGAAACCCATCCTCAACGCCCTGACCCTGGAGCCAAAAAAGATCGCAGAGATTCTGCCCTTGGCCGCGACTCACCAAACTGACCTGGTGCTCCTCCTCCTGGATGAACGCTCCTATCCGGCCCCCACTCTGGAAGGCAAAATCGCCCTGGCCGTGGAGCTTAGGGAGCAGGCCCTGGCCGCGGGGCTCACCCCCGAGCAGTTGATCTTCGATCCGGTCCTTCCCAATCTCAGTTGGCCCGACGCCTGGGAGCAGATGCGGGAGTGTATCAAAGCCGTGCGCTTGCTGGCGGCGGGCGCAGTCTTTCCCGAACCGGCGCGCACCATGGCGGGCCTCTCCAACCTGCGCAGCCACCTGCGCCAGGTCTATCCCCTGGAAGGGGAAACGGCTTGCCTGGGCCTGCTGGCGGGCGCGGGGCTGAGCCTCGCCCTGGCGGACGTGCTGCAGCCGGGGTTCAAGGAAGGGACCAAGTTAATCCGGGATTTAAGCTGAATTTATATCTCACGCAAAGACGCCAAGGCGTAAAGGCGTAAGAAGCCTTGGCTATCAATATTCTTGGCGTCTTTTAACTTTGCGTCTTGGCGTCTTTGCGTGAGATAAACACTCCAGGGTCAAACCACTTTAGCCCCCAGGACCCGCTCCATGTATTGCAGGGCAGAGATGTGGGCCTCGGGGTCGAAGTCGGCCACCCCCTGCCGGTACACCAGGCGGGGGAGGTCCCGGTCGAAGAGTTCCTTCACGGTTTCCTGGACGCAGATGGAAGTGCAGACCCCGACGATCTCCACCCGCGTCACCTGCTCCCGTTGCAAGACCGCGTCCATCTCGGTGTTATGGAAACAGCTGTAGGTAGCCTTTTCCACCCGGTAATCCCCGGGCAGCACCTGCAGTTCGGGGATGATCTCCGCTCCCGGCGTGCCCTTGACGGCATGGGGGGCAAAGAACTGAAATTCTTTGTCGTCCGGGGCATGGGCGTCGCAGACATAGATGACCAGCCCGCCTGCGGCCCGGGTTTCCTCGATTTTCCGGGCCACAAAAGGGATGATCCCCCGGGCTGCGTCTCCCAGGTAGAGGCTCCCCTGGGGCTCCAGAAAATCCCGGAGCATGTCCGCCACGATCAAGGCCAACTTGCCCATGGGTATCCTTTTTGGTCTTTGGTCTTCGGTTTAGGTGTTTGGTTTTCCGTCTTTCGTAAGAAATCCTGGAATATGACCGTTTTGGTTATTATAAGCACGGGTGGGACGAGGGGCCAGGGGGTGAGACTTTTTGACTGAATTTGAAGATTAGGGGCGGGCACGGAGGCCCGCCCCACCAAATTAAGGTACTAGGGGCTATTCTTTTAAGCTGAAAGCTGACCGCTGAAAGCTGATAGCTGTTACACAAACAGGGTAATATCCGCGTCCGCGGCGTAGTCCAGATAGGCGGCGGCTCCGGAGAATTCCAGGCCGTCGATCAGCTCTTCTTTTTTGATCCCCAGAACATCCATGGACATCTGGCAGACAATGAGGCGCACGCCGTTCTCCTTGGCAAAGTCCAGGAGATCGGGGATGCTGGGCACCCCGCCTTTTTTCATCCAGTCTTTCATCATCCAGGTGGCCATCCGGGTCATTCCGGGCAGCATGCCGATGATGTTGGGCATGGGCACGGGCATGGCCGGGTTAGCCAGGGGGGGGACCTTCAAGTTGCTTAACTTCTTCTTCTTGACGATATCCAGGCCGTAAAAAGTGAAGAAGATGGCGGCCTCCATGTCCATGGCCGCGGCTGCGGTGGCCAGGATCAGGGGGGGGTAGGCCATATCCAGGGTGCCTTTGGAGGCAATGAGAGCCGCGCGTTTGGGACGGGCCAGGTCCAGGCCCAGGCGTTTGAGTTCCGCGGCCACTTGCAGGCGCACCTGCTCGGAGATAAAAGTCTCTACTTCCGGGGACAAAACCGAACCTTCGGCCGGGGTTACTAGGGCTGCATTCCGGTTATTCATTTTTGCTCCTTGCTACCACCAGGAGATTACCTGGTCGTGAGTGGTGATTAAGTCCAGCAACCGGTCGTAATCCACCGGTCCCTGATAAAGATTAAATTCCGTGGCCTCCCGCTCCCGGCAGAGGCTGGCCGCCAATTGCCGGGTTTCGGCGTCGGGGGGGTGGCGAAAGACATGGAGAATTTTCATAAGCCGCCTCAAAAAGGAATAATGATGTCCTGCTGGCGCAACAGTTCCCCCATCTCCGCCAGGCTTAGGGAGGTGAAGCCGTGCTTGGCCACGTTGGCGGGCTGGTTGCTGTAGCGCCGGCCTTCCATTTCGTCCAGGAAGCCCAGGTTGTCGGTGAAGGCCTCATCCGGGTGGATTTCCTCATCCAGAACCAAATAACTCACTTGGTGGTCCTCCAGGAGACACCCCAGACTGGTGCGCAGGGCCTCATACTGGCGCTGGGGGTCGCGTACCACCACTGCCACTTTTTTCATGGATATCCTCCTTTACAGCGCCAGGTAGTGGGAGCAGTCTTCCACCATGGCTGCGTGCCGGGCCTGGGTGGCAAAGTCCTTGAAGCCCATTCCCGGCACCTCGCCTGCCAACCCCAGCGCCCGGAAGCTGACTTCGCAGAGGCCCAGGCGGGCCCGGCCTGCCAGCAGCGCGAAACGAGGGTCCTGAGAGAGCAGCACACCCTCGCCGCTGAGAAAGACCTCCACTTTGAGACCCCTCTTTTCGGCCGCGGCCACCGCTCTCAGGAGGTGCTCCAGGGAATCCCGGGTGCTGACCATGATACCTAAGGTTTCAACCATGGAAGACCTCATTTCTTCTGGAGAAAGAAGTGGAAGACGTTGCCTTCTTCCTCTTCGCCCAGGTAAACGTTGCCGGTGCGGTTGGCCCAACTGGGGAGATCGTTTTTGGAGCCCGGATCGGTGCCCACCACTTCCAAGATCTCGCCGCTGGCCATTTCCGCCATGGCCTTCTTGGTCTTGAGCAGGGGCAGGGGGCAGGCGTCCCCCTGGCAATCCAGGACACGTTGGGGAGTGTAATTGCTCATAACTGCTGCTCCTTATTAAGGTTAATGCGGGGAGCAGGGCGGAGGCGTTGGGCCTGCCCCTCCCCTTGCTTAATCCCTGCAGAACAACTCCCGGGTCAAAGTGATCAGGTCCAGCATCCGGGGGTTATGGAGGCGGTAAAAGACCTGCTGGGCCGACCGCCGGGAAGTCAAAATATCTTTGTCTTTTAAAAGGCTAAGATGCTGGGAGATGCTGGACTGGGACGCCCCCAGCTCTTTTTCCAGTTCCTGGACCGAATACTCCCTTTGGCTGAGAAGGTGAATGATCATCAGCCTTAAAGGGTGGGCCATGGTCCGTAGACATCTGGCCGCTTTTTCCAGGCGCTCGCTATTATGTTCGTTGTTCATAATATTTGAATATTATAATATTCAAATTATTGCATCTGTCAAGAGAAAATCTCCCGGGGCTGGAAAAAATTTTTCCCCACCCTGGGCACCTTTGGATATAATTAGGTCTAAATTTCCGTTTACTCTTTCTTATGATTTTCCAGGAAGTCCACCCCAGCTTCCCATGGCAAACCCCGGGCAACCCCTATTGTCCGGATTCCTGACCGAATGAGGCCATGACTTTTCAGAACCATTCTAAGAGCCGCTTGCCGGTCTATGACGGGGAACATTTTTTCTTTGAGATGGGCCCCATCCGCCCCCCCAGTGAGGGGAGCGACCAGTCCCTGTTAATCCGCACCACCAGGAACTGCTGTTGGAACCGGTGCGAGTTCTGCGGCACCTACCGGGGGGAAAAATTCAGTCTCCGGCCGGTGGCGGAAATCAAGCAAGATATCGACGTGGCCGGGGTCCTGTATGAGGAGTTGCAGACCGCGGCCGCCCACCGGGGGCCGTTTCCGGGAGTCGGACCCGAAGTGGTGCGGGCGCTCTGGGTTAGCAATCCCCAACTCTTTGGGGATAATACCGGGAATCTGACCCGCAAATGGCAAAACCTCCACAACGTCGCCAATTGGCTCAATAGCGGGGCCAGGACCGTGTTTCTCCAGGACGCGGATGCGCTGATCATGCGCACCGGGGATTTGCTGGAGGTCCTCTCCTACCTTAAGGCGACCTTTCCCACGGTGACCCGGGTCACCGCCTATGCCCGCTCCCAAAGTTGTTACCGCAAGTCCCTTACGGAACTGACGGACCTGCGCCGGGCGGGCCTGCTGCGGCTGCACGTGGGTCTGGAATCCGGTTGCGATGCGGTGCTCAAAAGAATGAAAAAAGGGGTCGGCTCCTTAAAGCAAGTGGAAGGCGGCCAAAAAGTGGTGGCCGCGGGCATCTCCTTGTGCGAGTACCTCATGCCCGGCCTGGGAGGAAAGGAATTATCGGAGAGGCACGCCCTGGACAGCGCTGCGGTGTTGAGCGCCATCAACCCCGCTTATATCCGCCTGCGCACCCTGGCCTTGCGGAGTAAATCTCCTCTGCTATCTCAGAGTAAGGAGGGTCTGTTCACCGAGCTCTCCGAAGACGAAGTGGTGGCGGAAATAGCCTTATTGGTTGCCAACTTGCATTGCAGCTCTTATCTTGTCTCCGATCAGATGTCTAATCTGCTCTATGGAGTAGAAGGGCAGCTGCCCCAGGATAAGGAAAAAATACTAGAGGTAATCAACGCCTATCTGCAAAAACCGGAACCGGAAAGAATGGCTTTCCGGCTACGACAGCGACAGCGCTCTTTCCTGGCGGTCTATGGCTCTCTCCCCGAATCCCTGGAAGAACAGGTAGAGCAAGCTTGGGACGCCCTCCGCCGGGAAGCGCCTGAGGCCGGGGCGCAGGTGGACGCGGCCATTGCCGCGCTCAAAGAGGGGTTTGTTTGATTGTTTAGCGAAATAGAGGTGTGCGCATGCCCAAAAAAGCGATTTGGCTGGTGATTATTTTCACCGCCCTCTTCATCCTGGGGATCAACACCGGAGACCTGGACTACCTCATGAACCTGGGCAACACCATCTGCCTGTCCTGTATCGGAGTGGGTTGATGACCGCGCTCAGGTCGCTGATTCAAACCGTGGTCGCCCTGGGAACCAATGCCTATCTGCTTTTTCCCTGGGGCTCGGTGATCTACCAGGGTCCCCTGAAAGCTGTCTGCCATCCGGGCCTCAACTGCTATTCCTGTCCGGGAGCCTTGCTCTCCTGTCCGGTGGGCGCCATCCAGAACTTTATCGCCAGTCTGCGTTACACCATGCCGGGGAGCTTCCCCCACCTGGGAGCCATGGTGGTGGGCTACCTGGGTTTCATCGGCACCATCGTCGGCCGCCTCCCCTGCGGCTGGCTCTGTCCCTTCGGCTTTATCCAGGACCTGCTCTACAAGGTCCCCACCCGGAAATTTAATCTTTGGCGTCCCTTGAGATGGGTAAAATACGGGGTGTTGGTGGTGCTGGTGATTCTCATGCCTTTCTTCCTGCTGGATCACTATGGCTTAGGGCAACCCTGGTTCTGCAAACTGCTCTGCCCCGCGGGCACCTTGGAAGGGGCGCTGCCCCTGATCGCCCTCAAACCTGCCTTATGGACCACCGTGGGTTTTTACTTCTATAACAAGCTTACCATCTTGATCCTGATCGTTACTCTGGCCATCTTTATCAGCCGTCCCTTCTGCCGCATCCTTTGCCCCCTGGGGGCCTTTTACAGTTTATTTTCCCGCATGACCCTGATAAAATTGGAATTTGTCGAGGGAAATTGCGTCCAGTGCCGGGCTTGCGTGCGGGTTTGCCCCACCGGGGTAGTGCCCCATGAACAGCAGGACAGCCGGGAGTGCATCATGTGTCTGAAGTGCCTGGACGCCTGTCATTTCCGGGCCCTGGAATTCAGCCTGCGGCGGCCTTTGCCGCCCCCCAAGGAATCTCCGAGCCACACCTGAATTCCATGGCAAAAAAAACTTGACACGGAATTTTGTTTAAGCCATTATATAAGCTAAGGATTTAGCCGCCCCACAAAAGGTTAAAGAAGCCTATGGCCCTTACCAAAGAAAAATTGATCAGCCGTCTGCAGACCCAGGTAGGTCTGAGCAAACAAGAATCCCGGGCAGTGGTGGAACGGGTCCTGGATATCATGAAGGAATCCTTGGCCCAGGGCGAAGACCTGCTTATCAGCGGCTTCGGCAAGTTCTCGGTCCGGCAGAAAAACGCCCGCCGGGGAAGGAATCCCCAAACCAAAGAAAACCTTATTCTGCGGGCCCGCAAAGTGGTGGTCTTCAAGACCTCCGGAGTGCTGCGCAACCGCATCAACGGCATCAGGACCTCCTAGTTCGCCCCCTGGGCACCAGCGCCGGCAACCAGGCTCCCCGTTTTCCCTCCTTGGCGGTTTGGGGGGTAAACCGGTTGCTAGATCCTTGCGTGCCCCTCTGAGGCCCCGGTCATGACAGGCACAGGCAGATGAAAGACGGCCCTCCCCACTGGCTGGGGCGGCCGTGCAGCCGTCGTGCTTTTCTCCAGAGCGGCGCCTGCGCCTTGACCATCCTGGCTCTGCCCGGCAGCAAGTCCTT
>JAQTXE010000221.1 GCA_028688935.1 Syntrophales bacterium
GCTGGAATGCCGCGGCCTACATGGGGGGCGAGATCGCCCGGCCCACCCGCAACATCCCCCTGGCCCTGCTATGCGGCACCATTCTGGTCACCATCCTTTATCTGCTGCTCAATGTGACCTTCATTTACGCCCTTTCCTCCCGAGACATGGACGGGGTGGTGGCGGTGGGGGAGAAGGCGGCCCTGGCCCTCTTCGGGACGGGTATCAGCCGGGTCTTTTCCGGGGCCATCGCCTTGAGTCTGCTCTCTTTGGTGAGCGCCATGATGATGACCGGCCCCCGGGTCTATCAGGCCATGGCCCAAGACGGCCTCTTTTTCCCCGGTATCAGTAAACTGCGGGGTCAAAGCACTCCGGGCAATGCCGTGCGGCTGCAAGCCGGACTGGCGCTGTTTATGGTGTTGACCGCCTCCTTTGAGAGCCTGCTGATCTTCATCGGTTTTACCCTGTCCCTTTTTTCCCTCCTGGCCGTGGCCGGGCTAGTGGTGGTTAGGCACAGGGACCCGTCCCCAGAATTGCCTTATAAAACCTGGGGTTACCCCTATACCGCCATCCTTTTCATTCTGGGCAACCTCTGGATTGTGATCTTTTCCATCATCGAACGCCCCGCGGTTTCCCTCACCGGCCTGGCCGCGGTTCTTTCGGGAGCGGTCTTCTATTTTTATTTTAAACGTTGCAGACAATAGACCGGGGTTTTCGGGATGCCAACTGGCGGGGCAGTTTAGGAGTGGGGAAAAGTGAGCCCTGCGAAAAAGTCTGATACCAGTTCACCATCAAAAAGCAACAAACTGTAGGGGCGAACCTGGTGTTCGCCCTGATTGCTGCTGGGCGAACACCAGGTTCGCCCCTACGAAAAATTGCCGTTTGACGCCGAATTGGTCTTAGACCCAAGCGGGCGGGTAAGGCTTACGGTTCGGAAAACCGCTGGATCTCCGGGAACGTCTCCATTGCCTTCTTCTCTAAGCAAGTTAGGGAGCCGGCGCATTGGCCGGATTTTATAGTCAGCCTCTCCAGCACGCCCGGAGAAGGATGTTAGACCTCTTGATCGGAAGTTTAGCCATGATTAAATTATCGGCAGCAAATACCCAGGCAGTTCGAGCTTAATAAAGAGGACATGATGAAATTCCGAACGGTCAATTTTCCTTTTAAGACCAGACTCAGTTTGAAGCCGCTGCTGGATTTCTGGGAGCGCTTGTCCGCGGAAGGCAAATGCGGGATGACTTCCCTGGGAGCGGTGGTCCGCCAAAAGTTGGAGAAAGCCCCGGAGCTCCGGGAACCCATTGACGGCCTGAGCATCCTGGAGAAGCACCAAAAACTTATTGAACTGTTAATGAGCGCCGTATTTCCGCCGGCGTTTTGGGAGAGCGATTGCGCCGCGGCTTTCGTGCCCTTTCAATTCACCAGCTTCTATGCCACCCCGCTCTTCAAAACCATGTTCCGCATGGAAGGCCAGGGTTTTAGCCCGCAGTTGAATATCGACCCCCAACAGTGGCAGTGGGTGCGGGTTCTCAAGGCGTATATCTATATCCTGAAGAAATTTTACGGTATCGACCTCCCCTGGAGTTATCCCTTGATTGCCAAGGCCCGGTGCCCCAAAACCGGCATGGAGCGGTTTTTTAATATCGTCCTGGATCCCACCTTCCTGGAAATCAAGGCGCATAAGGAGCCGAAAAGTTTGCCGGAAGCAGATCGCCAGAGGCTCCTGGCCAACGTTACCGACCTGAAGGTGTGGCTGGAACTGATCCCCCCGGAAAACTTCGAGTTCCAGGGGTTTGGCGTCTTCAAGGCCGCGGATGTTACGGCCCGGGAGATGTTATCCGCCCTGCAGGCGGACCTCTTCGAAAAGGAAGCGATTTTTCAGGAGGATGGTTTTGCCGCCCTCCAGGAAAAATTGCAGATCTACTTGCAAGAAAAAGACCTGGCGCTGGTCCTGGCCGCCATCCGGGGCGAACAGATTCTCATCCTGCCCATTAGCCATCAAAAACCGGAAACTTGCTGCGTTCTGGAGTATGCGAAACATTACCAAAGAAGTGAATTCAAAGGGTCAATCTTTGCCAAAGCGATGGCGCAAAGCGAGCCGCTGATTGTCGAAGATCTGCAATATTATCCCAACAGCACGGTTCTGGAAAAGGGCCTGCTGGAGCATGGGTGCCGCAGCGTTTATATCGCGCCCCTCTTCTACCAGGACCGGCTCCTGGGAACTTTGACGCTCAAGTCAACCCGCCCCGGCGCCCTGAACGCCTTGAACACGGCCAACCTGCTCGACGTACTGCCGCTGTTTGCCGTGGCCTTGAACCGGAGCCTGGAGCAACTGAACCAAAAAATTCAGGCCGTCATCAAAGAAGAGTTCACCGCCATTCACCCCGCGGTGGAATGGCGGTTTCAACAGGCGGCCCTGAATTATATCCAACAGAAAGAAGAAGGAACTCTGGAACCCATTGTTTTTCATCAGGTTTATCCCCTTTTCGGGGTTTCCGATATCAGGATGTCCAGCGATCATCGCAATGCCGCCATCCAGGCCGACCTCATCGAACATTTCCGCCTGGCCCGGGAAATCCTGCAGCTCGCTTACCAACACCGGCCCTTGCCGATCCTGGCGGCCTTCAGCCATCGTCTCGACAAGCATATCAAGGGATTGAACGCGGGCCTGAATGCGGGGGACGAGGCCACCAAACCCCTTTTCCTGCAGCAGGTGATCGAACCCGTTTTCGACCAATTGGCGAGCTTCGGCGCGCCGGTGGCCGGGAAGATCGCCTCTTACCGGGCCGCTCTGGATCCGGAGATGCAGACCATTTACCGGAGCCGGCGAGACTTTGAAGAGAGTCTCAAACTCATTAATGAGACGATTGCCGCGTATCTGGATGAGGAGGAAGACAAGGCCCAGGAATATTTTCCCCACTATTTTGAAAAACTGAAGACCGACGGCGTGGAACATACCATCTATATCGGCGCAAGTATGGTGCAGAACGGCAATTTCAGTCCCATGTATCTGAAAAACCTGCGCCTGTGGCAACTCATGGTGATGTGCGAGGTGGTGCGGCGCACCGATAAACTCAAAGCCGGACTGGCGGTGCCCCTGGAAACTACGCACCTGATTCTGGTTCAGGATTCGCCCCTCTCCATCTTCTTCAGTCCGGATGAGCGGCATTTCGAGGTGGAAGGGGCTTATGACATCCGCCACGAGATCATCAAGAAGCGTATCGACAAGGCGGTAATCAAAGGCAGGTCCGAGCGGCTGACCCAACCGGGCAAGATTGCCATGGTCTACTCCCAAAGGCAGGAAGCCGCGGAATACCTGGAATATATCGATTACCTCCAGGCCACCGGCCACCTGAAAAAAGACCTGGAGGAGGTGGAGCTGGAGGATTTACAGGGGGCCCAGGGATTGAAAGCCATGCGGATCGCGGTAAATCTGCAGACTCCCCCTTCGCAGAAAAAGCCTCTGCCGGAGATCGCCGCCACCGCGGTGCAGGCGCTGCCCGAGATAGCCAACGCCCCCTCCTGACCGGAGGTTGCCCAGCCCTCGCTCTCTTTCCGCCCCCAGACGGCATTTGGGGTATCCTGGCGAATTCCTGTGAACCTTCTGGCCAGAGGAAAGCAAAATGGATCGTCGAGAGTTTATTAAGGACTTAACGGCCCTGGGAGTTTCCGCGGGCCTGGCAACCGGCTCCGGGCTGGTTGCCCCGGCCAGGGCCGCCTCGGTGGAACGGGGGATGCCTTACCGGGTGTTGGGCAGCACCGGGGAGAAAGTGTCCCTGATCGGTCTGGGGGGTTTTCACTTAGGCCATCCGGAAGTGCGCGACAGCTTCCGCATCATCCGCACCGCCATCGACCACGGCGTCAACTTCATGGACAACTCCTGGGATTACAACCACGGCGAGAGCGAAATCCGCATGGGCAAGGCCTTAAAAGACGGCTACCGCCAGAAGGTCTTCCTCATGACCAAAGTCGACGGGCGCACCGGCGCGGCCGCCACCAAGCAATTGGAGGAGTCCCTCAAGCGCCTGCAAACGGAGACCATCGATCTGCTGCAATTCCATGAATTGATCCGCCTGTCCGATCCGGAGCGCATCTTTGCTCCCAAAGGGGCCTACGAAGCCATGGTTAAAGCCCGGAAAGCCGGGAAAATCCGCTACATCGGCTTTACCGGCCACAAGAGCCCCGCCATTCACCTGAAGATGCTGGAACTTTGTTTCGCCCACAACTTCACGCCGGCCGCGGTGCAGATGCCGTTGAATGTCATGGATGCCCACTATGACAGCTTTCAAAAGCAGGTGTTGCCCGTGCTCTTGCAGCATGGCATCGGGCCCCTGGCCATGAAACCCATGGGGGACCATTTTATTTTGGAGAGCAAAACCGTCACCCCCAGGGAATGCCTCCATTACGACATGAATCTGCCGGTGGCCGTGGTGATCACAGGATGCGATTCCCTGCCCATTTTGGAGCAGGCCCTGACCGCGGCCCGCACCTACCGGCCCTTGAGCGATCGTGAAGTGGCGGCGCTGCTGGCCAAGACCACCCGGGCCGCGGTCCGGGGCCAATATGAACTCTATAAAACCTCGGATCATTTCGACAGCACGGTGCGCAATCCCCAGTGGCTGGGTTGATCCCCACCGGCCGGGGGTTAATTTGCCGGAAAGGAGCAAACAACCATGAGTAAAGTGGCGGTGGTGATTACCGACATGTTCGAAGACTCCGAATATACCCAGCCGGCGGAAGCTTTTAAAAAGGCCGGCCATGAACTGGTGCACGTGGGTTTAAAAAGCGGGGCTACCGTGAAAGGTAAGAAACAGGGGACGCCGGTTAAGGTGGAGAAAACCGCCGAAGAGGTCAAAGTGAGCGATTTCGACGCCCTCTTAATTCCCGGCGGTTATTCCCCCGATAAATTGCGGGTCAATGAACACGTGGTCAAGTTTGTCAAAGATTTCGTGGACAGCGGCAAACCGGTCTTTTCCATTTGTCACGCGCCCCAGCTTCTGATTAACGCTCAGGTTCTCAAAGGCCGCAAAATTACCGGCTGGAAGTCACTGGTCCAGGACATCAAAAATGCCGGCGCCCAATTTATCGACCAGGAGGTGGTGGAGGACGGCAACCTGATTTCCAGCCGCAGCCCCGCGGATCTCCCGGCTTTTATCCGGGCCTGTTCCCGGAAATTGACATCAACCTGAGATCCATCTCACTTATTGGCGAAAAGCAGGTCTTCACCCAGAGACAAACCATGAAAATCCGGATTTGGTTAATCTTGGCCCTCCTGAACCTCCAACTCGGCTGTGCTCCGGGTTACTACGAAAAAGGGCCGTCTTACCAAGAGGAAACCTCCTCTGATTATAGGAAATGGTATCGCAATCCGGAAACAGAGGAGGAGTACCAGGAGAGGATTTGGCGGGAGTCATTGGGCGGGTGATCCCGGTGGAAAACTTGGGAGCCGCGCATTGAAAAATTGCCAGGGAGTGCTTAGCTATAAAATTACTGCGCGTTCTAAATGGCGTTGGTCATGGCCGCGCTTTTACCCCTTTCCGGGCAAAGGCCGCGGCAAACCTAAATAATTCGCAGAGTAGCTGACCATGAAAACAATAACCTGGTTGGTATTGGTCCTGGCTCTTTTCCTGGCCGGGTGCGCCGCGGGCACATCTATCGGTTATGAGCCTGCACCTTACGAAAGGCCCTATTACGAATCCCCCTATAGCCCCACCCCATGGTATCTTGATAACAGCATTCCGCCATTGCCGGTCAATCCGGAGGCTGGCTGAGAGAGAGCCCTCCCCGCAATCCTAATTCGACTGAGAGGCAATGCTTTGATTTTTAGGGGGCGGCGTCGGCCCTCCTAGTCGTAGTCACTCCTTGCGGGCGTTGTTGCCGAAGTTGGGCCCGCAGCCCTAGAAAAATGCCGTGGTCCTGGTGGGGCTGGCTCCGGCTCGCGGTCACTTCCGGGGCAGAAGGACGATCCGGGGTGGACGCAGCTACCTGCGCCATATGCTCTTGATGGCCGCAGTGCTCGCCTTTAGCTGGAGTCCGGTGATCCGCGCCTTTTGCTAACGCCTTTTGGCCGCGGGGCCCCCCACCATTTTCCCCTTGACAAGGTAATGATATTTATAATATATAAATTGATAATTATAATATACTTATTGAGGCTCAAGCATGATTGGCAAAGGGTTTGATTTTTCCGTCATCCGCACTCTCCGGAAAAAGCACGGCTTGACCATAGAGGAACTGGCCGACAAGGCAAAACTGACCCGGCTGACCATTGCCAAAATTGAAATGGGCAAAGGCAATCCCACCATGGATACCGTGGAGGCTCTGGCCCGGGTTTTTCAGTTGGCCGCCAGTGAACTGATCCGCCTGGCCGAAAAAGAGAAAGCGGAGTTGGCGGCGATAAAAGATTACCAGAACGGCGGTATTGGGGGGAAACGCCTCTGTTTTCCCAATCTGGAGATGTTTCACTTGCGAGGTGAGGCCGGGGGTCAAACTGAGTTTGACCCTGGTTTGCATGAAAATACTTCCGAGATTTGCTTCATGCTCACCGGCAAGCTGGTCTTGACGGTGGGCGGCCAGGCCCATGAATTACAGGCCGGCATGGCCCTGCATTTTAAGGCCATGCAGGAGCATCAAATTGACATCATTGAAGATGCCGAATTCCTTTTAATTCACCCATTTCTTGTCTAAAGGGCAGGGTCCTAAGCCGGGGTTATGTGGGCCTGGAGAGAA
>JAQTXE010000009.1 GCA_028688935.1 Syntrophales bacterium
CCGGGCGGCGCGCATCAAGCCCTCCTTGAAACTGGCCACCGCCCTCTACTACGCCATCAAGACCGACACCTCCAATTTCGAGCGCCCCGCCATCGAGGCCGACGTCCGGGCCTTCCACTACCTCTTCGGCTTCACCCGCCGGGCCCTGATCCGCAGTCTGGATTACGCCGAATTCAACCTCTCCATGCTGAAATACTTCCAACTGGCCTTCAGCCGCTACCGCATCCGCCACCAAAGATTCTTCGCCTTCCTGGGCGCGGTGAGCACCCCGGACATCCTGGTGATCCTGGCCGACTTTTTCTTGAGGGCCCATGAGATCTCCTGGACCATCGTCGGCGGCGTCTACCAAGACAAACTGGTGGTCATCTTCAGAAACGACGGCCTCCGGAAAAACGCCGGAGCCTTGGCCCAAAAGGCCTTCGCCAAACTGGGTTCCG
The DNA here is from genome assembly GCA_028688935.1 of Syntrophales bacterium. Taxonomy (GTDB): domain Bacteria; phylum Desulfobacterota; class Desulfobaccia; order Desulfobaccales; family 0-14-0-80-60-11; genus SURF-52. The sequence goes on from JAQTXE010000009.1 coordinate 438, forward strand.
CGGGCGGCCACGCCTCCAGCGCCCGGGCCGAAATCCCCCTGGAACACCTGACGGACCTCACCGCCAAAGACCCCTGGCCCAAATGGCAAAAATTTCTCATCCAGCGGGTGGAGGGGAGAGGGCGGTAAATACGGTTTTTCGTTTTTCGTTTTTCGTTAAGATAAAAAATTCAATTATAGGTCGGCCCATGGCTGCCATAAATCGGCGTGCATGGCATGCCTTATGAACTTTAATGGCAATCAAATTTCTCACAATTGAACAACATCAAGAAGTCCTTAAGCGCTTAATCACGCTTGCTCGAAGTGTTGAAGGCACTCGTTATCACCCAGCAGGGCCAGAATACACATCACTAATGTCGTGTTTCTTGATGCATAATCTCTCCGCTGGCGAGGCATTACTGTACCTATGTAATTCTTTCAAAATTGAGTGGTTCCCTTCCACGGTAGGGTATGTCATTGTGCGATCGATGTTTGAAACTGAGGTTACAGCCCACTATATTTCTCAATCTCCTAAAGATCGCTCACGGCAATATATCGAATTTGAGCATGTTCTTAACAAACGAGATATGGAAGGTTGTATTAAACACCGTAAGAGTAAGAATCATCAATGGCGAGAGGCAATGAATTTAATGTGGCGAGATGTCTGGTCTCCTAAGGAGAAAGACATCAATACAAAATACCTTGCAATATGCTCAAATTATGAGACAGTGACGAAGAAAGGAAAGAGGCTTTCGTTTCAAAATTGGTCAGGGAAAAGTATTCGCCAGATGGCAATTGAAGTCGATCATGAAGAGGCTTATGACATATTCTATGGCGAACTATCTTCCTTCACCCATGTCGATGTTCGTCTTGCCAATAAATTCCTACGTATTCGTCCTGATGGTTTGTCTTGGTCGCAACGTTCAAGACAATTTGATGTGGGAAATGTGTTTCGACATGCTGCCTCATTTTTGACATGCTTCTTCGAACTATTTGCTGAGCAGTTCGATGTCTGGAGCAAGGATGAAGTTCTAAGATGTTGGGATGTGGAACAGAAAATTTAGCGGTCGAGAATATCCCGCCGTCCCCTGCAAAAAAAGGGCGAGTGGCATATACCGCAAGGCCTGTCCACACGCCCTTTAATATCCAAAAAAGATTTTTATGGAAGGAGGTAAAGCCGGTGGGGCTGGCCTCTGTGCCAGTCGGAATGCCATCCCAATTCTTTATCAACATATTTTTTCGTAGGGGCGAACCTTGTGTTCGCCCAGATGCATTAAGGGCGAACACAAGGTTCGCCCCTACATTTAACACCTTTTGACTGCAACTCAGTATAATTTTCCCTCCCCCAGAATCAATCCCCTCTAATTCTATTAATTAGATCAGATACAGACACGGGTTCGGTGACCGGCAGCAGTTTTACCTGCCCCCCGTAAGCTTGGACGATCTCCCGGCCGGCCACTTCGGCTTCCGGGTAATTGCTGCCCTTGGTGAGGATGTCCGGCTGAAGATTGCGCAGAATTTCCGGGAGTTGTTCGCTGTCGAAGAGGGTGACGTAGTCCACCACTTCCAGGGCTCCGAGGATGCGGAGGCGCTGCTCCTGGCCGATGACCGGGCGGCCCTCCCCTTTCACCCGGGCCACGGAGGCATCCGCGTCCAGGGCCACCACCAGGACGTCCCCCAGCCGCCGGGAGTCCTCCAGGAATTTGATATGGCCCGCGTGGAGCAGGTCAAAGCAGCCGTTGGTGAAGACCACCTTCTTGCCCTGGGCCTTGAGGTGGGAAATGACAAAACCCAACTCTTTCAGGGTGACGATTTTTTCCTCCAGGTGGACGTGGCCCCGAAGTTCCCGCTCCATCTCCGAGCGGAGGATGGGCGCGGTGCCCTTTTTGGTGACCACCACCCCCGCGGCCAGGTTCGCCAGGGCCGCGGCCACCGCCGCCTCCCCCCATTGGGCCAGCCCCAGGGCCAGGACCGCCACCACCGTGTCCCCGGCGCCGGAGACGTCGAAGACCTCCCGGGGGGTGCGGGCGGGGATGCGCAGAGGTCCGCCCTGCCGCAACAGGGTCATGCCCTCCGCGCCCTGGGTGATGAGAAGAAAATCCAGGCCCAGCCGTTCCCTTAGTTCCCGCCCCTTATCTACCAGTTCCTCCCAGGTCCTTAACGGCCGCCCCACCACTGCCTCCATTTCCTTGTGGTTGGGGGTGATGACCGTAGCCCCGGCGTAAGGGGAGTAATCCGTACCCTTGGGGTCCACCACCACCGGCAATCCTTGAGATCGGGCCCGGCGGATGGCCTCCTGAAGCAGAGAAGGAGTCAGGGTGCCTTTGCCGTAATCGGAGAGTATGAGGGCGTTAAGAGTAGGAAGGAGGGCCTCCAGGCGTCCCAGGGCCCAGGTCTCGAAGGCCGCAGGCCCGGGTATCCGGGTCTCCCGGTCGATACGCACCACCTGCTGCTGGTTGGCGACGACCCGGGTCTTCCTGGTGGTGCGGCGCTGAGGATCGTGAAAAAGCCCCCGGGAGTCAATCCCCAGGCGGTTAAGCTCTTCTTGCAGGAGTCCGGCGGGGTTGTCCTCCCCGGTCAGGGCCAGGACCTCCACCTGGGCTCCCAGGGCCGCCAGGTTGTTGGCCACGTTGCCCGCGCCCCCCATGGTCCGGGTTTCCCGCTCCACGTCCACCACCGCCACCGGCGCTTCCGGGGAGATGCGCTCCACCCGGCCCCAGATGTATTCATCCAGCATGAAGTCCCCCAACACCAGGACCTTGAGGTCCGGGAACTTCTCCAGGGGCAGATCCCGGAGCCGTTCCCAGGAAACCTGGGGGTTATCCCGATCTTGTCGGCCTTTCATTTCCATGCTGGAGTTATTTTTCATATTTACACAACTTACATTTGCAGCGAAGAACCCGGGAAATGGCAGGTATTTTCCCCCTTTGCTAAAGGGGGCAGGGGGGATTTTAGCCGGCCGTGTTAAAATCCCCCTAAATCCCCCTTTAAAAAGGGGGACTTAAACGCTCCCTCATGAGGAAGTCCGGCTTAATTGGGAAGTGTGGGAGAGGGGAGTGCACCACTAGACCGTAGGTCCTCCCGTGCAATTCTCTCTCAGGTCACTTTTTGGCCGATATAGAAATAGGCAAACCCCGCCTTTTCCAGTTTTTCCGGATTATAGAGGTTGCGGCCGTCGAAAATGACCGGCTTCTTCATCAAAGACCGCATCCTGTCAAAATCCGGCTCCCGGAACTTGCTCCATTCGGTGCAGATGATGAGGGCGTCAGCCCCCTCCACCGCTTCGTAGCTGGTCTTGACAAAACTGATGCCCTGATTATCTCCCAGATATTTTTGGGTGGCCGTCATGCCTTCCGGGTCATGGGCCTGGATGCGGGCTCCGGCCTCCTGGAATTTCTCGATGAGGGTGAGGGCCGGAGCATCCCGGATGTCGTCGGTCTGAGGTTTAAAGGACAGGCCCCAAAAGGCCAGGACCTTACCTTTAAGGTCGCCCTGGAAATATTCGAGCACCCGGTCATAGAAGATCTGGCGCTGATCCTGGTTGATGGCCTCCGCGGCCTCCAAAATCCTGGGGGTGTAGCCCCGGTACCTGGCGGTGTGGATCAGGGCCTGCATGTCCTTGGGGAAGCAGGAGCCGCCGTAACCCAGGCCCGGAAAAAGGAAGAGATGGCCGATGCGGCGGTCGGAGCCGATGCCCTGGCGCACCATGTTGATGTTGGCGCCGGTGCGGCTGCAAATGTTAGCCATTTCATTGATAAAAGAAATCTTAGTGGCCAGGAAGGCGTTGGCGGCGTACTTGGTCAGCTCCGCGGAGACCACGTCCATGATAATTATGGGGTGATTGGTGCGCACGAAGGGAGCATAGAGTTCCTTCATCAACTCCGCCACCCGCACGTCATCACAACCCACGACGATGCGGTCCGGCTTCATGAAATCATCCAGAGCGGTGCCTTCCTTCAGGAATTCGGGGTTGGAGACCACGTCGAATTCCATCTCCTCCCCCCGGGCCCGGAGTTCTTCTTCCATAACCTGGCGCACCATCCTTGCGGTGCCCACGGGCACCGTGGATTTTTCCACGATTACCTTGTACCCGTCCATGCAACGGCCGATATCCCGGGCCACCTGCAGCACCATGGATAGATCCGCGGACCCGTCTTTGTCCTGGGGGGTGCCCACGGCAATAAAGACCACCAGGCTGCGCTGTACCGCCGCGGCCAGGTCCGTGGTAAAAAAGAGACGGTTTTCCTGGGAATTGCGCTTGACGTAATCCTCCAATCCCGGTTCATAAATGGGGATAATCCCCTGTTCCAGGGCTTCCACCTTGGCGCTGTTCGTATCCACGCAGGTCACTTCATTGCCCATTTCCGCAAAGCAGGCCGCGGTCACCAACCCCACATAACCTGTTCCCACCATTGCCAACTTCATATGATGCTTACTCCTATCGGATTTATGGTCACCCGGTCGGCAGCCGGGCCTTTATTCGGATCTGGTTTCCTTATCCGTAAATTGCCCCGGCCCTTTTCTCAACCGTTCCCCCAGGCCGGGCAGGAAGAAACTGACACCGATGCGCTGGTCATCCGGCCGGTCGGTGTAAGACAGGACTATCCCCCAGCATTGACGTTGAATTACCAGGCCGTATTGCCTTTCCAATTTGTTATTGGTCTGGAAAGTATTACTATATGTAACCCAAGTCTTCACGGATTTAAAGAGGTTGAGATAGGTGGAGACATTGATTTGTTTGGCGAAATTCTTGACGTACAGATAGCCCACACTTAACAGATGCCGGCGCCGTGAATCCAGGAAGGTTACCCGGATATTGGTCCGGTTGAATCCCTCTTTATAGGGGGAGACGCCGATATCAACTCCCGTCACCACCTGGCGGAAGGGGTAAAACTCCATTTCCCCCAGAAAATCCGAAAAGCGGTGGTGGTACTGGGGGGTTCCATCCAGCCCCAGGCTGGTGGTGTTGAAAAAAACACTCTGGGTCAGACGGAGCCAAAATTTCTCCGCCACCAGGGCCTGTCCCTGGGGGTTGAGGCCGCGTCTCAGGAGATGGTTGGTGATCCCGTAAGTCACGGCGTTTACCCCGCCGATGGGATCATCCCCGCTCCGGACCGGCAGATTGCGGTTGGCGCGCACCACCCAGCCGTAATCATAGGGATCGAAGTACGGCAGGCGGACGGGATCGAACCTGGGAATGTTCCAATAGGTGACTTCCGGCCGCACCAGGTGCCGGTAGAAGCTGGAGGATTCGGCGCTCCGGCCGTAATCCTTGACCCAGGAGCTGGCCAGGGAGACTTTAGCGTCATACAATTGCCGCGACTGGTAGGTATCCTGGGGGCTGGTGGTGGTATGCTCGTCCACCCGGAACAGGGTCTCCCGGAAACCGATCCGGCCGTTGAAGGAAGCCCCCGGCAGGGGCTGGCCGATCAAGTGGAGCTGGGGGTGCAAGTCCACGCGGTCCCCGGCCAAGCCCTGGTCCTGGTAGAAGTAGGTATAGGAGGAATCCAGGCCTATCCGGAAGGGCGTCTTGCCCAACGGCAAAGTGAGGGTATTCAAGGAGATACCTGGCAGGCGGTTTACCGGTTGCGGGTCAGTCGATCTGAGCCGCTGATAATAGCGGCCAAAGGCGGTGACATTGCCCCAGGAAAAATTCCGGGCGATCATGCCGGTGGAGACCCGGGTAGTCACGTCTTCCTGCTCCAGATTGCGGCCGTAATCCGACAGGAGTTCCCGGGAATAACGGTTGAGGCCCATGTAGCCGAAATTAAAGTCTTTCAGATAATTGATATCGCTCACTTTGTCCAACGTGCCCCGGAATTCCCAGTCATGCCCCAGAGGTTTATTGGTCATGCCGGCCACCCAATAGCGAGTGGCGACCGGAGCCTCGCCGGAGCCGTCGCTGAGAATGTAGCCTCTGACAGTGATGCCCGCGTCCTGATGGCCCCGATAACGAAGTTCCCCACCCTGCATGTAACCGCGGTTGGTGAGCATGGTTTGATACAAAGTGGCATCGGCTTGGTTGTTGATGGCCCAGTAAAAGGGCACTTCTATCACCGTGCCCCCGGCCCGGTGCTGCCCGTACTGGGGCATCAGGATGCCGGTCTGGCGCTCGGTCTTTACCGGCAAAACCGCAAAAGGCAAGTAGAGCACGGGTAATCCGGCCAGCTTCAGCACGGTGTCTTTCGTGCTGGCGTAACCGTCCAAGGTGACGCTTAGTTTTTGGGCCTTAAAACTCCAAACCGGCAGGTCCGCATCGCAGGTGGTTACCGTGGACTTTTCCGCATAATAAGTATTGTCGCCGGTTTTGCGGATCAGGGAACTTTTCACCTGGAAATGGTTTCTTTGCAGGAAGAGCCGGGCCCCTTTCATCTCCCCGGTGCGGGTGGCCAGGTTGAATTCCCCTTCCTCGCCGCTGAAGATGTCCTCCCCCAGGACCAGGACCACGTTGCCCCGCATCCGGGCGATCTTGGTGACTTCATTGACCTGGACCCAATCAGCGGTGAGGCGGCGGTCGCCCTGGCGAATCTCTACCCTTCCCAGGGCCGTGTAAATGTGGGTGGCGGCATTATAGGTGAGTTTTTCGGCGCGGATCAGCCAGGGCCCACCCTGGAGGCGTTCAGGCGCGAACAGTTCCCGCTCCTGGGCGGCCCCTAAACCGGCGCTCAAAAATAAGAGTATGATGACCCAGGTCCAGACCCGGCGACGCCCCATGTCCCCCCCCAGGGAACCCTGGAGCCCTTTGCCAAACCTGCCGGTATCGCTGCGCCGAACCTAACTCATCCCAGGAGCTAAGCCCTTTGCCTCCCGCAAATCAACCTTGATGACAGGTGTGAAATCAGTTATGGGCTCCGGAGTTGCGAGATAATACCACAAGGCCCCTCTACTATCAAGAAACTCCGGCTGGAGAAACATCCTTTTTGCCAAAGGTAAGTATTCTTAATTACTTATAAATATTATTTGGCAGAGATATCCTGCCCCTAAAGCGGCGCCGGGGGGCCACCTGGAGAAGGGAAAATTTTCGGCGGCTGCTTCTGAAACCACTTCTGCCGCCCACCTATTTTTTCCCCAGGTGCGCAGTCGGCCGCCTGCCTTAGGAGAGTTGCTTGCGCGCCGGAGTTTGCTGGCATATAATTACTGCCATCAGTCAGCCGCGCCAACTCCTTGATACGCTCACGCCCCCGTAGCTCAGAAATGGATAGAGCAAAGGATTCCTAATCCTTGTGTCCCGAGTTCGAGTCTCGGCGGGGGCGCCACTATTTACAAGGGTTATCCGATTAGGGCTAACCCTTTTTCATTCTCAAAAAGAGATTTTATCCCACTTATATCCCACCCCCAAAGTTGTCCCACCTTTTTTCCCGCCTCTAACAATTATCCCACCAGGGTTCATAGGCCGCCGATCCGCGAAAAATTTTCAAAAATATTTTTCGGGGTGAATTTGTGCTATCATGCCCGCTTAAGGACAACTAAGGTTTAAAAGATGGAATTTTTTTGGAGGGTAATCTCAGAAGAGAGTCTTTCCAAGACTATTTTTTGCAGCGGCCAGGGGTTCATTATCTCGAATAAAACAAAAGGGTAGAAAATGAAAAAATTACTTGTTGTCTTTATAATAATAGTTTTATTGGTAGCTCCTGCTTTAGCAGACGTAAAAACTATTGCTCTGAATAATAAAAAGCTACTTGAAATAGAATCTTTGTTAAAATCTAAGGGTTACAATGTTAAAGTTTTAAAAGGCACTAAGGCGCTTGTGAAGCATAAAGACATAACAAGTCAGTTAATTCTTTTAATTTATAACTATGATACTCAGAAAAATGGAGTATATTTTCTTAACTATAAAGATGATAATCTTATCACAATTCTCAAAGAAGAGAGATGATAGTATAGCTACATTCCCTCTACAATTTTTCTAAGGAATCGTTGATTCGGCGGGGCACCACTGCCACTGGCACCCGAACCTGCAATATTTCTATCATCCAGTACAATAGAGTTTCGCTTAACCCTTTGTTTTATAACTGACTCTTCGATAGGCTCAACAGCTTCAGGATTCAATCGAACTATTTCTTTATGTTTTCCATCTTTTTCTACGGTTAATATTCCATTCGCTGCCAAACTCCAAATAGAAATATATACGCTGTATTTCAGGAATGGATGTTCGTATTGATTGGAATCTGTTGGCTTATCAATAGAGAATAATTGAAGAAATTCGATTTGATCCTGATAAAGCTGAGTCAGTAACCTACGGATATTCCTTTGATTCTGTTCAGATATGGCCCAATTCCGTACTTCACGGATAACAACATCCACTGCTAATTTCGCCAATGCAGCATCAGTTTCTTCAAAGACCACATTGTCTTTGATTTCTCGCCCTGGGTGGATCAGATTTCGGTACTTGCGAGTGGCATCAGTCAGTCTATCCTCTGTGATAATTCTTTTGTTTTTTGCTTGGCCAATCATATATCCCAGAACATTGTTACAAGCTTCTTCAAAAGTCCATTTCCCACTTGCCACCAGCGCATCAAAAAGTAATCCTTCGATTATTCCGCCTGAGATTACTATTACTGATTTGGGTGAGGTTTGCGGATCAAGTTGCTGTAATTCCGCATAATCTCGCTCCAGTATTTCCATGATTCGCTTATCAAAAACAAAAGAAAAATCAAAGCTCATGATATTCTCCATCTTTAACATACTCTGAATACAGACTATTTCCTTCTATTATAAAATATTCTTGTTCTTTCTTAGGGAGGCAAGTTAGAAGCTATGAATGCGGACGCAATCCATTAGCATAAATTTCAGCCTCTTGATCGTTTTCTGCATAAAACATTGTAATAAAATAATCTTGCCTTTCGAGATGCTGAACTGATTTCCAGTCTTCTTCAAGTTTTAATGCATCCCTAAAACCCGTCACATCTTCAAAGGAATTCAGTAATTGGTTATCTCTATTATCAGTATGAATCCGATACACATAATAAGGCATATATAAACTCTCTCTTCTTTGTTATATAATCAAATTTATATCTTCAGTTCATTTCTTGTTTGATTCTTTAATAATTATTTTCTTCACCCTGTATGGTCCCTGTTCTTTCGGAAGTGTAAGAACAATATCAAATATTTTATCATTTACCTTATAATGATGTATCACCATTAGCCTAACTGACTGGTCTGATTTTTCAACAACGTCTGGATTTCCTATTCTATCATTAGGTTTTAGTATCGCGAAAACGTCATCCGCCTTGTCTCCCAATTTTATAGTCTTATTGCGGACCCTAATTGATTTAACTTCTTTGCCTTGTGGGTTAACCTCTGTCTTTGGTGCAGGTTCAGGCTTCTTTACTTCTTCTTTTTCTGTTTTATACCATTCTATAGGAACCCAGCCTACGGTTCCTTGAGATTTGCCTTCCAATATTATTACTTTGTTCAATGCCTTAGTCCAAGAGCACTCAAGTAAATCGGCTTTCGTTCCACTTGGAACCGCAGCGGCTACACGCTGCAAATAGGCGGGCGTAACCGTTTTGGTAGCTTCATATAGATTGCAAGCCTCCCTGAACGCTTCCGGGGACTTATAGACAAAGACCGTATCTTGATTTGGGATGATTAAGAAGCCGAAAAGTAGGTTGACCTTAAGAAGTTTTGTTAACCATTCTTTGAAGGTGTGCATTAGCCTCTTCCCTGTATTTTTTATTGGGAGGCATGATAGCACAGATATTTGAGGCTGAGGGATATTTTATGTAAGAATTTAGGGTGCTTTCTGTTGTTTTTTCCGGGCGTATCTATCCCGCCGCTTTTTCCTTTGGGCGTCAAGCTTGGCCTTGGCCGCTTCCGCCTCTTCCGGGTCTTTCTCAAATAGGCTGATTTCCCCGCACCTTAATTGATCCGATACCCGGATAATCATGCCCCGGACGCCGGAAGGGTTCTTGACGCCTTCCATCCGGGCGATTTCGGCGGGACGCATTTGGAAGAGCTTGTTCAATAGGAACCATTTCACCCCCAAGGGGAAGCTCCCGGAGCGTTCTTCCACCATTTTTTTCCAGGGTTCTAAGTTGAGCGGGCCCTTCATCCCCTCCAGAGTCTCTACCACGTCCAGGAGCCGAAAACCCGACCCCTAACAGACTCCGCCTCTCGATGCCGGTCTTATAGAGTCCTCTCCCCCCACTCTCTCGCCTCCGATTCAAGTAAGCAGCTCTTCAAGTTTTTCCAGATTGAACGAGGTCTCGTGGGCCTGCGCCATCCACCTGGCACAGCGATTGGCATTCAAGGGAAGGCCCACGGCGGGGATGCCCAGGCGGAGGCATAGCCTCATGCCCAGGGCCAGTTCCGGGATACAGGCGATGCCCAGGGCGCCGATGCTGGGGTGTTCTTGTTTGAGTCTTCTAAAGAGCTTCTCCTGATCCCTTTCCACCGAAATATAAGGTTTGATACCGTATTTCTCCAGGAGGACACTCCCCAGGCGGATAAGGCAGTCCTCGGTGCACCCCTGGCACACCTCCTCAATATCACCTTTTTCTGCGCGGCACTCCGGCCGGAAGTCGCGCAGGCAATGGGCGAGAAGGGCAAACTTGTAGGCGGCGCGCTGGAACTCTTCCCGGTAAATTCGGTTCACTAATTCGATCTCCAGCATGTACAGGTGGTACTGCTCCTCCGTTGTGATCAGAGTGCTGTCCATCCTCTGCGCCGGGGACAAGCTTTGCAAGTGGTTCGCCACCTTCCGGGTGTAGATGGACAACGACTGTCTGAGCGTCTCGCGCATGAATCGCAGTGTCTGCCGCTCCGCCTCCGTGGTTTGCCGGCGCGAGAGAAAGGTCTTCTTTTCTGCCTTCCGTATCAGGTTCAGAAGCTTTTTCTCGCCGGGGCAGCGCTGGAGAAACACATCTGCCAAACGCTTTATGGCGTCGTAGTAATGTTCGCTATCGTCGCCCTCAGCAAAGAGCGAGTAAGTTTTTCCGGGGACGGGCGTGTATAGCTTCGCCTGATTTGACAATGCCTTAGAAGCTCCCGACAAGTTTTAGATATTCTATATATTGAAAAATTATTGTATTGACAAATTTATTTAGATAATGCGAAATAACTTAATAAAGCCATTTCCATATAAATAGGGAGGGAGCATGAAGAAAGCGATTTTTGCGCTGGCTGCGGTTCTATTCCTGGCAATGGTGGCTCTAACTTTCGCGGCCAACCCGAAGCCGGTCTTCAAAGTGGGGCAAGAGGTTTATGCCTGCAATTGCGGAGTACAATGTGATTGTTTCACCCTTGCCAAAAAACCAGGGAAGTGCGTCTGCGGCAAGGAAATGGTCAAGGCCAAGGTGGTAACGGTGGAAAAGGGCAAAATAATGCTCAAAGCCGACGGCTGGGAGAAGCCCAGACCCTTCTTAACCGATGCGAAATTTGCCTGCGCCTGCGGTCCCCAATGCGATTGCGACACTATCAGCCAGAAGCCCGGTAAATGCGTGTGCGGCAAAGAAATGATGCCCGTCAAAAAGTAAACGCAGTTCAAGCCGGGAAGGAGCGTTACCGCTCCTTTGCCATCCAACACCCTGTATTTTAGATTCTTTGCCGGGGCGGCTCGGGTCGTCCCGGCAAATCTACCTCCGCCAGCCGTTATCTGATTTTTCCCCCATCTATTTCACGTAAGCCGTAGCCACAGCCCTGTCCTTGACTGTGATACCGGCGCCGAACTTCAGGGCCTCAATGTCTAAGGGGCCTGGTGGCTCCTGAGTGCAAATACAGGTTTATCCACCTCCAAGTCAAGAACCTTGACTTGGCAAATTTTCAGCCGCGCTGGCAGAACTACTAGGATCTATAAGACGGAGAAGGTAGCCAAAATTAGGTATTAATACCTATGGCGCCGGATTAAATGAATTTTATATTCATACAGGTAAGTATGAACTGCTGTTTCTTCCGGGAATCCAGTTGTTAATTTCCAATCTTTTGGTTATCTGGCGCTAACCGGTGAGGAGAATTCGATGCTTAAAACATGCTTAAACCGCCTGATACCTACCTTATTGGCTATGGCCCTGATGGTGGCCGTGGCCCAAGCTGCCGAACAAGGTCAAAAACCAGGGGCCGGCTGCTCCGGTTGTTGCGGCGCGGCCGCGCCCGGGGCCAAAGGGGCGATTGCCCAGGATGTCCGGAAATGTCCGGAGTGCCACTATTGCGGCATGAACCGGCACAGCTTCGCATACAGCCGCATGCTGGTCCGCTATAATGACGGCTCGGCCGTGGGCACTTGCAGCCTGAACTGCACCGCCATTGACCTGGTGGTGAACTTTAAAAATACTCCGGTCTCCTTTCAGGTGGGCGACTATCAAACCAAGAAGATAATCGACGCCCAAAAGGCCGTCTGGGTGATTGGCGGGAAAAAACAAGGAGTGATGACGGACAGGCCTAAATGGGCCTTTGCCGATATAAAAGCCGCTCAGGTCTTTATCAAAGAGAACGGGGGCAAGGTGTCCAATTTTGAGGAGGTCATGAGAATAGCCTTTGAGGACTTATACCTCGACACCAAGAAGACCCGGGACAGGATCGCCAGACAGCAACAGCGGAAGCCATTGGAAGATAATAGGTTATCCTTCCATGCCACTGCCAGCAAATAATAGTTGCTGCCAATGAGGCAAAGCCGGATAAAGATAGGGGGGGTCCGGCAAACCAAGGGGCTAGCTGATTTTAGATATTCTCCAGAACTCCCCCCAAGTCCCTTTTAGAAGCCTAGAAAATGCAGAGATATTGATTTCTTATCCTTGTATCCCGAGTGCGAGTCTCGGCGGGGCGCCAGTGATGCTCCAAGCCTGCCTCCCCTCCCTGCTGCTTGAGTCGCCTTAAAATTCCCTGCCGGACTCCCGCCAACACCAGGCATTACCCTGATGTTTCTTGAAGAAGTCACTTGATTTATGAATTTACGGCCTAATTATTTAGTAAAGCCCTTAAGGAGCAAAATACTGAGCATGAAGACTCTGGTAACCATCATATTGTTAATTTTCATCGGCGCCTTGGCGGCAGGAGTGACTCAGGCCCAGAAAAGAAACCAGGGCAAATTAGCCCGGGAGGCCGGCATGAAGGAAAAATCGGAAGATAACGTGAAGACCGCCGTCTTTGGCGGCGGCTGCTTCTGGTGTGTGGAATCGGACTTTGAAAAAGTCATCGGCGTGAAGGAAGCCATCTCCGGCTATGCCGGGGGCACCGGGGCCAATCCCACCTATGACGATTACGCCCGCAAAGGTTACGTGGAGGTGGTGAAGATCATTTATGATCCCGCGTTGGTCACCTACAAACAGCTGCTGGATTACTTCTGGCGGCACATGGACCCCACCGATGCCGGGGGGCAATTCGTGGATCGGGGGCCCCAGTACCGGGGCGTCATCTTCTACGAAAACGCGGAGCAACAACGCCAGGCGGAGGAATCCAAGAAGGAACTGGAAAAATCCGGCCGTTTTCACAAACTCATCGTCACTGAAATCCTCCCTTTGAAAAATTTTTATCCGGCTGAGGACTACCACCAGAACTACTACAAAACGCATACGACCAAGTACAAGTTTTACCGCTGGAATTCCGGGCGGGATCAATTTTTAAAAAAAGTCTGGGGGGACCGGGATAGAACGGAAGAACTGGGCAATCTCTTTTTCAAGGAGGCCCGGGCCGCAGAAAATACAGCCAACAACCCCGGTACATCCGCTGCATCCAAATATACTAAGCCCAGTGACGCCGAGTTACGGAAGAAATTAACCCCCTTACAATACCAGGTGACCCAAAAGGAAGGCACGGAACCGGCGTTTAACAATAAGTACTGGGACAACAAAAAGGAAGGCATTTACGTGGACATCGTCTCCGGGGAGCCCCTGTTCAATTCCCGGGATAAGTACAAGTCCGGCACCGGCTGGCCCAGTTTCACCAAGCCCCTGGCCCCGGAAAACATCGTCACCCGGCAGGACCGGAGCTTATTTACCACGCGCACTGAAGTGCGGAGCAAACATGGGGATTCCCATCTGGGCCACGTCTTCCCGGATGGTCCGCCCCCCACCGGCAAACGCTATTGCCTCAACTCCGCGGCCCTGCGGTTTATCCCCAAGGAGGATCTGGTAAAGGAAGGTTACGGCCAATACCTGCCGCTTTTCGAGAAGGGGAAATGACCTTTCCGGCCGGAATCCGGCAGCAGGCGGCCGTTGACTAAATTCCCACCATTTAAGGTTCGCTAAACAATAACAAGCCCACTATTTCCCCTGGAGGCAGTGGGCTTGTCTCTTATAGCATTTGCCAAAAGTTCTTTCCTCTTATTCCCTCTCCCCCGGCGGGGGGAAAGGGTCAGGGTGAGGTGGGGCGGAAAACACTTTCGGCAATCGGTATAAGCACCCGGCGGCTGCGGGAGCCGCGGCCGGACATCCCCGGTCTTCTTACATGGGAATGATCCGCTCGGGGTCGACCTCCTCCTCATGGTGCTCGTGGGTCAGGAGTTTTTCCTTTTTACCGGGCCATTTGAGAGTGCTGCGGAGGGTGGCCAGCCTTCCCTGGAGCATATCTGCGGGGCCCTGGCCGTTGCCGCCTTCTATCAAGTCCTGGGCCTGACCGCCCACGAGGTCCTGCAATTCTTCCACCATGATCTTCATCTGGTCTGACTGGGACGTAAGCTGTTGGGAGGAAGCGGCACTCTCCTCGGCACTGGCCGCCACCTGCTGAATCACCTGGTTCATCTCGTTGGCGGCCTTATTAATCTGGTCCGTCCCCTGGGCCTGCTCGTTGGAGGCCGCCGCAATTTCCGCCACCAGTTCCTTGATCTTGGTGGTATTGGAATTCACCTGGGCAAAAGCCTCCCCGGTCTTTTCCACCAGGGTGGACCCGGACTTGACACTGGTTACGGTCTTATCAATCAGGTCGGCCGTATTCCTGGCAGCCTCGGCCGCACGCATGGCCAAATTCCTCACCTCGTCGGCCACCACGGCAAAACCCGCGCCCGCTTCTCCGGCCCGGGCTGCTTCCACGGCCGCGTTCAGAGCCAATAAGTTGGTTTGAAAGGCAATTTCATCAATGGTCTTGATGATCTTCGCGGTTTCATCACTGGCCGAGGAGATTTCCCGCATGGAGCCGGTTAAGTCGGTCATGGATTTACTGGCCGTGGCCACCACCTGACTGGCGTCATTCATCAAAGAATTGGCCTGATGCGCGTTATCGGCGTTCTGCCGGGTCATGGCCGCCATCTCCTCCAGGGAGGAGGTGGTCTCTTGCAGAGCCGCCGCTTGCTGGGAGGCGCCGCTGGCCAGTTGGTCGCTGGAACTCCGTATCTCTCCCGAGGCGGCAGCCACCTCCTGGGAGGCGGCAGTGAGCCGCTGGATGAAGGCATTGATGGGCCTGGTGATGCCCCGGGTGATGAGAACCATCATAATTACACTGAGCAAGACCCCGATAATGCCTCCGAATATCAACATCCGGGACGAATTGTTTATCACCCGGTCCACGTTCTCCGCGCTTCTGGTGGTCTCGCCGATGCCGGCGCTGGCCGTCACTTTGGCCATGGTTAAAACTTCATTACCCACCCGCTGCCGCTTCTGGCCCAGTTCCGCCAGGGCCACATAATTGGCCAACAACTTGTTCATATTGGTTTTATAATTAGAGCCGGCGATCCTGATGTCTTCCAACTGGGAGATGGCCTCATCTTCCTTAGTCTTTTTTTGCACCTGGGATAGCTCATTCTCCACTTCATTAAATTTTTTGGCGGCCTCCCCAATGATTTTCGGATCGCGCAGCAATTGGCCCTGGACGGTTTCCAACTGGATGACGTAGCTCAGTTCCACTGCGTTATGCATGCCCTCGAGCTTACCGAGCTGCACCGTAAGCTGCTCGGGGGTGGCGGACCCGGATTTGATCAGGTTCTGCATGACTTCCGTCTGGCCTTCCAGGAACTCCAGGGCGGATGTGAGGAAATCCTGGGCGGCACCCTTTAAAACTTTCCGGGCCTTATGGATTCCTAAGGCTTCCTTTGCCGTGGCATTGATTAAGGATTCGTACTCTTTGATTTTAAGAGCAGCCTTGGCAGCATTCTCTTTGAGGGTTTTCAACTGGGGATATTTGACCGTCAACTCCGTTGCTTCCTGAAGGTTTTTCTTGGCCAGGTTCAGTTGTCTTCTGGATTCCTGCAGATAGGAGTCTTCATTGGAAAAGTGGTATCCCTGCATTTCCGAAAAGGTCTTCAGGACATACCGCTCCACCTCGCTGGCGATGCGGGTCTGCGGCATATACTGATTGGATAAGACCTGGGCATCTTTAGCTAAATGCTTCATGATATACAGAGAAACCCCGGTTAAAATCAGGGTCACCACCAGGACAATGCCGAACCCGGAAAAGATTTTGGTGCTCAATTTCATGGATTTCATGGTGTTTTCCCTTCGAGCAAAAGGGCGGCCCTTCCCTGGGCCGCCCTCAGGGGTGGAGAAGTTATTTTTTATAAACTCCACAGCCGATGACGAGGTCTCCGTACTTTTCCAGATACATTTCCTTAGGCGCGATCTTTTTGGTGACCGGATTCATGAATTTGTATTGCTGCCAGGCGGTTTTGTTAGCCTTCATCAAGGCCTGACGCTCTTTATAGTATTCCTTACCGTCAACATCTTTGAACTCAATCAATTCCTTGCCCACCATGCTCTTTTTCTGGCCGTGGGCCAAGCACTTCATGTTCATGTCGTAGACGACTATGTACAGGTCCCGGTCCTTAAATTTGCCTTTAGGATTGCTAAACTCGGCGAAGGCCTTTTCCTGGCCGTTGGCTTTGATGTAGTCGATGGCTTTTTTTACCATGGCCACGGCTTCGTCTTTGGTGCCGGCATCTCCAGCCGCAAAGCTCAAGGACACACCCAGGACCATCACCAAGCCGACAAGCACCATCATCATCCCTTTTTTCATCTGCATTGCTCCTCTAAACGTTAGGTTTTTGGGGTTTAAGGGTTTCTCCCGGCGGCGTTTTCTTGGCTCCGGCCTGCCCCCCAACCACATTTCTCACCCCGGGCCGGCGGTGCCAACATGGAAGAGAGGCAGCTTTGTATCCCTAGATCTGCGGGGCGCGAAAAACGAAGGGGAGGACTATTTCTAGGTTTTGCTTAGAAAAAACCGCCAAGTCTGTTTGCTTATCGGTCAAAATATTTTTTTCCTTAATAGCGCCGGCGTGCTTTTAATTCCCTGAAATATCAATGGATGTGGGCCCCCCTATACCGGTTGCCGAAAGTTTTCTCCGCCCCCCCCTCACCCTGACCCTCTCCCCCCGCCGGGGGAGAGGGAATAAGAGGAAGGAACTTTTGGCAAGTGCTATAAGTGGGTTTGAAGGCGTGGGAGAGATAGCGAAAATCCAGACTAAGTGACAAAATGATTACATAATTACAGGCATAATTACCTGCCGGAGAAGGTGGGGGTGAGGGCCATTAACTTCGGGATCATTTCCCGTTTGGGAAGGTGCTTTTGACTTGTAGATCTGGGCCATTGGCCCTACCGCTTTATGAAGCCTGGGGCTCCGAGCCTTCTTTTGGGTGTAAACGAATGATGAAGTTTACAGATACCATGACAAAATATTCCGAGGGAAAATTTTTTCCAAGAGGAGGTAGATGGAGGCCAACCACCCCCACTCAGGTTCACTAGAGGATTTTCCCCTCTTCCGGAGAGTCCAGTACCTCCCTCACCTTCTGCACCAGGGCCAGTACCCGGAAGGGCTTGGGAATAAAATTAACCTGGGAGTCCAGCACCCCGTGATGGACGATGGCGTTTTCCGTATAGCCTGACATGAAAAGCACCCTCATCTCCGGATGCAGCATTTTTAACCTTTCAGCCAGAGCGCTCCCGCTTATTTTAGGCATTACCACGTCGGTGAGCAGCAATTGGATCGGGGCCTCATGACTCTCGCAAATCAGCAGGGCTTCTCCGCCGTGAGATGCTTCCAGCACCTGGAACCCATGCTTGCGCAAGGCCGTGGTGATTAATTCCCGGAGTTGCGCGTCATCCTCCACCACCAGGACAGTCTCTTTTCCCTCCAGGGAAGAGGGGGCCGCAACCTGGGGCTTTGGCTCTTCGGGCCCTTCTTCGATCCCGGGAAGATAGACTTTAAAAGTCGTGCCTAGACCGGGCTCACTATAAGCCCAGATATGGCCGCCGCTCTGGTTGACAATGCCGTAGATGGTGGCCAGGCCCAGTCCGGTGCCTTTGCCGCTCTCTTTGGTGGTATAAAAAGGTTCAAAAATGCGGGATATGGTCTCCGCATCAATCCCTATCCCATTATCGCTCACCGCCAGCATCACATAGGGCCCAGGGGTAACCCCCACGTGACTCAGGGCATACGCCTCGTCCAAATAGACATTGGCGGTCTCCACGGTCAGCTTGCCCCCGTGGGGCATGGCATCCCGGGCATTCACCGCCAGATTCATGATAATTTGCTCTATCTGACCGGGATCGGCCTTTACCACTCCCAGGTCTTCATCAATAAAAGTGATGAGATCGATATCTTCGCCTATCAAGCGGTGCAGCATCTTCTCCATATCAATGACGACATTATTGAGATTAATCACCCGGGGTTGCAGAATCTGCTTGCGGCTGAAGGCCAAAAGCTGGTTAGTCAGTGAGGCTCCCCGGTTTACCGCTTTGATGATCTCTTCCACATACAGGTAGAAGGGGTCTTCCTTGCGGAGACCCATCATCATAATCTCGCTATAGCCCATGATCGCGGTGAGCAGGTTGTTAAAATCATGGGCCAGACCTCCGGCCAGGATGCCGATGGCCTCCATCTTTTGGGCCTTGAAAAGCTGATCTTCCAGTTCCTTGCGCTGGGTGATATCGAAAAAGACCCCGCTGATATAGCTGGCTTCTCCGTCGGGGCTGCAAATTATCTTGTTCATGGCCTGAATCCAGCGAACCTCCCCGGTTTTCTTATGGATGCGGTGTTCAGAGACATAAGAGGTGTCGTTTGTCAGCGCCTTATTAAAGAGTTTTTTAGCCTCCTCTACGTCTTCCGGGAACATCAAATCCAGCCAGGTTACCCGGCGGGAATTGAAATCCTCCATGGAATAGCCGGTTATTTCTTCAATTTTCTGATCAAAGCAGTCCAGGCTCCAATCGATATAACCCCGATAAACCACCGCCGGGATTTGATCCACCAATTGGCGATACTTCGCTTCGCTCTGCTTGAGCGCCTCCTCCGCCCGCTTGCGTTTGGTAATATCGTGGCTCACCACCGCGGCATAAGCTACGTTGCCGTGCTCGTCAAAATATGGACTATAGAAGACGTGATAGCACCCCAGGCCCCGCTTCCCGAACTCAAACCAACCTTCGAATTCCACCACCTGGCCGGCAAAACATTGATCAAGATAGCCTTTGATGCTTTTTTCAAAGGTATCGGTTCCCCAAATCTCGGCCACTGTGGATCCCACTATATCTTCCCAGTTTTTGCCATGGGCCTGGCAATAAGCGATATTGGCCGCCATATAAACGTAGTCGCGGTCGACCAAGGTCATGCAGTCTTTGGCGGTATTAGCGATAAATTCATATTTCAGTAAATCTTTCTCCGCCCTTTTACGTTCGCTAACGTCAATAAATACGCCACTTATATAATCAAGCTTGCCGGCCGCATCGTAAAACATTTGACCCATAGCCTGCACCCAGACAATCCCGCCGTCTTTTTTGCGGAGGCGATATTCTCTTTCATAGGTCTGGCTTCCGACTTTAATGGCCTCCAGAGATTTACGCTTGACCTCTGGTAAATCCCCCTCCAGGATCAAATCGGACCATTTTATGCGGCGGGAATCAAACTCTTCCTTACTGTAGCCGGTGAGGGCCTCAATCTTGTTATCAAAGAAATCGACGCGCCAATCCGGATACCCTTTAAAAACTACCGCCGGTATCTGGTTTACCAGCCGCCGATACTTCTCTTCGCTCTGGCGTAAAGCCTCCTCCGCCTGTTTGCGCGGGGTAATATCGAAGGTAACGCCGCTGATGGATTCGATTCTGCCCGCGTCACCGTAACGTATTTGGCCCCGGCATTGAATCCAGCGAATTTCCCCGTCTTTCCTGCGAATACGGTGTTCCCTGACATAAGCGCCATCAGATGCAAGGGCCTCAATAAAGATGCTCTTGGCATAATCCAGGTCCTCCGGCAAGACCACGTCATTCCATCTGATACGCCGGGAATCAAACTCTTCTTTGCTATAGCCGGTCAGCGCCTCCACCTTGTCATCAAAGAAATCGACACTCCAATCCCGATATCCTTCGAAGACCACTGCCGGAATCTGATTCACCAACAACCGGTATTTCTCTTCGCTCCGGCGTAAGGCTTCCTCGTTGCGCAGCCGTTCCCTGAGGTCCCGGAAAATGCCGTAAATCAGTCCCTTGCCCTTAACCTCGATGGCGCCGGCGCTGATCTCCACCGGAATATGGCGGCCCGCGGCGTCAACCACAAAGATATCTGCCCCGATCACGCCTCCCGCCTTACAGTGATCCCGAAAAATGGCCCGGTATTTTTCCGCTTCTTCCGGGGGATGAAGCTGACTCTGATGCATGCCAATGATCCTTTCCAGGGGCAGCCCCAATAACTCCTGGGCCTTGGGGTTGGCATCAGTAATCTTCCCGGTATCTACTTCCGCGATAAAGATGGCGTCATTAGCGGTTTCCATCAATTTGCGATATTTTTCCTCGCTCTCCCGCAGGGCCCGTTCCGCGGCCTTGCGTTGGGAAATATCCCGGCAGACGCAAAATATCAGCTTCTCCCCTCCCAGCACCGCGCCATTAGTACTGATCTCCACGTCAAAAATCGTGCCGTCCCGATGGCGGTGGCGGGTCTCGAAGTGATCTCCCTCAGCATCGATGCGCCGGATCTGTTCCAGCAGTTCTTCCCGGGTCCATTGCGCCTCCCAATCCCAAACGTACAGCTGGCGGATCTCCTCGGCAGAATAGCCCAGCATCTCGGCAAACCTTTGGTTGGCTTCATAGACCTTGCCGTTTTGGTCGAGGACGACAATCCCGTCTCGCGACTGCTCTACCAGTATGCGCCGCCGGATCGCTTCCGCCGCCAGGGCCTCCTCCGCCCGCTGGCGGGGAGTGATATCCCGGAAACTCCAGACCCGGCCCACAATGTTTTGGCCAATCATCTGGGGTTGGGAATAGCGCTCAAAAATCCGGCCATCCTTAAATTCCAGGAGGTCATAACTCTCTGCCTCGGGTTGGCTATATAACTCCCGCACTTTGCTGAGAAAAATATCCGGGTCGATCAGTTGCTCCAGGACGAAGGCCAGGGCCCGGTCATCATCCCGGGAGGCCAGGATATCCTCGGGAATCCGCCACATCTGGGCAAATTTTTTATTATAAACAGTAATTATTCCGGATCTATCGATCACCAGCAGGCCATCGGCGGTAGACTCCAGGGTGGCCTGCAGCAGGGAAACGGATTGTTCCAGTTTATCTTCCGCCTCCTTGCGCTGGACGATGCGCCACATCCCTTCCATCAGCAGAGTAAGTTGCCGCACATCTGCTTCATCATAGTCCGTAGGCTTGTTGCCCACGCCCGCGACCACCACAATTTTATTGCCGTCGAAGATCGGCACATTCATATGCCTGACCAGGTGCACGTGGCCTTTCGGATAACCCTTTTTCCAGGGATTGGGGGCGGCGTAGTCATTGGTGACCACCGGTTGCCGTTGGCGCACGGCTTCCCCCCATAGGCCCGTGTCCGCCACCGGATAATGCAATGGCTTATCGCTTATGCGACATTCGGCCATGGCGGTTTTCGACCAGGCATGCATCGTCAAGACTGTCTCATCCTCATTCATAAAGGCGACATAGCCTATCTTACTGCCGGTCAGGCGGGTTGCTTCTTCCATGGCAAAGTTGGCGATCCCGGAAAGGGGGGCGTCCGCCATCTGGTTAAGCTGCACCAGGGTTTCCAGGCGCGACTCATTTAATTTCCATTCTTCTTCCGCCCGTTGGCGCTCGCCGATCTCCTGCTCCAGCTTATGGAGGGCCACGGCCATATCCGCCCGGGTCGCCTCGTCTGAAACTAGAAGGTTCTCGATCTCTTGTTCGATGGATTTTGACGAAGGGCGCACCACGAACTCGTCAAAGGCGTCGCCTGCGGCAATGAACCCGGTCTGTTCGGACCAGCAGTTGGTCCCAAAAAGCTTGGAGCAGTAGCCCGCCATTTTGCCGGCCAGCATGCCGCTGCCCCAACAAACCCCCAAGGCCTTCTGATAAAGGCCCTCCCAACTGTCCGCCACCCGAAAGCGGCACTCTTTTTTCTCTACATCCAGGGAAGTGAGTTCCCAGGCCCCCCAACCGGCCACCGCGGCGATGTTGGCGAGGGCTTTGAACCCGGCGGCAAAATCGGGATACTGAGAAATCACCTGCCAATCGGTCTCCACGCTTTTGCGCCCCTGGCTCTGCAAGGCCAGGAGAAAGCGCTCCGTGCCCACCATGGCCTGGACCCCGGACATCAATCCCGCTAGGGTGGTGTCCACCCACATCATGGCCACGGGCACCTTCTCAAAAGTGCAGGTGCCGTGTTTGGGGTGCCACTCCATCTCGATGCCCGCCACCCGGATCTTGGCCGCGTCCGCGTCTGCCCCGGTGTCCGGCTGGGCCGCCATCGCTTGGGCAAATAAGGGATATTCCCGGCTTGGCCCCCGTTTTACTTGCCGACGCAACTCCCTCAATTCCTTGAGAAGTTGCTCTTTGCTCTTGTCTTCATCTCGCATGGCGGACCCCTGCGCCTGATAAAAACTGGCTTCCCTCAGAATTTTCACATCATAACATGGCTTTTTCCCATCTTATACCAAAGAGTTATGCTTGAGGAAATTTTCCGCCGAAGATTATGCCACGCCTGACGGACCCGCAGCCTCCCCATCACCGGAGACGTCGCGAGGCAAGTTTTTTGACGGGAGTTTTGAGCAGGTGGCAACTAACCTGGAAACAGGCAGGGTGGCTATTTATCAGTCACGGAGAGAGGGGTAGGGAACAAGGCCAGGTATTACTGAGCCGGTCCCCTCATGGGCTCGAGCATGTCCTCCTCTCCCGGAGGTCAATCCCGGGCACCGAAATATTAGAAGGCAGCAGACTCCACCAATTGGCTCAGAGTGCGCACCGCTTCTTCCATGGAGGGTCTGAGGCTCGTCAGGTTCTGATCGCCCCGCCGGATACTCACATAAAAAGCATCGGTTCCCGCTTCCAGGTCGATGCATTTGACATAGGCATAATTCCAGCCTTGCTCGCACAGGAGCGCCAAGGTTCTTTCCCAATCCTGCATCATCCTGCCCCCCCTTGAAGATCATGGGAACTCTGAAATTAACTTATAATATCCATCTGGGGTGATCAAAGGCCGTAGACGGGAACGGCAGTTAACCGGAACCGGGCGGAAGGCAGGGGTAAGGCCCACCAAAACTGGATGAAATAAAATTTTTCCAAGTTTCCGGAAAGCCTGCTAACATCGGGGTTTAAGAAGCAAAAAAGGCAGGACTTCTCGTCAATGCCGGGCAAACGGACATTTTCTTGAATCCTGGTTTTCTTTAATTTTCCACCTTTTTCACCGGGATCAGGGATTTCTTCCTACAGAATTGGCTATCCCCTGAAAATTACAGCAATTATTCGTAGATATTTTTTTACCGGGCCACTACCGCAAGCATTTATTTGAGGGGGAACTTTTCCTGGAATTACACAGGGAGCGAGGTAAAAAAACGGAGATGCCGCGGCCTGCGGCATCTCCGGGAAAATCGCCGGCAGCTTTAGCAGACAGGAGTGTAATAGACTACGCCGTTATCCCGCCAACACAGGCGGTAAGGGGCGCCGCCAAAGGAGAGGAAGCGCCGCACCAGGGGGATCAGCCTTTCCGTCAACCGTCCGTGAACCGGATGGGGCAGGATGGCGACAATGGGTGCGGCGTATTCACGTTCAGTGCCGCCGCTGAGGTCAAAACCACATTCATCCATCATTTTTCGGGTACCTTCTATTTCTCTTCCCAGGACCCGGCAGGGCCTTGGGCCTCAACGGCCGCGGCGCGACCCTGCTTTTAGGGTCCTGAATTCGAGTTTTTTGGGGTTTGGGCAGGAGGTTGGCGGAGTGTGATCGGCTCCGGTCCAACCTCTCGTCCATTTTTTAATATAAGTCCCCGATAACTATTTGTCAATAATTTGTTATAGACACTATGATGGATAGTTAAATAGCCAGGGAAGGGGCCTCAGCCCAAGGGGCACCGCGCTAATTCCCACACCTCCCCCCGGACTTCATCATAATCCGTGACCTGGCAATCCAGGAGGTCTCCTGCCAAGAGCCGGCGCAGGCAGCGGGGATCCTGACACTTCTTGCCGCAGAAAAATCCCCTGAGGCCGGGGTCCCGCCGGGCCACCACCTGAGTGACCCGGTCCACCACCCCCAAGGGGCTGGTGGGACCGAATAGGCCGATGGTCTTGAGCCCCAGTTTATCCGCTAGATGGAGCGGCCCTGCGTCTACGCTGATGACCAGGTCGGATTCCTCCAACAGGTTGAGGAAGGCCTGGGACGCGGCCTTGCTCTTCTGGAAGACAAAAACCTGTCCCGGGATTTTATAGAGGCGGGCCTCCCGGGGCGGCAGGGCGATGGTAACTTTGGCGGCGGGGAATCTATGCCGGACCTGCCGCCATAATTTCAGCAGGTCTTCAGGGTCCAGGCTTTTGGCCACGTTGGTGGAACAGGGACAGATGACGAGGCGTTCGACTTTTTCCAGCTGCCAGGCGGGCAGGATCCGGTCGGCATGGGGGAGTAAGAGGTAATTGCGGACCCGGTCATAAAGATTGCTGATGCCCTGGAAGCCGTTATAAAGGTAATATTTCCGGGCCAAGCTGATGATGAACTTGGCCTCGTTACCGCTGCTCCAGGGATTGAAACCCAGATCGATTTTTTCCCTTTTTAATAAGGAAACGATCTCCATTAATTTTATGGGGTTTCTTCTTTTATTGAAGCTCATTACCGTTGCTTGTCCGCCCAGCAGCCTGCGGGCGTAAGGATACATCTGGTTAGAGGTGACTAAAAAATATTTCTTGCCGGGATATTTCTTAATGAATTCTTTGATGACGCTGAGGCTGATGATCACGTCGCCATAACGGGCAAAGAGGGCAAAAAGGACCTTCCGGGCCTGATCCAGCTCCCGGGGGGTGAGTTCTCCGGTCTCCTCCCGGAATTTTCTCAGTCGGCGGCGGAACAGATAATTGATCATCTTGGTATCCCGGTAAGATCAGGCGTTAGTGTCCCCGGGCCTCTTCCGGCGCGGCCCCGGGGAAAATCCTTTTAATTTTATCTTAAATAATGAGATTTTCCAGTTTTTCGGACTTTTGACGGAAGCCTGTATTGGGTGGGGGCGATGACCTGGCGTCCGAGCCCTTCCTGGTGAAAAAAGCCGCCACTGAGCACTAGGAAAGGAATGGCGGTTGACAGAAAATGCACCATGGGTATAAAATCGGACAATTCGAGAGCGAACTCTCGAGCAGTTCCCCGGCAACACCTGAAGATAATCCTAAAGCCATGAAGGCTGGCGGCTTAGATTAGCCGCGGCTTCGTGGCTTGTTTTTTTGGAGGGGACATGGACCTGACCAAAATAATGCTGAACCTGGCCCTGGGCGGCGGCACCTGGGTCTTGGCGCTCCTGATCGTCTTAAGTATTGCCTCGGTGGCGGTGATGCTGGAGCGGGGCAGGACTTTTTATCGCGGCCGGTTTGCCGAAGCAACTCTTCTCCCGGAACTGGAGCCCCTGTTGGCTAAGGAAGCCTGGTCCCAGGCCGCGGCCCTCTGTGAAAACACCCCGGGGTTCGAACCCCAGGTCCTGCTGGCGGGGCTGGGCCAGGTCCAGCGGGGCCGCGACGCGGTGGAGGAAGCCATGGAGGCCGAGCGCCTCCGCCTGGGGCTGGATCTGGAAAAGCGCCTGGGATTTCTGGGCACCCTGGGGGCCAACGCGCCTTTCATCGGTTTGTTCGGCACCGTGCTGGGTATTATCCATGCCTTCAAAGACCTGGCCCTGACCGAAGGCGGCGGCGGGCCGGCGGTGATGTCGGGGATCGCCGAGGCCCTGGTGGCCACCGCGGTGGGACTGCTGGTGGCCATCCCCGCAGTCATGGCCTATAATTTTTTTCACCGGCGCTTGCATGCCATTCTGGAGCGCTCCCAGCGCCTGAGCCGCATCCTGCTCACCTACCTGAACGGCCGGGACGCGGCCCCGGAGACCCCCTGGCCCAGGCGGCAAGCCGGGGGACTATCATGAAGAGCCACCAGCACGGCCCTATCAGCGAAATCAACATGACTCCTTTTGTGGATATCGTCCTGGTGATTCTCATTATCTTTCTGCTGACGGCCACGGTGCTCCTGCCCCGCACTTTTTCCATCGCTTTACCCAAGGCCACCCAGGCGGAGAAAATGGAGAAGGTGCCCATCATTATCAGCCTGGATGCAGAGGGAAAAATCGCCATCAACGGCGTCCGGCTGGCCCAGGAAGGAGATTTTGACCGGGTTTTCTGCACGCAGATGCACGATAAGGAGCCCCAGGCAATCATTGCCGCGGACAAGCAGGTCCGGCACGGCCGCTTGATGGAGGTCATCGATAACCTGAAGCGGTTGAAAGTGCAGCGCATCGGCATCGAAGTGGAGCAGAAGTAATCGGCCCGGGTTACCCCGTTATAAGAGTTAAGATAAACGTGGAACGGATGCGGCAAAACGCAGGATGGCAAAATTGGAGCCTGTGCCTCCTGGCCTCCCTGGGACTTCATGCTTTTATCCTGGGAGGATTTCTCCTCTTTGGCCCGGAGCGTCCCAAGCCTAAAAGAGTAGTGGCGGTGGAAGCGGTCTGCCTGGTGCCCAAGGCCGGTCCCCTGGGCGGCAAGAGCGGCGGCGGGGGTCCGGAACTCAGCCCCTCTCCTCCCAAGCCGGCCCAGAAACCGGCGCCGCCGCCGAAAATTAAACCGAAGGCTCCCCAGCGGAAACCGGCGCGGAAGGTCGCGCCGCTGCCACCGGAGCCCACGCCCATCCCCGATAAACTGGCCATGGCTCGCCCGGCTCCGGCGCCGCGCCCGCGCCCAGTGGCGGCAGCCGCACTGGCGGCGACCGGGCCGCAGCTCGGTCGCGCCGCCGCTGCAAGGGGCGCAGGTAATGGTCTGGGTTCCGGCCGGGGCCCCGGGAAGGGCGCGGGCTCCGGGAGCGGCCTCGGTTCCGGCCAGGGCCAAGGGAGCGGCAGCGGCAATATTCTCGCCGGCTATCTGGCCACGGTGCGCCAATTGTTGGAGAAACACAAGCGCTACCCCGGGGAGGCCCGCCGCCGCTGGCAGGAAGGAGTGGTGGTTCTCAGCTTTACCATCACCCGGAATGGAGAAATTGCCCAACCCCGGGTGAGCCATTCTTCCGGACACCAGATCCTGGATAACGCCGCCCGGGAGACCTTGAAGCGCTTGAGCCGGTTTCCTCCCTTTCCGGCGCAGCTCCACCGCTCGCAACTGGCCATTCAGGTGCCCCTTGCTTTTCGCTTAAGGGATGGTTAAGGGTTAGGGGATATCTCTCCAGTCATCCAGCCCAAGGAGGTGAACATGCACGAACATGCCCATGGGAGACAACATATTGAGGCGCTGATCAGGAACCAGGACCTGGAGGGCTTGCTCGAGCAAGCGGAGACCCTCCACGGCCACCTCTGCCCCTTTGTCAGCCTGGGGGTCAAGGCCGGGCAATACGCCATGACCGCCTTGAACCGGCAAAACACCGGCATGGAGGAAGTGGTGGCCATCGTCGAATGCAACAATTGTTTCACCGACGGCATCCAAATGGTAACCGGCTGCACCTTCGGCAACAACGCCCTCATCTTCCGGGACTTGGGCAAGAACGCGGTGACCGTGGCCCGCCGGAGCGACGGACAGGCGGTGCGCCTCATCGTCAGGCCCGACTACCGGGACAACATGCTGGCCAAATACCCGGCGGCCCAGCCCTTATTCCAGAAAATCGTGGTGGAACGGCAGGGCACTCCCGAAGAGCTGCACCGCTTCCACCATATCTGGGCGGCTATCTCCCGCCGGGAACTACAGACGCCCCTGGAAGAGCAGTTTCACATCCAGCACCAGACCATCACCATGCCGGAATACGCCCGCATTGTCGAGTCCTTGATCTGCGACGGCTGCGGGGAGCAGATCATGGCTTCCAAGTCGGTGGAAGGCCAGGGGCGGACCCTTTGCCGGGTCTGCGCCGGCGGCAAGGTCTACGTGCTCAACGGCCAGGGGATCGGGGAGGAGTGACTTTAAGAGAGGCCTGGCCAAAGACGGGGCCTGACCCTCTCTCTGCCTCGCTTCTGGGCGCCATCCCAAAGTATTTCGCCCAAATTATCAGACATTTCCTCCCTCCTCTCAAGCCCCTCCCCACCAGGGGCTAAGCCTCACCTCCCAGCAGAGGGGGTGGCAAAGGCTAATGGCGGATAGCAAGTAATTGCCTGGCCTTACCCCCCCCTCACCCTACTCTTCCCCCCTCCTATAAACCGCCGGGGGGGGAGGAAAATAATTGATATATCCATAAGAAACCGGGCCTCAATCTTAAACTCAGCCACCGCCCGCACCTCTGCTTAAACCTGGATGATCCCCTTGACTTTCTCCGCCACCTCCCGGAGATCCGCGTCGTTGGGTCGGCCCTGAATATCTCCCAAACGGCCGATGGTGGAGAGTTTTGCCAGTTTGCCGTGGTATTCCCCGATCAGGTGCCATTCGGCGACCACGTCATAGCCCAGATGATCAAACAACTGGGCCATATATTTGGTAGTGGGAATTGCCTCGTTGACGCCCGTGTGACAGCCGCCGTAGGTGCAATAAACAATGGCCTTTTTGCCGCTCCTCCTGGGAGCAGTGGGTTTAATCTCACCACCATCGGCATACTGTCGGCGCAGTTTCGTTAACAGGCGGATAACCGCCTCACCCGGCAACCATTCATAAACTCCGGAACCGAGGAAGACGCAATCATAGGGGAGGATATCCACCTCAGTATTAGGGGTTATCCTGATAGTTTCCACCTGGTGTCCCGTTTCCCGGATGGCTTCGTCAATTTTATGAGCCACCTTCACCGTATTGCCGGTAGACGAAAAGTACAGATTGAGAACCTTCATCATCTCCTCCTCGAGTTTTTCCAGTTAAGAATTTAGGTTATTGATTTAATAATCATTTTATTTAGATGAACTTTAATGTCCCGTTCTCTCCAGGCCCACATAACCCCGGCTTAGGACCCTGCCCTTTAGACAAGAAATGGGTGAATTAAAAGAAATTCGGCATCTTCAATGATGTCAATTTGATGCTCCTGCATGGCCTTAAAATGCAGGGCCATGCCGGCTTGTAATTCATGGGCCTGGCCGCCCACCGTCAAGACCAGCTTGCCGGTGAGCATGAAGCAAATCTCGGAAGTATTTTCATGCAAACCCGGGTCAAACTCAGTTTGACTCCCGGCCTCACCTCGCAAGTGAAACATCTCCAGATTGGGAAAACAGAGGCGTTTCCCCCCAATACCGCCGTTCTGGTAATCTTTTATCGCCGCCAACTCCGCTTTCTCTTTTTCGGCCAGGCGGAT
>JAQTXE010000222.1 GCA_028688935.1 Syntrophales bacterium
GCATCGCGCCCGCCTCAACCAGTACCGCTACTTCTTTTTCGGCACCCACGGCTTTCTGGCCAATAATCTCAAGGGCATCAAGGAACCGGTGCTGGTCCTGACCCAGGTGGATAATAAATCCCCGGATAACGGCATGCTCACCTTCAGCGAGGTGATGCAGTTCAAGCTGGACGCCGACCTGGTGAGCCTGGCCGCCTGTATGACCGGCGTGGGCCAGGTGATGCAGGGGGAAGGGGTGGTCAATTTTGCCCGGGCCTTCGAGCAAGCCGGGGCCCGGAGCGTTATGGTGACCCTGTGGAACATCCCGGTGGACGAATCCCTGAGGTTTTACAGCACCTTTTTTCAGGCCCTAAAGAGCGGCAAGACCAAGACCCAGGCCCTACAGGTGGCCCGGAAGTCCATCCGGGATAAAGAACCCCATCCCTATTTCTGGTCGGGCATCATTCTCCATGGGGAAGGCTAAAGGAGGAAATAACTGTTTCGCATGGCCTTTCGCAGTTGCTACAGATAGGCAGTTTGTCTTATTCCTTATTCGTCATCTCCATACATACTATCAGACTCCCAAGGCGGTAAAAGGCTCGCGCCCTTTATCCGCGGCAAACTCCCCTGCCCTCCGGGCTTGGCTTTCCCCGGGGGATTATGGTATCTTTACACCCATCTAACCTGAATCCGGGGCGCAGATGAAGCTCGTTACTGCCGCAGAGATGCGGGAACTGGACCGTCAGGCCATCGAAGAGTTGGGTATCCCCTCCCCGGTGCTCATGGAAAACGCGGGACGCACCACCTACCAGATTCTCCGCCAGGAATTCCCGGGACTCACCGGGCCGGTGGCGGTGGTGGCCGGCCGGGGCAACAACGGCGGCGACGGCTCCGTGGTGGCCCGCTACCTGGCCCAGGCCGGAGTGCCGGTGGCCATCTTCCTGGTGGCCGCCCGGGACCAGGTTCAGGGAGACGCCTTAGTCAACCTGGAGATCGCCGGACGTTTAGGTATCGAGATCGTGGAGGTTCAGGAAGAAAAAGATATCAACCTCCTGGCCCACCGTCTGGCCCGCTCCGGGCTCATAGTCGACGCCCTCTTGGGCACCGGCCTGAACAGCGAGGTTAAGGGACTGTACCGTTTGGTGATCGAGGAAATCAATCACCTGCGGCCTCCGGTCCTGGCCGTGGACATTCCTTCCGGGTTATCGGCGGACACCGGCCAGCCCCTGGGCGCGGCAGTCCAGGCCCAGGTCACCGTCACCTACGGCTGGCCCAAAATCGGGCAGATCCTGCCGCCGGGCCGGGATTACGTAGGCCGCCTCTGGCAGGTGGACATCGGCATCCCTCCGGAGTTAACCCGGGATATTCCCGGGGAACTGGCGACAGCCCGGGAGATCCGGCCCTTGCTGCCGCCCCGCCCCTGGGGGGGCCACAAGGGCACTTTTGGCCATCTGGTGGTGCTGGCGGGTTCCGAAGGCAAGACCGGAGCCGCCACCATGACCTCCGAAGGGGCTTTGCGGTCCGGCGCGGGGCTGGTGACCTTGGGGATTCCCGCCAGTCTCAACGATATCCTGGAAGCCAAGCTCACCGAGGCCATGACTTTGCCCCTGCCGGAGGCTCTGGGTTCCCGGGCTTTGGGGTTAAAGGCCCTGGAGCCGCTGCTTAATTTCTTGCTCCAGAAAACCGCGCTGGCCCTGGGGCCGGGACTGGGGACCCATAAGGAGACCCAGGAACTGGTGCGCCATCTGGCCCGGCATCTGCCCCTGCCCCTGGTCATTGACGCGGACGGGATCAACGCCTTGGCCGGGGAGTTCGAGACTTTGACCGACGCGGCCGGTCCCCGCATCCTCACCCCCCATCCCGGGGAGATGGCCCGGTTCCTGGACCTCACCACCCGGGAAGTGCAGGAGAATCGCTTACTAACCGCCCGGGAAGCCGCGGCCCGCACCAATGCCGTAGTAGTTCTTAAAGGCGCCCAGACCCTGGTGGCCGATCCCTTAGGCCGGGTCAGCATCAATACCACGGGCAATCCCGCCTTGGCCAGCGGCGGCACCGGCGACGTGCTCACCGGCCTCATCGGCGGATTTCTGGCCCAGGGCTTGACTCCCTGGGACGCGGCCCGGCTGGGGGTCTATCTCCACGGCCTGGCCGCCGACTTTTTTGCCGCCCAATACGGCCCGCGGGGGTTGATCGCCGGAGACCTGGTGGCGGTCTTTCCGGAAGTGATGCACGAATTTATTCAGGAACTTATTCCCGAGACAGAGGAAGGTATATGCTTACGGCGCGTGATATCATGACTAAAGAGGTGATCACCGCCACCCCGGAGACCCCGGTGTCCCAGGTGGCGAAATTACTTGACCAACACCGCATCAGCGGCGTACCCGTGGTGGATCGGGAAGGCCGGATGGTGGGGGTAATCACCCAGAGCGATCTGGTGGCCCGGGCCCAGAACCTGGAACTGCCGCCCACCATCAGCCTCTTCGATCTGCGCCTGGTCCTGGAAACCCCCGGCCACTTCAAAAAACGGCTGGAGAAGATGCTGGGAACCACGGTGGGAGAGGCCATGACCGCCGAGCCCCTGTCAGTTTCTCCGGAGACGCCGTTAAACCAAATCGCCGACCTGATGGCCAGAAAAAAGGTGCATACCATTCCCGTATTGGCGGGGGATAAATTAATCGGAGTGATAGGCAAGATCGACCTGATCCAGGCGCAGGCCCGGGAACCCGGGGCCTGAGGCATTTTTTTATAGTTTTAATAAATTGCCATATGTTTAAGTGGACATCCCGAAGCCCCGAAGCCACCCGGGCGCTGGCCGCGGCCCTGGGGCCGGAGTTGGCTCCCGGGGATGTGTTGGCCCTAAAAGGGGAACTGGGGAGCGGCAAAACCGAGTTCGTCCACGGCCTGGCCCAGGGCCTGGAAGTGCCTGAGACCGCGGGGGTGGCCAGCCCCAGCTTCACCCTGGTCCACGAATATCCAGGGCGCCTGTCCCTGGTGCATATCGACCTCTACCGCCTGGAGAACCTGCCGCCGGAAATGCTTCCGGACCTGGAGGAATATCTCTCCGGCGACCGGGTGGTGGCAGTGGAGTGGGCCGAAAGACTGGGGGGCCTGCTTCCCGGTGACTACCTGGAGGTGGAGATCGCCATCACCGGGGAAAGCACCCGGGAATTCACCGTCCGGGAGCATGGACCTAGAGGGGAAGAACTGGCGAAGAAGCTGTCAGCGATCAGCTTTCAGCTTAAAAACCAAGGCCCGGGGAAAAAATGAATCACATCGAACTTGAGACCTCTGCGATAGTCCCTTCTGTCATTCTGAACGGAGCGCAGCAGAGTGAAGAATCTCGCCTTTGGCAGCACAGCTCTTACAGGCCGTTCCGGTAATTACCCCCGACCAGGGAATCTCGGGTGCTAAAATACAAGATCCTTCGCTCTGCTCAGGATGACAAAGAAAAAACTTTCGCAGAGATCAAAATTCCATTTTATTCTAAAAACCGTGTTATTTTCTTCTGACAGATGATCGCTGATTAAAAACGAGGAAAAAAATGTCCAAACCCCGTTCCCGCAAACGCGACTTTCTGGAAAAACCCCCGGAGCTGCTCTCCATGCAGCTCCGCTTGCTGGAATATCTAAAAGAATACTGGAAATGGGTGGTAGCCGGACTGGTGGTGGTATTCATCGGTCTGGCGGCCTGGGGGGTTACGGCCCAGCTCCAGGCCCGCCGCCAGGAGCAGGCCGGCGCCGCCATGGCCCGGATCGCGCCCCTGGTGAGCAAACCCACCACCGCGGGTGCGGCCCTGAAGGGTTTAGACAAGATCATCAAGGATTTCTCCGGCACGCCCACGGCCCGGGAAGCCTCCTTGTTAAGGGCCCATCTCCTGTACCAGATGGGGAAATACACCGACGCCGCCAAGGCTTACGAAGCCCTGGCCCAAGGCCCGGCATCCCCCTGGAGCCCCCTGATTACCGAGAGCTTGAGCTACTGTTATGAGGCCCAGGGAGATTACCGCAAGGCCGCGCAGATCTTGCAACCCCTGGAGGGTAAGGCCGCCGGACCCCTGGAAAGCGAAATCAACCGCCGTCTGGCCATGCTCCTGGAGAAGGCCGGAGAGCCCCAGGAAGCAGCCAAATACTGGCGCAAACTGTTGGATAAACCCCCGGCCCCCTCTTTATTGCCTTACATCAAAGAAAAATTAGCCGCGAAAGTCCCCCCGCAGAAAAAAGCCGGGGAGAAGGCGAAAAAATAACCACAGAGACGCCAAGAGCACAGAGATATTCAGAGAAATCCAGATAGAGAATCAGCTTTGGCCCTGCCACAACTGGTTCTCTACCTTTTTTGCCTGTGAAACTCCGGGCCCTTTAGGCCTCTGTGGCTAGTCTTTTTCTGACGGCAGCCTATCTCTTTTCCGCGGCCTTGCTGGCCACCATCTTCATAAACTCTTCATCTACCTTATAGCCCAGGCTCTGGGCCTTTTTCAGATCGGCTAGGCATTTGTCGAATTTCCCTAGGTCGGAATAGAGCATGGCCCGATTGCGATAAGGCCGGGCGAATTTGGGGTCCAACTTCATGGCCTTGTCAAAATCCTGGAGGGCCTTATCATTCATATTCTTACAGCGGTAGACCATACCCCGGTAATCGTAGAGCTTGGCATCGTTCGGCTTCAGCTTCAAAGCCGCATTAAAGTCACTCAGGGCTTGATCAAATTTACCTGCTTCCATACTGGCAATGCCCTTGTCCACGTAGGTCTTCACGTCCTGGGCCGCCAGGAGGGCGGGCAGAAAAGTTACGATTAAAAAGCCGAGCCAAGCAATGGAGAAGCGTCTCATAGGTTCATTCTCCTGAAATTTGGGGTTTCTGGAGCCGGAGCGCCCTGCCGCCGGCCAGCGTCCCTGAATTCGGACAGGTATGCAACACCCGTCCAGTTAACCATATCATAAGGTCCCAGGATTAAAAATCAACGCACCCTGGTTTAATTTCCCACCAAACTGCAACCTGTTTAGGTAATTAGATTTTCCTGGGAAAAAAATGTTAGGTCAGCCGATCCGGGTTGACTGGGGGCGGAAGATGTCAAAAACCTGAGCAAAAAAAAGGCCCCCGAAGGGGCCAAGGAGCTCCTGAGGGGCGGCATTAGGCTTTTATCTGGGGCCTTTCCCTGCCAGGGGTTCAGAAGACATATATTGCTTCACCATATTGATGTTCAGCTTGATCAGGGGTTCCAGCTCCTGATTGCCGGCACCGGTGGCTGCGGGTTTGAAGGCGACGCAGATGCCGCGTACCTGGCACACACGGTTGACCTGGACCATGTAGCCTTTAGCCCGGGTCAAGGCCTGATTAAGATAAGTGTCGGCTTTGTCGAATTTATTCTGTTTGACCATGATAGCAGCCATATTGTTCAGGGCCAGGGGATTGCCGGGGTCTTTGGCCAGGACCTTGTCCAGCATTTTCTGGGCTTTGTCGAATTTCCCCTTGTTCATCAATTCGAAGCTCTCCATCAGCATCGTGCCCACGTCCATTTCTTTCTTGGCCTTTTTGGCTTTGGCCGCGAAAGCCATGCCGCTGGCGCAGATGACAAGAGCTAAAACAATGGCGGTAATCTTCACCGAAGTCCTAATCATATATCCCTCCCTCGAGTTGATGGTACCTTTTCTGCGTTGCCGCCCTGAGCTAGTAACATAGGAATTATTAGATGGAATGTCAATCTATTTGCGCCGGAAACAGTCTTTGTTACTAAGTTTTTGGGGTTGAACAATCTTCCCGGTCTTTCTATTTTCCCGGCGAGGCCGCGGCCAGCTTCCCCTGGACCATGCGGATATTCAATTTGACCAGAGGCTCCAATTCCTGGTTGCCGTAGACCTCCATCAGGGGGCGAAAAGCCAGGCAGACGCCGTTGACCTCGCAGACCCGGTTGACCGCCACTTTGTAAGTCTTGGCCTGGGGCAGGGCCTGATGCAGAAAGGCTAAAGCTTCCTTATACTTCCCCTTCTTGACCATGACCGCGGCCAAATTGTTCAAAGCCAGGGGCTGGCCGGGATGTTCTTTGAGCACCTGTTCATAAAGTTTCTGGGCCGCATCGAGCTTGCCGTTTTCCAGGAGGTCGTAGCTCTGGATCATCATGGCCGTGACTTTCCGGCTGTCCTGGGACTGGGCCCAGGCCGCGGTGGGCATCAGCAGAGCACAGATAAGCACGGCTTTCGGCAACACTTTGAGCAGGCTGGGGGTCTTCATGGTCTCTACTCCTTTAAGCGGGGATCGATGGCCTCCCGGATGCCTTCACCCAGGAGATTGTAGCTCATGACCGTCACCAGGATGGCCAGGCCAGGAAAGACGGAGAGCCACCAGGCTATTTCGATGTTGTCCTTGCCCATGGTAAGGATGTTGCCCCAACTGGGGGTGGGAGGCTGGACCCCCAGGCCCAGAAAGCTCAGGGCGCTTTCCGTGAGAATGGCCCCGGCCACCCCCAGGGTGGCGGAGACCATCACCGGCGCCAGGGCGTTGGGCAACATGTGGCGCCAAATAAGGCGCGAGTCCCCTGCACCCAGGGCTTGGGCCGCGACCACGAATCCCCGTTTCCTCACAGAGAGAAAGTCGGCCCGCACCACCCGGGCCACTCCCATCCAGCCGGTGA
>JAQTXE010000223.1 GCA_028688935.1 Syntrophales bacterium
GGCCATTATCAGCCTGCCCCTGGCCGTCCTGGTGTCCTTCATCCTCCAGTACCAGTTCAACATTACCGCCAATCTTCTGAGCCTCTCCGGCATTGCCCTGGCCCTGGGGGATATCACCGACGCCGCGGTGGTCATGGTGGAAAACGCCCATAAGCGCCTGGAACATGCCGGTCCCGGGGAAGACAGGAATTACCTGATTCTGGAGGCCGCCAAGGAGGTGGGGCCGTCCCTGTTCTTCTCCCTCCTGGTCATAACGGTATCGTTTCTGCCCATCTTTGCCCTGACCGGAGAATCCGGCCGGCTTTTCAAGCCCCTGGCCTACACCAAGACCTTTGCCATGGCCGGCGCGTCCCTCCTGGCCATAACCCTTACTCCTATTTTGATGGTGTTGCTGATCAAAGGGAAAATTCCCACGGAGGCCAGAAACCCGGTGGCCCGGGTGGCCATGTTCTTCTACCGTCCGGTCCTGCGACAGGTTCTACGCTTTCCCAAAATCGCCATTCTGGCGGCTACCGTGGTGATCATCGCCACGGTTTACCCGGCCATGGAACTGGGCAGTGAATTCATGCCGCCCCTGGATGAAGGCGACCTGCTTTACATGCCCACCACCATGCCGGGTATTTCCATTACCCAAGCTAAATCGGTGCTCCAGCAGACCGACAAAATCCTCAAGACCTTTCCTGAAGTAACGCACGTCTTCGGCAAGGTGGGCCGGGCCGAGACCGCCACCGACCCCGCGCCCCTGAGCATGATCGAAACCACCATCCTCCTCAAAGACCGCAAGGATTGGCGCCCGGGCTACGACACCCAGCGCCTTATCCGGGAAATGGACGCGGCCATCAAGTTTCCCGGGATGGCTAATGCCTTCGTCTTTCCCATCCGCACCCGCATCGACATGCTGTCCACCGGCATCAAGACCCCGGTGGGGATCAAAATTCTGGGGCCCGACCTTAAGGTCATCAATCGGCTGGCGGAAGAAGTGGAGTCCATCTTCAAAGAAATACCTAACACTACCAGCGTCTTCGCTGATCGGGTGGTGGGCGGGTACTACCTGGATTTCGTCATTGACCGGCATGAAGCGGGGCGTTATGGCCTCACCGTGGGCGACGTGCAGGACGTCATCACCACCGCCCTGGGGGGCATGAACGTCACCCAGACGGTGGAGGGCCTGGAGCGATACCCCGTGAACCTCCGGTATTTCCAGGATTACCGGATGAACCTGCCGGAGTTGCGCCGCATCCTCATTCCCACCCCCAGCGGGGCCCAGATCCCCATGGAACAGGTGGCCAAGATCAAAGTCTATCAGGGGCCCCCGCAAATCAAGAGTGAAGATGCCCGTCTGTCCGCCTGGATTTACGTAGATATCCGGGACATCGACGTGGGCACCTATGTGAAACGGGCCCAGGAGATCGTCAAAGCCCGCCTGAAAATGCCACCCGGTTACACCATGATTTGGAGCGGCCAGTTTGAATATATGGAGGAGGCCTATCAACGCCTCAAAGTGGTCATTCCGGTCACTTTGGTCCTGGTCATCATCCTGGTTTACCTGAATACCGGCTCGGTCCGGGAGACGGCTTTTATCCTCTTTACTCTGCCCTTTTCTTTCATAGGAGGCATCCTGATTTTACACCTGCTGAAATACAATCTGAGCGTGGGGGTGATGGTGGGGTTTATCGCTTTGGGGGGACTGGCCGCGGAAACCGGGGCCATCATGCTCTTGTTCCTTAATCTCTCCTACGCGGAAGTTCGAAAAACTGGTCAGGCCATGACCAGGGAGGACTTGCGGGAGTCGGTGATGAATGGCGCGGTGCTGCGCCTACGGCCCCTGCTCATGACCGCCCTGGCCAACCTCTTCGGCCTGCTGCCCATCATGTGGAGCACCGGTGTGGGCGCGGAAGTGGCCAAGCGGGTCGCCGCCCCCATGGTGGGCGGGGTGTTCACCGCTTTGATCCTGGTGCTTCTTATCTACCCGGCAATTTACTTTCTCTGGAAGTGGCACACCGAAGTGAGACAGTAAGGTAATCAAGCACAAGACTGTCATTGTTACTTCCGAACCCTGAGAAGAAGCATTGGTCCGAAGAGAAAAACCGGGGGCGGCAATTTAAAAATAAACCTTGAGTGATTATTTTAAAAAAAATGCCCAATTCTCAATGGCAGCATATTTATCATGCCTTCTCCCCTTTCCGGGCATAGGAAGGCGGCAAACCTGAATACGGGGTAGCGGACCATGAAAACAAGAACTTGGCTGGCATTGGTTCTGGTCCTTTTCTTGGCCGGGTGTGCTCCCGGGGCATATACCCGCTATGAGCCTGCGCCTGACGAAGCGCCCCCATGGTATCTGCATGACGGAATTCCGCCTCTCCCGGTTTCACCGGAGGCGGGCTGAGGCAGGTGATGGAACCCGATGTTAGCAAAGGGGTTCCCTGGTACCTAAAGAATCTTTGATTATGCAAAAAACCAAGATAATCTGGTTCATCCTGGCCGGGATGCTGTTGGGCTACCTCCTGATCCACCCCTTCGCCATGTTGGCCAACATCCTGGGCCCCCGAATTTCTCACTTTCCCATGGAATTCCCCTTCTGGGGCCACCACCTGCGAGTCTCCTTCGGCCCGGAAATGCTGGCCATGGGCGGGGCCTTCGCCCTCATGGGGGGACTGGCCGGTTTTTTCTTTGGGATTTGGTACCTCCAGAAAGAACGGCTGACCGCGGAGAGGCTGGAATCCCAACGCCGCCGGGTGGCCCTGGATACTTTACGGGAATTGATGGTCACTCTGGCGCATCACATACGGAATGCCAACGTGGTGATCGGCGGTTTCAGCAGCCGCCTTATCAAGGAGTCTAACGATCCTGAGGCCCAGCGCCATTTGGAGATGATTCAGCAAGCCTCCCGGGAAATCGACGCGGTGATCGCCTCTCTGGAGAGTTTGACGGAAATCGAACACGCCCGGTATATCGGCCCCTGGGAAACCAGGATGATCGATCTGAAAAAGGAACTGGAAGCCAGGCTAGGAGCTGCGGAAGGGTTAAAAGAAACACCGGATGGAAGCGATGAACGACACTGAAAAACGGTGGGGGGAGGAATTTCCGGGTTCGGAATCACCGGAACGCCTGAGATTAGAGTTGCCCAAACCCTCGTTTAACCTCAAAATCTATCCCTTCTTGGGATTAATTCTTGGTGTCTTTGCCAGCCTGATCATAGGTCATCCCCTGGCCATGGTGGCCCTCAATGTTCAGGAATACATTCACAACCGGGCCCCTCTGGAGCTTGGCTATCGGATTTTACACAGCTTTTCGCCTCGGATGTGGCCCATGCTTTCCCTCTATATCGTTTCCGGGGCCATTTTTGGAGCAGGTTTCGGCATAATTTATCAAAAGCTGGTGGAAAACCGTCTGCACGTCGAGCAACTTTACCAGGAATTCGAATTGCAGGTTGCGAGCCTCAGGCACCATTACAAAAACTTGACCATCGGCATCCAGGGCTTTGCTCAGCGCATCAAACGGAAGGTGACCGACCTCACCAGGGACATAAACCAATGCCACGGACCAGAGTGTGCGATAGATAATTGTTTTTGCCGGAATCTCCCCGCTTTGGAACAAGATGTGAATACCCTGGTGCAAACCACCCAGCGCCTCAATGAAACTCTAGGCAAGGAACTCGTATTATTAAAAGTGTTGACCGGCAGCACTTTGGTTCCCCAGCCCCAGGATTTTTACCCGGTTCTTAAGGCCATTATACAAGACCTGGTGGAACTGCGATTCCGGGATAAGCAAATCGAGGTTCTGGTTAATGGTCAGCCTTTTGAAACCTGCCGGGATGCCCTGGTCTTTAATTTCGATTTGGCAGCCATGCAAGTGATCTTGGAGAATATCTTGAGCAACGCCATGAAGTACGGAGATAAGGTGCAAGTGGTAACCAAAGAGACCAATAATAAGGTGACTTGCTCCATCGTGGATAATGGTCCGGGGTTTGAAATCGGCGAATTGCAAAAGCAGCTCCTCTCCCTGCGGGAGCGCCGGGAGGCGGAAAGCACCAGGCTGGGATTGAAAGTTAGTCTTCACCTTCTGGAGAAATGCGGCGGTGAAATGTTTGTCTTGAGCAAGCCGGGGGTTGGCTCAACTTTTACTTTGGAGTTTCCCAAGTAGGCCGACCTTGTAAAAAAGGAGACTAAGATGCACCCTGATTATGTTTGGTGGAGTCCCATGTGGTTTTTTCCAATGTTGATGCCTGTTATCATAATAGTCGTATTGGCGCTCTTTCTCTACTTAATCTTTGGCAGGGGTGGGTTCAGACCGCCCTGGCATGGTGCCGAAGGAGAATCAGCCTTGGAAATCCTCAAGAAAAGGTATGCTAAGGGTGAGATCACCAAAGATGAATTTGAGCAGATGAGAAAGGATATTCAAGGCTAATCAAATAACTCAAAGAGGAGTGAACCATGAGAAAAGCAACTTTTTTGATCTTGGCAATGGCGGTGCTCATCGGCTCCGGCCTGGCCCTGGCCCAGCAGAAAGCCCCCGGCCAGGCCCAGGAACACGAAAAACACCATCCGGGTCAG
The DNA here is from genome assembly GCA_028688935.1 of Syntrophales bacterium. Taxonomy (GTDB): domain Bacteria; phylum Desulfobacterota; class Desulfobaccia; order Desulfobaccales; family 0-14-0-80-60-11; genus SURF-52. The sequence goes on from JAQTXE010000223.1 coordinate 4,554, forward strand.
CAAGGTCAACAGCCCCAGCAACCCATGATGGGGCCGGGCATGATGGGCGGCAAGGGCATGATGTGTCCCTGCATGATGATGCCCCAAATGGTGCAACACATGCAGAAAATGATGCCCATGATGGAACAGATCGTTAAAGAGAAAAAAATGAGTCCCGAGGCCACCAAGCAGATGCAGGAGATGATGACGCAGATGCAGGGCATGATGAGCCAGATGCAGAAGATGCCCATGATGCAGATGATGCAACAGCAGCCGGCGCCACCGCCGAAAAAGTAATTTGTGCCTTTAGGGGGCTTAAATTACGGCCCCCCTTTTCCCTGCTTTAAAACGGACAATCAGCTTTTAGAAAGGGAGAACAGAAAGACCGTTCAGGAAATCGAAGAATCGAAACAGCCTGCGAGCAAGTTATGAACCCTGAGAAAATCAAACCTGTAGTCCTGGAGGCCCCGGTCCGCAAAGAGCGGACTTGGGCCTATCCCTGGATCGGGGTCGTTCTCGGCGTGGCCGTCGGTATCTTCGTCGGGCATCCATTCGCCATGCTGGCCTATGACTTTCACCGATGTATGATGGCAGGGACCACTTGTAATGTGACCGGCGCTCTTTTACATAGCTTCGCCTGGCACATGTGGCCCATGATGCTTCTCTTCTCCCTGTTCGGGGGAGTATCTTGGGGGATCATAGGTTTCGTATTAAAACGTCTTAGAGAGAGCCGCCTGCGCCTGGACGCCTTGCACCAGGAGTTCGAATTCCAGGTAGCCACCTTGCGCCACCATTACAAGAACCTGGCCCTGGGCATTCACGGGTTTTCCGGCAGGATCAGTCGCAAGCTGACCCATTTGGACGAAGTTTATTGCCAGTGTCTTTCCCAGGGGAATTGCCCCACTTATGAAGAATTGCGACCCGAGTTCGCCTCGTTGACCCAAAATTCCGCCATCCTCGAAGACGCGGCCCAGCGTTTGATGCATACCCTGGGGGAGGAACTCTTATTCCTTAAGGCCCTCACCAGCGATTCTTTAAAGTCTGCCCCCGGTGACTTTTATCCTTTTTTGGTCCATTGCATTCAAGACCTTCAGGGCTTGCGTTTCCGGGAAAAAGAGATCCGGGTGGAAATAAACGGCCGCAGCCTGGAAGAATGCCGGGATAGCCTGGTATTTTGCTTTGAGCCCTATACCATGGAGGTGATCCTGCAAAATATCATCGGCAATGCCATGAAATTCGGAGATCTGATCCAAATCGAAGTGGCCGAAATAGACGGCAAAGTCCGGATCGAGGTCCGGGACAACGGCCCCGGCACGGATGTGGAGAAGCTGAAGAACCTTTTACTGGTTCCCAGAGAACGGCGGGATGCGGAGAGCACGCATTTGGGCTTGAAGGTAAGCTTGCACTTGTTGGATAAATATGGGGGCCGCCTGCTGGTCTGGAGCCAGCCCGGAGCCGGGGCCACCTTTTTCATCGAGGTTCCCAAACATGCTCCAAGCGTCCCTTAATTAGAGGGTAAACATGAGTAATGAGCAGTGCGACCCCGCAGTCCTGGAAGCCCTGATCCGCCGGAAGAAGACCTGGACCTATCCCATTATCGGCGTTTTGTTCGGGATAGCCGTGGGAGTTTTCATCGGCCACCCGTTGTCGATGTTGGCGCATGAATTTTACAATTCCATGGACACCGGCGCCCCGTTGAATTTAAACGCCATTACGCACAGCTTCCATTGGCATATGTGGCCCATGACCCTCATTTTCGCCGCATTTGGGGGAATAGTTTGGGGTTTTATCGGCTCCATCCTCCAACGTCTCCACGAGAGTCGCCTACGCCTTGATGCCGCGCACTGGGAACTCCAGAGACAGGCCAAGTATCTCAATACCTACTTGACGGTCAGCTCCATGGTCGCCCAATGCCTGGACCCCCACGAACTCCTGGAAGCGGTGTTGAACGTCATCATGGAAACCGTATCCGCGGAAGGAGCCTCTGTTCTTCTTCTGGATGAGGATCAGGCGAACGTTAAATTCTATAACATCGAGGGCCCGGCCAAGCAATTC
>JAQTXE010000224.1 GCA_028688935.1 Syntrophales bacterium
TCTCCGCCGAAGCAAAGCTTGCCCTGGAGTTGGAGCGGGAGGTAGTGGTGCTGGATTTTCCTCTCCCCATCCGGGAGGAGTTGAAGACCATCCTGGGCGGGCTGGTGGAAAGCACCGGCATCGAGCCGGAAAACGAAGACGCGGTTCTGGACGCGCCCCAGGGCCTCACCTGGGAAGAGGCGGAAAATGCTCTGGCCCTAGGCTTGGAGCGGCAGAAGAGGTTCGATCCCCATACCATCTGCACCCTGAAGGCCCAGATGGTGGAAAAAGCGGCGGCTTTGCAGTTCTCGCAATTCACTGAGACCTTTGACACCCTGGGCGGATTAGAGAATTTAAAGGAGTGGACCTTGAACCGTTTCCAGAACCGGAGGCCCGGCCTACCTTTCCGGGGCATCTTGCTCCTGGGTGTGCCCGGGACCGGCAAGAGCCATTTCGCCAAAGCCCTGGGGAATGAGGTGGGCTGGCCGGTCTTGTCCCTGGACATGGGCCGGGTCTTCGGCTCCCTGGTGGGGGAAAGTGAAGCCAAGATGCGGGAGGCCCTCAAGGTGGTGGATGCCATGGCCCCCTGCGTGCTCTTCATCGATGAAATCGAGAAAGGGCTGGCCGGGGTGGGTGGCTCTGCTACGGATGGCGGCACGACGCAAAGGGTGGGGGGTACCTTCTTAACCTGGCTGAACGATCACACCTCTGAGGTCTTTGTGATTGCTACATGCAACGACTACTCGAAACTCCCCCCGGAGTATACCCGCATGGGCAGGTGGGACAGCATCTGGTTCGTGGATAATCCGGCAGTCAAAGAGCAACTGGACATCCTGGACATCTATCTCAAGCAGTTCCTGGGTAAAGCCCTGGGAACCCTGATGGCCGAGAGCGACGGCCGGGTCAAAATCCCGGACCTGGACGGTTACAGCGGCGCGGAAATCCGGCAGGTGGCCATCGAGGCGGCTTACAACGGCAGTGACCTGGAGGCCGCGGCAAATTTCGTCATTCCCATTTCCAAGTCCCAGAAAGTCCAGATGGATGCGCTCCGGGAATGGGCGAGATTTCGGACCATCCCGGCCAGCCGGGCGGTGGTGGAAGAGGCCCGGGGGCCCAGGAGGGTGCAGTTATGACCGAGTATCCATATCCTTGTTGCCGGTGCGGGTTTTGCTGTCTGAGTGAAACCTGCCCGGCAGTCCGGGAGCTATTGGGAATTGGGAAACATGATCCCTGCCCTGAGTTGTCTTTTGATGGCGATGTAGCGACCTGTAGAATTGCTTTAGCCATTCCCGAGATGGTTGGGGCGGGGGCCGGCTGCTGCATAAAGGCCCGAGCCATTAAGGGCGGTGTCACTTATGACTTTGCCGCCCTCCCCCCAAACCTTAAACGGTCCATTGCACAGGCCAGGAGGTCAACGTGAGCCACTACAGCGAAGTGCAAATCGAAATGCGGGACGGGGCGGCGCTGGTAGCCGCCCTGAATCGTTTGGGGTTTAAGGGCAAGGTAGAGGTGCACCGGGAAGCTCAACCTCTTTACGGCTACCAGGGAGATGTGCGGGCGCAAAAGGCCCACATCATCATCCGGCAGCAGCACGTGGGCCCCGCGGCCAACGACCTGGGGTTCGAGCGGCAACCTGACGGCAAATACCGGGTCTGGGTGTCGGATTATGACAAGCGGTACAACAAATATGATGACGCTTGGCTGGGAAAGCTCAAGCAGGCTTACGGAGTGGAAAAGGCCCGGGCCGAAGCCAGGAAGAAGGGCTACCGGGTCAGCGAACAGAAACTGGACGACGGCCGCATCCGGCTGGTTTGCAGGAGGTAGCGATGCAAGAGATCGTCATCGACTTTGATGTGACCGGCGAGGTCAAGATGGAAGGGAAAGGCTTCCAGGACAAAAGCTGCGACCAGGCTATGGGCTACTTTGAGAAAGCCCTGGGCGTGGTGTCAAACCGGAGAAACAAGCCGGAATATTTCCAGGGGGTGCGCAGCAATGCCAGCCAGCGAGCTTGAGATCGTATTCTCGGACGACGGCACCGCCTCCACCTCCTGGTGGACGGAAGAGACGGCGGAGATTCTCTCAACCCTGGGCCCGCCGGCCCCGGGGTATGAGGAGCTTAACGCCAACCCCTGGTGTGGGTAATTCTCCTATAAGTAAAACCCTCTTTCACCCAGCCCGGGGCAGCGACTCCCCGGTTTAGGATGAGGGACGTGAGGGTCCCGGTAATAAAAGGTCGGCTTGGTCCGGCCTTTAACTTTTTCTGGAGGAAACGGCAATGACCCCAAAGAGTAACGGCAACGGCTTTGACGGATTGGTGGCGATCCAGCTTTGCACCAAGAGCTGGCCCGGAATCGTGAACCTCACTAAGGAGGACCTGGGGATGGAACAGGTCCCGGAATTCTTCCACCTGGGCAACAAAAAGTTATACCCGGCCGAATGGCGCCAGGCTTTCAACCGCAAGATCGGGGAAGCCCGGCGGGACCTGAACCTCAACACCTTCGATTTCGTGTTGGAGTGGGTCCGGTGCTCTCCCAAGAACCGGCTGGCCCGGACGGTGGAAAAGCTGGATCAGCGGATCGCGGAATATATGGCCCTGGCTGACGAGTTCTGCGAAAAGTACGACACCATCCGGGAAGAATGGAAGGTCTACTGCGAGTCCCGCTGGCCCGGCTCCTGGAAGCTCATGGAGCCCCATTATCCCAACAAGGCGGCGCTGCGGGCCAAATTCGACATGTACTACATCATCACCGAGATCAAGGCGGCCGAACCTCCCACCAAAACCACGGCCCCGGAGATCATGGCGGCGTATGAACGAGCCAATGCGGAGCTGGAGGCCAGGTGCAAGGAAGTCGTCGAAATGGCCTTCCTGGATTATCAGAAGCGCATCCGGGAGGTGGTCACCGGCCTGTCCGTGTCCCTGAAGGAAGGCAAAGTGATCCGGAATGATTCTTTGGAGAAGGTGCGCACCCTCCATGACTGGGCCCGGGAGATGAACATCTTCGGCTATAAACCCCTGGAGCAAGCTCTGGCCGAACTTAAAGCCGGGCTGGATGGGGTGGACATCAGGGTCCTGAAGGACAATGACGCCCTCAAGGGGCAGTTGGCCAGCCTGGCTGAACAGGTGGCCGCGGTGGCAGCCAAGACCGAGGACGTGAGCATGGTGTCCGGGAATTACCGGCGCATGATCGACCTGAGTTAAGGGGTAGCCCAATGGACATCGTGCAGATTCGAGGAAGGCGAGTGCACCTCTCTAACCTCCATACCCGGGACGGCTACGGCAACGGCCCTATTACGTTGGGTTGCGGAGTTTATAGAGAGGAGCATGGTCGGGAAGAGTGGACCGGCGAGAGCATCCGCGGCGAGATTCCCACTGAGGACCTGATTAAGTGGGGGCTCCGGAAGGGCTACCTGAAATTCGTGCAACTGCGGGAGGAAGAGACATGAGCGCACCAACGTCTTCGGCAACCATCATGTTCCCGGTAAGCTGCTTTGATCAGGAAATCAGGGCATTGCTGGAAAGGGAATATGACATTGAGTTTAAGCCCCAAGTGTTCGGGCCTAATTTCGAGATCGAAACAAAGCGCCTTTATGCCAGCATGGAAATCGACATCCAGGAAGGGCTGCTGGTTTTCTCGGATGGTGAGGCCCGGTATGGCGAATTCGCCGAACTGGAAGAATTTTTGGTCAAGAAAGGCATCCCTTTTGATCGGGAAAGCTCAATGGACTGGGACCGCCCCCCGGTTACCCGGGTTTTCCGTCCCGGCGATCCCCCTTTGGATGTGGATATCCCGGACGACGAAAGCTCCGGCGTAGTGGTGGAAATCAAGAAAATGATTAGAGCAGCAGGGGACAAAGCAATTTCTGAAATCCCGATTTTGCGGGAAATCATGGATTGCATAGAAGAGGTATTCCCCACCTATCCCTCCCTGATGGATTGGGTAAAGGAGGAAGCCACGATATGAACAACCCCATGAAGGGCACCGAAGGCCAGGACCGGGAATCCTACACCGAAGGCCAGGACCGGGAAAATTACACCACCATCGAGTCCGGCGAATGTCTGGTCTGCGGTGATGAACACGACCTCGATGAACTTCAGGACGGCCTGTGCTACGTCTGCCGGGAATTCCCCGAAGGGTCTTATCAGTGGCATCTTGCCATCTGCTTCAAGGGCGGAGACCCCACCAGTGATGAACGGGACGCCTTCCGGTCTGGCTGGCTCCGGGCTATAAGCGAGGTGGAAAAAAAAGTTCAAAGAAATGACCGGGGTGGAGATCGACCTGGGTTTGGACCCAAAGGAGGCCGGGTCATGATCGAATGCCGAGGCCGCAATGGCTGGTTCAAGCTGCACCGTGCGAACGTGGATGTTTATGAAACCACGGATCGGGCAGCGGTTTCCCTTGAATCCAAGAGCAGATGGCATGATGTGCCGCCCATCTACTTTTACGGCCCCAAGGCCGAGGTCGAGGCCCTGCTGCAGGACCTGTTGGAAAAGGTGAGGACGCTTGGCGGCCCGTCATTTTATTGTGACGACTGTGCCAATGAGCATGGTTGGCCTCACCCGCTGGACTATCGGGTTTGGGGTGAATGCCCCATATGTAGAGAAGGAGAGCGGTTTATCAATCAAACTGGAAAAGTGCGGAGGATACCATGAACGCGCACGGTTTGAATATTCGCTTCCTGTCCCAGGGCATGATCAAGCTCTCCCCCGAGGATTTGCCGGCAGGCTTCTTCTCTTGGTCCCGGGAGAAGCAGATCAAGTGGGCCAAAGAGCGCTGGGATAGCCTTTCCCGTGATGACCTTTTGGAAGGTGTGGCCTATCTCACCATCGAGGAAGATTCGGTCCCCGACTGCCTGGAGATGGACAACGAAAATTACGATATCCTGGCCCAAACCCCAGCCTGGAGAGCCTTTGATCAGCCTGGGTCGAGTGTCTTAGAGCCGGTAGAACCAGAGGAGTGAAGCTATGCCGGTAATAGGTCTTGAAAATGTGGAGCACCCTGAATACGGCGTGATCACGGTGGACCTGGACTTGCTGCGAGAGCAGCTTGCCTCGCTCGAAAATCTTCCAGGTTATGACACCTGCATCCCGATTTGTGAGGAGCGGGAAGGGCTGTTAAACCTGCTGGGCCGCATTATCGACCTCGCAAATCCGGAGGATTAGGAGGTGATGGCATCCGGAATTAACCACTAAGAATAAATACTTCAAGTTCAGGGAGGATTGATGTTCACCAGTTATTTCTGGCGATTTCATTTACACCATTATCCCTGCCTGGTCTCCATCGCCTGGAAAACCCCGGAGTGGTTTAAGGGCCGGCGTTATCCGGCCCTGGCCCCCAAGGGCAAAATGCTCAAAATGGGCGAGAAGGAGTACCGGCAGAAATACCAGGCGATTCTGGACCGGCTGAATCCGAGAAAGGTTTACGAAGACCTGGGAGAAGGTGCAGTGCTCCTGTGCTGGGAGCAGCCCGGAGAATTCTGTCACCGGCGCCTGGTGGCCGCCTGGCTGGAAGCAGCCCTGGGTGTGACGGTGCCAGAGTTACCCTTTAATTATAACCCCAATCAAAAGGACCTTTTTGAATGAGGAGGTGTTTATGGCTAAGAAACCCACAGGCGATTGCGCCACCTGCTCCTATTGGCGCAGGAGAAACAACCCCATTAAGGGCAAGGCCATTCCCGGAGGCACTGGGAAATGCACCCGGAAAGAGGGGCTGTGCGAGAACCCCAAACCCAAAGACCCCCATCCCGGATGGAAGGGAGAAGAAGAAAAAGAAAGGGGCCTGCGCCAACAGGCCCCCGAAACCATCCCTCAGAGCTTTCCACAGGGGAGCAATGAGGTTCCACTTGACCTTATATACCCCAACCCGGACCAACCGCGCAAGGTTTTTCCTAAGGAAGCCATGGAAGAGCTGGCCCTGTCCATCAAGGAGCAGGGTTTGATCGAACCCCTGGTGGTGGTAGCCAAGGGCGAGAAATTCATGCTCATCGCCGGGGAGCGTCGCTGGCGGGCCTGCCAGATGGCCGGGCTCACCTCTGCTCCGGCAAGAGTCCTGGAAGCGGATGATCGGCAGATCGCGGAAATGGCCCTCGTTGAGAACATCCAGCGCCAGGACCTGACTCCCCTGGAAGAGGCCCGGGCCTTCAAGGAGATGCTGGACAAGAGCGGCTACACCAAGGAGGAACTGGCCCAGAAGCTGGGGTTCAAGCAGGTCTGGCGGGTGGACGAGCGCCTGTCCCTGTTGAACCTGGCTCCGAAGTTCCAGGACGCCCTGACCTTCGGGCTCATCACCCCTTCCCAGGCCTTTGAAATCAGCCGTCTGTCGGACGCTGAGGATCAGGAGGTGGTGTTCAGGAAGATCAAGGCCGGTGAGCTCCCCACCTATAACCATCTACGGCGGTTCGTCAATGCCATGGTGGACTCGAAGAAGGACAAGGTCCTGTTTGCCATGCCCAAGAAGCAGGACCTGGAGATCGTCAACCGCTGGGAAAAAACCCTTGACGCGGTCACCGGCTTGATCGTGAAATCCTTTTCACCCAAAGACTGCAAGGTGCTGGCCCGGGTCTGCCAGGGCAATGCC
>JAQTXE010000225.1 GCA_028688935.1 Syntrophales bacterium
CGAACCGTCAGGGCGTCAATTAATTTTGTCGTAGGTTTGGTGTCCATCTTCCCCTCACAACCGAACTAATTAGTTAAATGTTTAGTTCATTCTAAGCAGGGCAAGCGTTTTTGTCAAATCCAAAGAGAAATAAGCAGCTCATCGCCCTCTCTTTAAACCGGGGATGCCCGGCCATTTCCAGGAGCCTTAAAACCCCTTCCTGGACCAGATACTCGGGGGCCACATACCTGTAGACTATTCGCAGGCTCGCAACACATTGAATATGGCGGCATCTTGTCGGGTGTAATTAGTATCAAAGCCATCAGGGTCTGAGGCGTATTCTTCCCGGGCTCGCTGAATGCAACGCTGAATACTTTGGATTTTATTGATGATGATGTCGTTCATACTGTGTAAGCCCTCTTGGTTCTGCGGAAGGATTCAAGGATGTCTTTGCGCTCTTCGTTTAATTTCTGATAGTAGGACAGGACCAACATTTCAAATTCTGCCACAGCTTGCCGGTCAGAACCGTGGATCAGTCTGCCGCCGATGATTTCCTTTTGCATTACGGTCGAAACCTGTCGTGCATTCAAGAGGTCCACCTCGCGGTGGAGAGCTTCTTCCAATGCAAAGCGGCACTCGCTCAAGATCAGATTCTTCTCACGCTTCGCCAATTCAGGCGGCAAGAGCAGGGCGATATCCAGATCGCTGTCGGCCCGCTCTTGTCCAGCGCCATGGGAGCCGAACAAGTAAATCCCCTGGACCATAGGATAATAAAGGAGAATCGTTTTGATAATGATCGCTTTCATGGTTTCATGCCAATTAAAGATAATTATGCCAAAAGATCCTTGATGGCGTGGAACTGAGCCAGGTTGCCTTCGGACCCGGACCATCTCTCAACTTCTTGAAGATCGACCACATTATCCCTGACAACCATGATGGCCTGTTCCAAACTCTGCCGGTCGCCCCAGTGATAGTAAGCAGCCAACCGATCTTTTACACAATCTGTCGGTGAAATGATTCTCAGGGTGCCGGTGGAAAAACTTAGTAAGATAGTTTCCTTCACCGGTTCGCGGCCCACGGCCAGGGGGCCGGTGGGAAACTCCAAAAAAAAGTCGGTTTCCGGATGCCTGAAGTACCGCCTTTCTTCAAAGAAGCCCAGTTCGCCAAGAAGGTTTTTCATTTTTCTTCTTGGAGTGCTCCCGGATTCGATAAAATCCAGGTCTCGTGAGATATATTTATTCTGACTGTAAATGGTGACACAGGCGCCTCCCGAAAGAACCACCTCAATGCCATGCTCTTTGAGATAGCTGTATACCAAGGCCGCTAATTCCCCAACTGACATCTCACTGATCGACTTCATAAGGGCTTGCCGCTTCTTCTCGGTCGCCGCCGATTCATAAGGAGTCTTTCCCTTTCGTCCGGGGGATAAAAATCCAGGGCCTTTGCCAGCAGACCTTCGATCTCCGGTTTAAAAGGATACCGAGGGTTGAGGCTGTATAGGCGGGTCCGCCCTGCCAAACGACTGGCCAGAACTCCATTGATTTCCAACTTGATTAACTGTCTCTGTATGGGTGCCAGCCCCGTTTTAAAGAACCTTGCTATTTCTCGGGGATATCCTTCTTTTCTGGCAAAGAGAAAAAGAAGAACCCGCTCGCTGCTAGTTGATCCAAGAATGGGCTCTAACATAGTGATCTCGTATTGATATCATCTGACATCGTTATAGCGTCAAAAAAATTCTATAAGATTTCTGAAAATAATCAAGAAAAAATTAGCCCAAAAGATATTCAACCTTTTGATAGCCGGAGGATCAGTTTGAGTTGTGCGAGACCTTGGGGGAATACCTGCAGCGGCGGCATCCCCCATCAGCCTGGCACAAATTGGCAGACCGGCTGCTGGCGTGTTTATCCGGGCTTAAAGGCCCCAAGTGCGCGCCTCTCTATTACTCTTCCTGGAAAAAGGTGAACTGCCCTGGAAGCAGGAAAGGTGGCCCCTGCCCGAATCCGGCCTGGAGAGGCCTGAGGCGGATAAGCATGTCCGCTTTCCCTTGGTCTGCGATCTGATTGACATCGCTATTCTCGAGAAAAAGCCCAACCAGGTGCTGAAATGGTACGATCAGCGTCCCCGTGGCCGTTGGGGGTGGTTCGGGGTTGATGAAGACACCATCGCCACCGCGGTTCAAACCTATGCGCCGGAGCGATCGGTGGTCATCTGGCAAACCAAAGCCGAACGACTGATCGCCCAGGTCAAGCCCGCCGCCTACCAGGAAGCGGGAAAGTACCTGCGTAAAGCAGGAGCGGTCATGGCCAAACAAAATGAACAGGCTAATTGGGACCAATACCTGAAGAGCCTGAGAAATGCACACGCTCGCAAACGCCATCTGCTGGAGGTCCTGGATGGCTTGGAGGAAAAACCGATTAAGAAAAATAAAATATTGGACCATTCCTGAATCCGGCAATCCTGCGTCTATTTTCGGGATCGTCTTCTCTTCCTTGTATGCTTATGGTAGAATCTTATCATCATCCTGGGAAAGCTTCAGCATTAGGGGGGAAACCGTGAACGGTGCCATCGACACAGTGATCGAACCGCTCATCAAGAAGAAAATATTCCCTTCGGCAGAAGCAGCCGTCAGGGAAATCGTCAAAGAATACATTCTTAGGCAAGTTACCGATCTCAATCGCGAAGTTTCTCGATTTGAACGAAAATATGGTATGCCCCTGGAGCGATTTCGTGAGTATCTTCACGAACGTTCACTCATCTTGGAACAAGACGATCTGTCGGAGACCCAGCGGCATAAACTGAGCCAGGCGATCATGCAAGAGGAGGACGATTGCCTGGATTGGCAAGTTGCCCAAGACTTTCTGGACAACTGGCTGGGGCTGCATGAGGAAACAACCGCTTGACCTCCTTGCCTTCACTGTTGGGGAAGGTGGTCGCTATCCTGCAAAGTCACCCCGTCTGCAGAAAGATTACAAGCATTGATACCAAAGAATTCTCTCCAGATCAGTTCTATTTCAAGATCAGAGCAGCAGTTTTAGAAACAACAAAGTTACAAATACGGATATATTACAACCGAGGTCATATAGACTATGCCTACCAGTGGTTTGCTGATATTCCCATCTGCCGGTGGGACAATAAAGAAGAGTTCAGCTCTCTACCAACTTATCCACACCATTACCACGATCATCAAGGCTTTGTAAAATTATCACCCTTAATTGGCAATCCAATCTTAGATATTCAAATTGTATTGCAGGAAATATCCCAACTCTTAGAATTGGGAAGGAATTAAAGAATATCTGCTTGTTCTTTCCTGCTCTTCCTTTGCTAATTGTCGACCTCAGTTAATTCCCTTAAATCACTGCTTCCCAGCAAGCTTATTAAGAAGGAAGGGTTGCGGGTTTTGCGAAATATCCGATCATGAGCGGTTAGGAACCCCTTCATGGTTTCCCAAAGTCTTTAGCAATTCCTGGGCGATGTTGGGGCTGTTGAGGCGCATGATACTTTCCTGGGCGCTCCCAAAGCTGAGAAGGTTGATGCTGCCGTACCACACGATTTTCCGGTCGATGACGGCGAATTTTTGATGGATGTTGGCCTTGAACAGCAGGCGCACGCCCTTGGCTTGCAGCGATGTGAGGGTTTCCCCTAAAGCTGGCTGGTCCTTATCCCGGTAAGCGCTTGCCGGCCTGGTGACCACGACCACGGAAACCCCTTTGGCCAAGGCCGCTTCCAGGTGCGGCAGCATTTGCATCGCTCGCCTCCTGGTAACGAAGGGACTGACAATCACCACCTCCCGGGCCGCGTTCATCAGGTCGTGATGGTAAACGGGGAAGAAGTTAGTGTTATCGAAGATGATATCCGCGGGCGCCGTAGCAAGGCTGTCCGCCTTGACCCGGTAGCCGCTGGCGGCATAGCCGGCCAGCCTTTTGTGGTACATCCTCTCCAAGGCGTTGACGTGGATATCGACGTAGTCGTAGATCTGGACCTCTTTCTTATTTTCGAATAAACGATGCAACCTACCCGCGTATTGCTGCAGTGTTCCTCTCCAGGATATGGGCATGGCCAGAAAAAGAGTATCCAGCCGGGGTTCGTCAAAGCCCTCGCCGATATATCTGCCGGTGGCCACCAAGGTCAATTGTCCAATAGTCGGGGTGGCGGCGATACTGGCCAGGACCTGTTCGGTTTCTTTCCTGCCCCTGCCGCCCATGAGGGTGATCACCTCCGGGATTTTCTCCCGCAGCTTCCCGGCCAGCAATTCCACGTGCGCGGTTCTTTCGGTGAGGATGAGGGCGTTTCTGCCGTTTTCATGGGCCCTGAGGACATCATCGGTAATCTGCTGATTACGAAGTTCGTCTGCGGCGATCCCGGAATAGAACTCCTGGATGGATATCTCCTTTTCGTCCCGGTCAAACGGCGCTCTAAAGCCGGTAAACCGGGGAATGACATAGTGCTCGAAAGGCCGTTTCGCCGCTTCCTTCCTGGCATCCGCCCGATACCTTACCGGGCCGCAGTGCATGAAAATAATGGGATGATGTCCGTCACGTCGGGCCGGCGTCGCGGTCAAACCATAGATGTATTTGGCATGGACTCCCTTCAGGATCTGCTCGAAGGTGAAGGCCGGGACATGGTGACATTCATCAACAATCACCAGGCCATAATCCCTGATAAGCTCCTTCACCTCTCCACCTTTTGCCAGGGACTGCATGATCGCCACATCGATAATGCCGCCCGGATTCACTCTTCCGGCGCCGATCTGGCCGATGAGACTCTGCCCCGGTTTTCGCCCCCGCCTGGTGGCCGCCCCGGGAAGTTTCGCCTTGATTTCCAGAAACTGGGCCAGCTTTGCCAGCCACTGCGATAACAGTTGCTGGCGGTGGGTTAAGATAAGAGTATTGGTCTGGCGGGCGGCAATCAGCCTGGCGGCGATGACCGTTTTCCCGAAGGCCGTGGCCGCCGCCAGGACCCCGCAATCATGCTGCAGCATTACCTCCGCAGCAAGCTCCTGATCCTCCCTCAACACTCCGGTAAAGACAACCTCGATGGGTCTTCCCGGATAGGTCTTGTCGGTCCATTCGACTTCAACGCCGGCTTCTTCTAGCAAAGTGGCGAGATCCGTTTCGCATCCTCTCGGCAGACAAAGAAACCCAGGCGTTTCCTCAGAGCAAGAGATGATACGCGGCTTTCCGTAGGTCGACAGGCGCATGGCCTGGGCCCGGTAAAATTCGGGATTCTTGAACGCGGCCAGCCTTTTCAAGGCGTTTAACGCCCTCTGGGAAACGCCGGATTTGTCCAGGTAGAGCATATCGGCTTTGACTAACCGCATTACCTTCGGAAATTCCGGCCGTGTGAGTTTGCTCCGGCTCGTCTCCCAGGGTTTGATAGCCTCTTCATCGTCTGGTCTCAGCTCCCCGAGCTCGCTTCCAGAACAGAGGCTGGAAATCAGAGCACCGATTTCGTCTTCGGAAAGCCTCCTGATTTGGGCCAGGAATCCCCACTGGTCTTCATAAGGCTGGAAATGCTCATCGATGAAGACGCTGTTGCCATTTTGGCGCGCCGCTTTCTGTAACGGCAGGGCGATCAGATTGCCGAATCCACCCTTGGGCATCGTGTCCTGATTGGGAAAGAACCGGTCGTAGGATTTGAACTTGATTTGATGCCGCTCGCTCATGGCCCGGGTAAGCAATGTAGAACCGAATTTTCGGGCCAGACTCGCGGCCACCGGGGTAGAAAAGAAGAACCAGGCATGGGCGCCATGACCTGAGCGTGAGCGCTCAATCGCTACCGGCGCCGCCGAGGCCGTACAAACCTCTCTGAGAACGGCCACATCCTGCTGCCAGCCTTCTTTATCGAAGTCTATGGCCAGAAAGTGGCACTTTTCATCCCGAAGCAGGGGATAGATGCCGGCAACGAGGTTGCCCCGCAGGTGTGCTTCTATGACCTTTTCATCCAGGGCGGCATAAGCTCTATGCTTACAGGAAGCGCACTTGATTTCAGGCTTGCCGCAAAAGCCGGGTTTCCATTCATTGAGGCAGACCGGTGCGTATCCGGACTTACCCTCTTTACTCTCCCATCTTTTCGCGTATAGATCGTCCCGCCCCTTAAACAAGGACATGAATAATTTAATCTTTTCCGTAGGATCCGCCCATGCCTTGAGTTGGACCGACGGCGTTGCCGGGGAAGCATCCTGCTTAACCTCTTCCTGAGGAAACCGGCCTTCCAGGGGTCTGCCCAAGCCCAGCCGGTTCTTCAAGGAGAGGTTCTCTTCCTTCAATACTTGGTTTTCGGCAAGCAAGGCCCGATACTTTCGCAGTAACTTTTGGAAATCCATCAGGGCAGGCTTTAGCAATACCTCAGGACATGGAATTAGTTATTAGACAGAACCAGCCATTTTTTTAAGGAGAAAATCAGTAAAGGTATCCAAATCTCGCTGAATGCTTTCCCAACCTTCAAGGATTTTCACCCTAAGTTGGGCCAGCCGGTCAGCCGACAGCTCATAGTCGTAGGCATGCCGAAATACATGCCGAAATCCTCTGCGCTCGTTTA
>JAQTXE010000226.1 GCA_028688935.1 Syntrophales bacterium
GAGTTGGGCACCGAGCGCTACGGCAGCCATCCGTTATACAACGGCCATCCCGCCACCGGCCTGGCCATCCGGCAGGCCGCGGGCGCTAATGCCTTGAAAACCGCGGATGCCGTCAAGGCGAAGATGAAGGAACTGGCCCGGTACTTTCCCCCCGGCATGAAGGTCATCTACCCCTATGACACCACGCCCTTCGTCAGGGTGGCCATCAACGAGGTGGTCTTGACCCTGTTCGAAGCGATTTTCCTGGTCTTCCTGGTGATGTACCTGTTCCTGGGCAACCTCCGGGCCACGCTGGTTCCCACCCTGGCGGTGCCGGTAGTCATCCTGGGGACCTTCGCGGTCTTAGGATTGTGCGGGTTCTCCATCAATATGCTGACCATGTTCGCCATGGTGCTGGCCATCGGTCTGTTGGTGGATGATGCCATCGTGGTGGTGGAAAACGTGGAACGGATCATGCGGGAAGAGGGGCTGCCGCCCAAGGAGGCGACCCGAAAATCCATGGGGCAAATCACCAGCGCCTTGATCGGCATCGGCCTGGTGCTGGCCGCAGTCTTCGGACCCATGGCCTTCTTCGGCGGCTCCACCGGCGTCATTTACCGCCAGTTTTCGGTGACCATTATTGCGGCCATGCTGCTCTCGGTGGTGGTGGCTCTGATCTTGACTCCGGTTCTCTGTGCCTCTCTCCTGCAACCGATTCCCCCGGGGCACCAGCCCGCAGACAATGCGATTTTTTTTATGCGTCCCTTTTTCCGCAGATTCGATTCCCTCTTTTTCCGCCTGCGGGATAGGTACGTGAAGACGGTGGCTTCCTGTTTTTCCAGGAAACTGCGTTACCTAGTGATCTACCTGTTGATCGTCTTCGCGGTGGGCTTCATCTTTTGGCGCCTGCCCACCGCCTATCTTCCCAATGAGGACCAGGGCATCATGTTCGCCCAGGTGTCGCTGCCCGCGGGCTCTACCCTAGAGCAGACCAAACAGGTCCTGGATCAAGTACGCCACCATTTTCTGGTGGATGAAAAGGAAGCGGTGGCCTCCTGCTTTACCCTGGCCGGCCGGGGCTTTGCCGGCAGCGGCCAGAATACCGGGCTGGCATTCGTCATGCTGAGAAACTGGGACTTGCGCCACCGGGCGGACCTGAAGGTAAACGCCCTGGCGGGACGCGCCATGGCCAAGTTCTCCAGGATCCGCAATGCCATGGTGTTCGCCTTCCCGCCGCCGGCGGTCGTGGAGCTGGGGCGGGCCGGCGGCTTCGATTTTCAGTTGCAGGACCGGGGCGGACTGGGCCACGAAGCCTTGATGCAAGCCCGCAACCAGTTGCTGGGCCTGGCCGCCCGGGACCCGCGGCTGATGCGCGTCCGCCCCAGCGGCCTGGAAGATGTGACCCAATACCGCATCGACGTGGATTGGGAAAAGGCCGGCGCCCTGGGAGTTCCCATCAGCGTCATCCATAACACCGTCTCCTCGGCCTTCGGCAGCGCTTATGTGAACGACTTCATCCGGGGTGGACGGGTGAAAAGGGTCTATGCCCAAGCCGACGCGCCTTACCGGATGTTGCCCAAAGATCTGGAGCGATTATATGTGCGCAATACCAAGGGGACGATGACGCCTTTTTCGTCCTTCGCCTCCGGCCACTGGTTCCAGGGGTCGCCGCTACTGGAGCGGTTCAACAGCTTCCCCTCCTTAAACATCTGGGGGGAACCCGCGCCGGGCAGGAGTTCGGGAGAGGCCATGCAGGCCATGACCGAGATCGTCAACAAACTGCCCCGGGGGATCGGTTATGACTGGACCGGCATTTCTTATCAAGAGCGCCAGGCCGGTTCCCAGGCCCCCTTGCTGTACACCTTCTCCGTTATCGTCATTTTCTTGTGCGTCGCGGCCTTGTACGAGAGTTGGGCCATTCCTTTCACCAACCTCCTGATGTTGCCTTTGGGGCTCTTCGGCGCGGCCCTGGCCACCTGGCTGCGTGGTTTGCCCAATGACGTTTATTTCCAGATCGGCTTCATCACCACCCTGGGGCTGACCACTAAAAACGCCATCCTCATTATCCAGTTTGCCAGAGAACGGATGATGCAGGGGGCCGGTCTCATCGAAGCCACCCTGGAAGCGGCCCGGTTGCGGTTGCGTCCGGTCATCATGACCTCGTTTGCCTTTTTCTTCGGGGTCCTGCCCCTGGCCATCGCCTCCGGGGCCGGCGCCGGCGCCATGAACGCCATCGGCACCGCGGTTACCGGCGGCATGCTTTCCGCCACCTTCATCGATCTCTTTTTCATCCCCTTCTTTTTTGTCCTCATCTTCCGTCTCTTCAAGAGCAGGGCAAAGGTGCCGGTCCCTGTACTGTCAGGTGATCCTTCAAGCTCCCGGGAGGGCCGTTAAGATGAAAAGAAACCTATTTCTGTGTCCCAAAAATATCTTGCCTAAGAAGCGCGGTTTTTCTCCCTCCCCCTTGAGGGGGGAGGACTTGGGTGGGGGTGGCGTTTTTTGGATGATTACATCTAATGAGCCAAAGTCACCCCCCTCCCCCCAACCTCCTACCCCCGTGGGGAGGGGAGGTTTTAAGCATCGATATTTTGTAAGTCACTTCTGGGACGCAACACTGGTGCTTGCCGTCTTGGTGTCGCTTTGTCTTAGCGGCTGCACCATGGCCCCGAAATACACCCGGCCCGCAACGCCTATTCCTGCGGCCTGGCCCAGTGGTCCGGCCTACCAAAAGACTTCTGCCACGGCTGGGGCTGCGGCCGCCGCCGACTTGAAATGGCGGGAGTTCTTTGCCGATGACCGGCTGCAAAAGATTATTGAGACGGCCTTGAACCACAACCGTGATCTGCGGCTGGCCGCCTTGCAGGTGGACCGGGCCCGGGGCTTGTACCGGGTGCAGCGCGCCGAGCTGTTGCCCCGGGTGGAAACCAACGTCATCGCCAGCAAGCAGCGGGTCAGGATTTCCGGCCAACCCGGTTTGGCGACCATAGAGGAATACGGCGTCAATCTGGGGGTCAGCGCCTGGGAGATCGATTTCTTCGGGCGCATCCGTAGCCTGAGTAAACGGGCCCTGGAAGAATACTTCGCCACGGAGCATGCCCGCCGCAGCGCCCAGATCCTGCTGGTTTCCGAAGTGGCCAACGCTTATCTGACCCTGGCCGCGGACCGGGAAAACCTCAAATTGGCCCAATCCACCCTGAAAACCCAGCAGACTGCCTATCACATCATTCAACGGCGCTTTGAAGTGGGGCTCACGCCCGAGCTGGATCTGCGCCAGGCGCAAACCCGGGTGGATGCGGCCCGGGTGGATGTCGCCCGGTACACGCAACTGGCTGCTCAAGATGAAAATGCCCTGAACCTGCTGGCAGGCTCGCCTGTCGCGGCCGACCTGTTGCCGGGGGCATTGAGCGTGGTCAAGCCGCTGCCGGACGTCTCCCCCGGGACTTCCTCCGCCGTGCTGCTGCAGCGTCCCGATATCCTCCAGGCGGAACACCAGCTTAAGGCCGCCAATGCCAATATCGGCGCGGCCCGGGCGGCTTTCTTCCCCCGCATTTCCCTCACCACTGCGATGGGTACCGCCAGTGGCGACCTGTCGGGTCTTTTCAAATCAGGTTCTTTCATTTGGAATTACGCCCCCCAGATCGTGCTGCCGATTTTCGACGCCCGCACCTGGTCGGCCCTAACAGTAACCAAGGTGGATCGGCAGATCGCCGTGGCTCAATACGAGAAAGCCATCCAGGGAGCCTTCAAGGAGGTGGCCGATGCCCTGGCCATAAAGGGGACCTTGGGGGACCAGATGGCCGCGCAACAATCTCTGGTGGAGGCCACCGCCAAGACCTATAAGCTCTCCAATGCCCGGTATGAGAAGGGAATCGACATCTACCTTAACGTTCTGGATGCCCAACGCTCTCT
This sequence comes from Syntrophales bacterium, assembly GCA_028688935.1. GTDB lineage: Bacteria > Desulfobacterota > Desulfobaccia > Desulfobaccales > 0-14-0-80-60-11 > SURF-52. Next base: position 3,889 of record JAQTXE010000226.1, read on the forward strand.
CTACTCCGCCCAGCAGGGACTCATCGCCATCCGCCTGGCGAAGCTGGCCAACCAGGTGCGCCTCTATGCCGTGCTGGGCGGGGGCGGCGACTCCAGCACGCCACCTGCAGGGGGGTAAATCCGGGTTGCCATCAACGGAGCTTTACAGGGAAGCCGCAAGCCTCAGCCTAACCTGATTTTGCCTGGAGTTGACGGGTTGAGACACTTATACCGGTTCGATTCGCAACACTTTGGCGCCGCGAATCTTTCTTTCCTTAAGTTCCACCAGCGCTTGATTTGCTTCCTCCAGGGCATATTCCTGAAACTCCGGCTTGATGGGAATTTGGGCGGCCAGCTCTAAGAACTCGGCCACGTCTTGGCGGCTGACATTGGCCACGCTCTTGATCTCTTTCTCCAGCCAGAGATGCCGGGCATAATCAATTTTTAAGAGAGCTTCCTGATCCACTTTCTCTTTGCGGATGGCATTGATGACCAGCCTGCCCCCTTTGTCCAGGTTCTGCAGGCCTTCAATAATGGGGCGCCATACCGGGGTGGTGTCAATGGCCCGCTGCAGTTTTTCCGGAGGCTGGTCCGGGAAGTCGCCGGCCCAGAAGGCCCCCAATTCTTTGGCGAAATCCCTCTCCGCCTGGGTCCGGGAAAACACGAAGACCTTGCTTAGGGGATAGCGGTGCCGCACCATTTTCAGGACCAGATGGGCGGAAGCGCCGAAACCGATCAATCCCAGGTTGTCGCCGTCCGTCATATTGGTGAGCCTCAAGGAGCGATAGCCGATGGCCCCGGAGCACAGGAGCGGCGCGGCCTCCCCATCGGCAAAGACCTCCGGGATAAGATAGGCGAAGCCTTCGGGGACCACCGTATATTCCGCATAGCCGCCGTCCGCGTCTCTGCCGGTGGCCTGGAAGGCGTCACACAAATTCTCGTTGCCCTGGCGGCAGAAACGGCACTGGCCGCAAGCCCGGTAGATCCAGCCGATGCCCACCCGTTCACCGCCCCGGAATTTGCTGACCTCCTGGCCCATTTTCTCCACCCGCCCGACGATCTGGTGGCCCAGAATAATGGGGAACCTGTCCGGCGGGGTTCTGCCCTCGATTTCATCCAGTTCGGTGTGGCAGACCCCGCAGACCGAAACCCGCACCAGGATTTCCCGGTCATGAGGCTCCGGGATGGGCAGGTCAACCAGCTCCAGAGGGGATTTATTCCGGGTGAGATCAGTGATCCCTTTTAACACCATGGCTCTCATGGGCTTTCCTCCAAATCTTGCCGGCCGTGGATGGCTCCGGCCCAGTAAGGTCCACGTACCTGAATAATTTTCGCCGATGTAAATTCATGGGCAAATTCAAAAAGATCAGCCATGGGAGCCTCCCCTTTCGTTTTCCCCGCCAATTATAAGGGATTTGACTAATGATGACGAGGAAGGATTGCGGCGTCAAGGGCTGGGCCGGAAGGGTTGGCCCCCCACCGGGGCGAGATTTTCTCCGGAAAAATATCCGGCTCAGGTGGATTTCGGTCAGTCCGGAAGCGGATTAGTCGGCTTAATCTAGAGGAACTTCTGGTAAAATCCGGTAAATGGTCAGCGTCACGTTTTTCCACCACCGGCACTAGAAAAAGAGACTGGAATGCGTATCCACTTTCATGGCGCAGCCCGGACCGTCACCGGTTCCATGCACCTGCTGGAAATAAACGGCTCCAAATTGCTTCTGGATTGCGGACTCTTTCAGGGGCCGCGCTGGGAAACCTACGAACGCAACCGCAACTTTCCCTTTGACCCGCGCACCATAGAGGCGGTGATCCTGTCCCATGCCCACATTGATCACAGCGGCAATCTGCCACATCTGGTCAAGCACGGGTTTGAGGGAGCAATCTATGCCACCCGGGCTACCGTGCATCTGGCAGACCTGATGCTGCGGGATGCGGGCCACATTCAGGAAGGAGACGCCCGGTTTATCAATAAAAAACGCCTAGAGAGAGGGGAAGCATTGATCGACCCCCTCTACACCGAAGAGGACGCGGCCCAAGTAAAACCATATCTCTGTGCTACCCCTTATAACAGTGCCTTCGAGCCGCTGCCCGGGGTCACCGCCCGTTTGGCGGATGCCGGCCATATTCTCGGGTCGGCCGCGGTGGTCCTGGATCTTGAGGAGAAAGGCAGAAAAACCCGTCTCTGGTACTCCGGCGATATCGGACGCCCCAACTTGCCATTGCTGCGGGACCCGGTTCTACCCGAGGCGGCGGACGTTTTGTTAATGGAATGTACTTATGGCGACAGGTTGCAACCGGACCCCCAGCAGGCCTATGAGCAGCTCCGGGATATCGTGAGGATGACGGTAAAGAGGGGCGGCAAGGTCATCATTCCGGCCTTTGCCGTGGGCCGCACCCAGGAACTGGTCTACTGCCTGCACCAGATGATGCACTCTGGAGAAGCGCCGCGCCTTCCCGTTTACGTGGACAGCCCCCTGGCGGTCAACGCCTCGGAAATTTTCCGCCGGCACCCGGGGTGCTTTGATGCTGAGACCCTGGCGTTCATGCGTAAGTACAAACATCCCGCCCTG
>JAQTXE010000227.1 GCA_028688935.1 Syntrophales bacterium
GTGGGGCACTTGAAAGGTGGCGGCCACCTTATTGAGAAAATTATCCTTCAGGTTCATCTTGTCCTGCCGCCAATGCCGGGGGATGATCTTCAAACTGACCGGCTGCTGCACCGGCTGACCCGCCCCGGATTTCGCCGTTAACTGGACCACGACGCCTCCCGAAAACTCCCGGGGCAGGGCAAAGAGGGCTACGTATTCCCCCTGGGGCCCACCGGGCTGGGGGAACCCCTGAAAGAAGCGGCCGTCGACCACCACCCCGCTGTCCTTGGGCGGTTTGTTGAGGCGATAGCGGATGACTCCCGTCCCCCCGGCGTGCAGCAGGTGGTTCACCGAGACAAAGCTGAGGTGCAAAGGCACCAGGTCGATGGTTACCTCCCGGCTTAAGGAGGCGGTGCGCCCCTGGAACCACTCCCGCCAGGAACGGTCCCGGACGGTGGCGCTGATCCGGGCTTTACCCTCTTTGAAACCCAAGGCTTGGGGTTCCAGGGTGAAGGTAAGTTTTACCTTCTCGCCGGGGGCCCCTCCCGGAGGAAAGCGGCGGTTTAATACCACTTTTTCCCGATCCCCCTGGGTCATGGCAACCCGCACTTCTTTCAGACCGCTATCAGGATCTCCGGCTTCCAGGGTGAAAGCGGTCTTAGCGCCCAGCATATCCCCCCCGGGTTGGAGATTTACCCAGGGTGCAGAACGGTCCAAACGACTTTGCCCTATCCAGATGAGAGTCCCCACCACGCCCACAATCAATAAGGCAAAAAAAATAAGGCTCCCCGTCCCTCCCCAAAACACCTTCCGTATGTCGGCCATGGCTTAATATAGTATCAATTCTCCCCCAGCGGGGCAAGATAGGAGGAGATCCGGAACAATACCTCAAAATTAAAGAAAAGGGGGGAAGATGCCGAAATATTATTTGAGCCTTTAATCTAGGGGGGAACATGCATCCAATACGCCGCATCCTGGCCAGTGGATTTTGGACGGACACCGAAGCCGCCGTTGCTACGGAATACGCCCTGATGGTCGGTCTCATTGCCATGGCCATTTTCGCGGCGGTAACGCTTTTTGGCACCAACTTAGGCAATCTTTACGCTAATGCCGTAGACAAGCTCCCCTTCTAAGATTGCGCTTTATTGGGGACCTATGGGGTCCCTCCCTTTTTTTCGCCTGCCGTCATCTTCATCTTCCGCTCCCTCTTCCCTTGCGTTATAGTGGAATTGATTATCGTCTAAATTTTGCTTGAGGCAAGGATATGGCTGTACGCTTGGAAATCGGCTGGCGTCCGGAGCTGGCCGACGCCGAAGGAGAGGCGGTGCGCCGCCAGGCCCGGGAATATTTCGGACTGGAGATCGAGCGCGTCCGGGTCCTGAAGTTGCTCATGCTGGACCTGGACCTCGCTGAGCCGGAATTAGAGGCGGTCCGCACCCAGGTTTTCACCCACCCCATCACCCAGGTTTCCAGTTTCCGGCCCCTGGCCCGGGACTTCGACGGGGCCATCTGGGTGGGCTACCGCCCCGGAGTGCGGGACACCGCCGGAGCAGTCGCGCTGGAAGCCATTGCCGCCTTTCTGGGGCGGCCCTTGCCCTTAGGTGCCGCGGTCTATACCTCCAACCTTTTCTTATTCAACGGCCGCCGTCTCACGCAGAAAAAGCTCACCCGCATCGCCCGGGAACTGCTGGCCAACGATCTGATTCAGGAATTCCGGGTTTACTCTCAGGAGCAATGGGACCCGGCGGAAGGGGTGGGGCTCATCCTCCCCCGGGTGGAATTGGCCCACGAACCCGCGGTGAGCGTCTTCAACCTGGACTCCATCGATACCCTCCGGGAACTCAGCCGCCAGCGCCATCTGGCCCTCCGGGAGGCGGACTTGCCCATTATCCGGGACTATTTCTCCCGGCCGGAGGTCCTGGCCCGGCGGGCCCAGGTGGGGCTGGGGCCGCCCACGGACGTGGAGCTGGAGTACCTGGCCCAGGCCCGGAGCGACCATTGCAACCATAACACCTTTCGGGGGCGCTTCCATTACCGGGACCTGGCCGGGGGCGAGGCCCAGATCCTGGATAATCCTTTTAAAAACTGCATCGAGGCCCCCACCCGGGAGATCGCCCGCCATAAACCCTGGGTGGTGTCCGTGCTCTGGGACAACGCCGGGGTCGGGCAATTCGATGAGGAATTTTCCTACGTCATCAAGGGGGAGACCCACAACTCCCCGTCCAATCTGGAGGCCTACGGCGGCTCCTTGACCGGCATCGTCGGGGTCTACCGGGACCCCCTGGGTACCGGCAAGGGCGCCAGGCTCATCGGCGGCATCTACAGTTTCTGCGTGGGTCCCCGGGACTACGCCGGGCCGCTTAAACCCCGGCTGCACCCCCGGCGTTTGTTGGACGGGGTCATTGCCGGCGTCAAGGACGGCGGCAACAAAAGCGGAGTCCCCACCCTCACCGGCGACCTCTACTTTGACGATTCCTACCTGGGCAAGTGCCTGGTCTTTGTGGGCGCGCTGGGCCTGCTCCCCCGGGAGATCAAGGGCGAACCCGGAGCCGCCAAAAAGGCCAGCCCCGGAGATTTGGTCATCACCTGCGGGGGCCGGGTGGGCCGGGACGGCATCCACGGGGTCACCGCCTCCTCGGAAGTGGCCAGTGCCGGCACGCCTGCGGGCCACGTGCAGATCGGTGATCCTTATACCCAGAAAAAGATGCACGACTTCCTCCTGGAGGCCCGGGACCTGGGTCTCACCACCTTCATCACCGACTGCGGCGGCGGCGGGCTCTCCTCCGCGGTGGGGGAATCCGCCCGGGTGGCCGGGGGCGTGGAAGTCTGGCTGGATAAAATCCCTCTGAAATACGCGGGCCTGGACCCCTGGGAAATCTGGATCTCCGAGTCCCAGGAGCGCATGGTGGTGGCCGTGAAGCCGGAAAACGAGGCGCAATTCCAGGCCCTGGCCGGGAAGCACGCGGTGGAAGCCACCACCATCGGCCGCTACACCGATTCCGGCGTGCTCCAGGTGAGCCACCAGGGCCGCACCTGCGCGGCCATTGACCTCTCTTTCCTGGAGGAAGATTTTCCTCCCTGGCAGTTTGCCGCGGAGTGGCTGCCGCCCTCAAGCCGCCTGAGCGAGCCGGTATTGGGCGATCCTGAGGACCATCAGGCCGCGCTCTTAAAAATGCTGGAGCGGCCCAATATCTGCGCCCGGGAGTGGATCACCCGCCAGTACGACCACGAAGTCCAGGGGGCCAGTGTTTTGAAGCCCCTGGTGGGCCAAAACCTGCCGGTGGCCGGGGACGCGGTCGTCATCCGGCCCCGGCTGGATGGGGACCGGGGTTTGGCCTTGAGCCTGGCCCTCAATCCCGCCTGCTCCGCCATCGACACCTACCACATGGTGGCGGTAACCATCGACGAGGCGGTGCGCCGCCTCCTGGCCGTGGGCGCGCCTTTGGACCATATCGGCGGGGTGGACAACTTCTGTTGGCCCAGCGTGGAGTACCACCCGGAGGCCAACCCGGACGGCAAGTACAAGGCGGCCCAACTCGTCCGGGCCTGCTGGGCCTTAAGGGACCTGTGCCGGGCTTTTGAGATCCCGTTGCTTTCCGGCAAAGACAGCATGTACGTGGACGGCCTGCTGCCCGGGGCCTTCGGGGAGATGCACCGGGTGAGCGGGCTGCCCACCCTCTTTTTCACCGCGGTAAGCGTGCTCCCCGACCTGCGCCGGGCCCTGACTTTGGATTGGAAAACCCCCGGGGATTTGGTCTATCTCCTGGGAGAGACCCGGGCCGAATTGGGGGGCTCCGAGTTTTACGAGATGCTGGGCTATGTGGGCCTGAGCGTGCCCCAGGTCCGGGTCCCGGAGTTCCTGCCTTACTACCGTTTGTTGGCCCAGGCCATCCAGGAAGAACTGCTGGCCTCCTGCCACGGTCTCTACCGGGGGGGCCTGGCGGTGCACCTGGCCCTGTCCTCCCTGGCGGCGGGCTTGGGCCTGGAGGTGGACCTGAGCCGGGTGGCTCCGGAATCCCCGGCTTTTGCAACCCTCTATTCCGAGTCCGCCGGCCGCTTCTTAATCAGTGTGGCGCCGGAGCACCAGGCCCGGGTGGAAAAGCACTTCCAGGGGCAGCCCCTCTATTTGCTGGGCCAGGTCCGGAAGGATCATTCCTGGAAAATCATCCGGGACCGCCGCACCCTGATGAAGACTTCCCTGGATAAGCTCCAGGCCGCCTGGCAACAGCGCTTCGGCAATTTGATTTGAGCCGCGCCCTTTTTTTGATAAAATTTGGCATTGGTGGCACAGGCTTTCCAGCCTGTGCGGGTTGATTTTTTTTAAAGCTAATGAATTCGGTGGGCCATGCCCACCCTACATCAACTTTGAACCTTGAACTTTGAACTATCTTTGGCAGGCAAAACAACGCGGTTCACGACTCCAGAATTGTGCTTAGCCTTTCACCAGACCATATTTCTCCGCCTCTGACTTGCCAGATCTGCTCCTCTCCCTGCGAGCCTGCCTCTGAGAGCTATGACCTGGGCGAGGTGATGGCCTGGTGGCAAGAAAACGGCCACCAATTGTCGTCCCAGGTCCTGGAAGTATACCGGGGAGCCGGACGGACGACCCTGTTCACCTGCACCCATTGCGGGTTCGGCCTCTTCCATCCGCCCATCACCGGGTCGGACGAGTTTTACCAGGAGATTTCCGAAGCCGCCCAAGGGGGTTACTACTCCCGGGACACCTGGGAGCACCGCCAGGCCTTGGCGGCGTTGCAGGATAGCCGGAAAGTCTTGGAAATCGGCTGCGGCGCCGGCTTTTTCCTGGAAAAATTGCAGTCCCGAGGCCAAGAGGTGCAAGGGCTGGAACTCAACAGCGCCGCCGCGGACTTTGCCCGCTCCCGGGGGGTGCCTGTGGTGAAGGCGGCTTTAGAGGAGTTTGCCCCGGGCCACCAGGAGGAATTCGACGCCGTCTGTTTCTTTCAGGTTTTGGAACACGTGGCCCAACCCCTGGTCTTTTTTGCAAACGCGCTAACCTGCCTCAAGCCCCGGGGCCGATTGTTCGTCTCGGTGCCCAACATGGCGGGCATCCTGGGAAAAATGGCCCCCCTGATGAGCAATGTACCGCCCCATCATGTGAGCCGCTGGACGCCTGAGGCCCTGGAACACCTGGCCCGGCGCCTCCATCTGACTGTCACCGCTTGGGGTTATGAACCGGCCTATAATATGCTCCCGGCTTACTGGCAGGAGGTACTCAACACCCGGGGAGTGCCGGCCTGGGTTTACCGGAACCGTATCTGGCGTTTTTTTCAATCGCTGCCCATAAAATTGCTGCGTACTTTCAAACCCGGGGGCTTGGAGTCTTTGCCGGGCCATACGGTCTATGCCCTGATGATTAAAGAGTAATGCTTGATTTTTATGGAAGGAAGAAAGCTATGCACGCGGAAATGCTGGTATTACGTTTTTCCCAGGACGTGGTGGACCAGCCCATCATCTACCGCCTGGTCAAAGATTACGACCTGGAGTTCAACCTCCTCAGGGCCGCGATTTACCCCCGCCAGGAAGGGGTTCTGGTCATGGAACTCCGGGGGCATCCCAAGAATTTCCGCCGGGGCCTCAAATACCTGAAGGACTCCGGGGTCCAGGTCAAGAGCGTGGCCCGGGAAGTGGACCGTAACGAGGAGCGCTGTTACCAATGCGGCACCTGCACCGCGGTCTGCCCCACCGGGGCCCTGTCCATCCAGCGCCCGGAGATGGAGGTCACCTTTGACGCCAGCAAGTGCAGCGCCTGTGAGCTTTGCTGCCCGGTCTGTCCGGCCCGGGCCATGGAGGTGAGGCTCAACCGCAGTGTGGTCTGATCCCCGCTGATGTCCCTGCTCCCCTTTTTCATCGGTGTTTACGCGGTCATTATCTCCTCCCTGTACTTCTTTCTGCCCCTTTATCTCCAGGGAAGTTTAGGGTTCACCGGGGGGCAGATCGGCCTTATTTACGCGGTCCTCACCATGACCGCCATCCTGGTCTCCTTTCCCGTGGGGGTCACTGCCGACCGCTACCCGGCCCGCATTTTAACCCGCCTGGGACTGGTGGGCATCGCCGCTTGCCTCTGGGGCCTCTCCGAGGTGCGGCATTTTTGGACCTTTCTCCTGGTCATTTTCGGCTCCGGCTTAAGCCTCCAATTCTTCCGCCTCTCCCTGGACAGTCTCCTCTTTAAGGAAAACCATGACAACGCCTCCCGCCGCTTCGGACATTACAACTCCTGGCGTATGGGGGGCATGATGTTGGGGGCTCTGGGGGGCGGGATGCTGCTCTACTCCCTGGATTTTCCCCGGCCCTTGAAGCTTCTCGCCCTGGGAGTGCTGGTCCTGCTTTTCCTCACCTCTAGGCTGCCCCGGAGCCCCGGCGTCCGCACCTCTTTGCTCCAATACGGCCGGGATTTTCT
>JAQTXE010000228.1 GCA_028688935.1 Syntrophales bacterium
CGCTCTTCCGATTTCACCATGATGAGATCGGAGATGCCCCTGACGGCAAAGCCCAGGACTTCGTTGGCCATGGTGAAGACGTCTTTGATGCGGGAGTTTTTGCCGCTGAGTTTGAAGAGCTGATCGTTGGGGATGGTGATGATAGTGTCCACTACTTTGCGCAGCTCTTCAATACCGTTGTCGGCCAGACGTTTCTTAGTTTTGCCTTCGAACTCGAAGGGTTTGCTCACCACCGCCACGGTCAGCGCGCCCAAGTCCCGGCTGATTTCGGCGATTACCGGCGCACCGCCGGTGCCGGTGCCGCCACCCATGCCCGCGGCGATGAATACCATGTCCGCACCCTGGAGGACCTGCTTGATGCGTTCGCTTTCCTCCAAGGTGGCGTCGCGACCCACTTGGGGATCCCCCCCGGCCCCCAGGCCCCGGGTGACGCCAGGGCCCAATTGGATTTTAACCGACGCCAGGCTCCGTTCCAGGGCCTGGGCATCGGTATTGGCGGCCATGAAATCCACCCCCGCCATCTGGGACGCGATCATGTCATTGATGGCATTCCCGCCGGCGCCGCCAACTCCTAACACCTTGATTTTAGCTGATAGTTCATTAGTGACTAACTGGATCTTCATACACACCACCCCCTTAGAAGCGTCATACCGGGCAGTTTCCCGGGGCCAGGCCCTGCGGGAAAAGTACAATACACATTATGTGGTAAATATTATAGCCCCCCCCTATCCCGGTCAAAGGAGGTGAAGCCAAATTTAGCTTACCCCGGCTCTCCCCCCGGGTTCCTGGGAAGCCCTCCAGGGTTGGCGTTGGCAGTAATTCTCCTCATATAGCGGTTAAATTAATGATAACCATTAGTTAAATGGAGCCGTCCCCGGCTCCCGGCCCTGCCGTGGGGTACGCCGGGTCTGGGGCTGATCTTCCGTTTCCTGGGAATTTCATCGATTTTCATAGGGGTCCAGAAGAAAAGAGTTCAAAAATAGCTATCTGCTGAAATCTAAAACCAATTTGTTTATTGGGGATTTTCCGGCATCCTTTGGGCTGCTGGCTCAGCCTGTTTTCTCCCCCTGGTGGCTAGTTTATTCATGTTGTCATTTTCCTAAAAATTACACCACTTCCCGCAGCCAGTCCTTAAAACGCGCCCAAAAACCGCTGCCGGAGCTGCCTCGGGGGCGGTTAGCCCGGCCGCGGCGGCGCTGTTGGACCTGTTGCGTGCGATGGGCATGGAGTATCAGACCCACGGCGGTGGCATAGGACGGGTCGTGAATGACATCCTTGAGTCCCCCCACGCCCATGGGATAGCCCCGGCGGGTGGGCAGGTTAAAAATCTCCTCCGCCAACTCCGGCAACCCTTCCACCAAGGAGGTGCCCCCGGTGACCACCGCCCCGGAAATCAAGGGATTGGCGAATCCGGCCCGGTTGATCTCCTTGGCCAGGTAGTTAAGGATTTCCGCTACGCGCATATGGACGATTTCCGACAGGCGCTCCCGGGGCAGAGTGCGGGCTTTTCTTCCTCCCAACCCCGGAACTTCCACCTGTTCCTGGGGGTCCGCCAGGACATTGAGGCAGCAGCCGTAGTTTTTCTTCAAGTGTTCGGCATTTTGCAGGGAGGCGGACAGGCCGATGGCAATATCGTTGGTGAGGTTGTTGCCTCCCACCGGGAGGACGAAATTATGGCGCAGCCCGTTTTCCGCAAAGATAGCCAAATCAGTGGTGCCGCCGCCGAAATCCACCAGGGCCACCCCCAGCTCTTTTTCCTCTTCGGTGAGCACCGCTTCCGCCGAAGCCAGGCTTTGCAGGGCCATGCCGCTCACTTCCAATCCCGCCCGGTTGGCGCATTTGATGATATTGTTCAGGGCGGTGACCGCGCCGGTGACGATGTGCACCTTGCATTCCAGGCGGACGCCGTGGATGCCCACCGGGTCTTTGATGCCGTCCTGGCCGTCGATCATGAAGTCCTGGACCAGGGTGTGGATCACTTCCCGGTCCGAGGGGATGGCGATGGTGCGGGCCGCCTCGATGACCCGCTCTACGTCGGCCTGGCTCACCTCCCGGTCCTTGATGGCGATGATCCCGTGGCTGTTGAAGCCCTTGGTCTGGCCGCCTCCCACTCCGGCATAAACCGCGCGGATTTCGCAGCCCGCCATGGTTTCGGCTTCTTCTACGGCCTTGCGGATGGAGCGGACGGTGTTTTCAATATTGACGACCACCCCTTTGCGCATCCCCCCGAGGGTGGGAGAGCTGCCTAATCCTAAGATCTCCACTTGCTGGTCCCGTACTTCTCCCACCACCGCGCAGATCTTGGTGGTGCCGATGTCCAAACCAACTATTAAGTCTTGTGGCACTTTGCTGATCCTATTCTGGTTCTTCCGTTGCCTTGAGGGTTAAAAGCACCTTCCGGGGATAGTCCAGGCTGATGCGTGCGGCCCGGGACAGGTAGCCTTTTTTGGTGATGACGGGCCAGGCCCGAGCCAGCCGCTGCAATTTCTCCGGATAACGTTCCCGGCCCAGGTCCACCCCGGCTCCCAGGCCATTGGCAAAAAGCGTGAGTCCTCTTTCCAGGTCCACGTGGATTTCGGAAATATTCTCCAGATTGAGGGGAGAGGGCGATTTTTTCAGCAGAGCAATTAATTCCTGGATACGGGCCATGGTCCCGGGCAACGCCACTTCCTGGGGGGAGAAGAACTTCCGGGGCAAACCCGTGATAATGGGAAAATCATGGGGGTCGCCGGGGGACAGAGGTTTGAAGAGATGGCCCTGATGATCCAGGTAACAGAGCTCTCCCACCTGCACCAGGGCCATGGGTTCCCGTTCCTGGATGTGGAGATGCACCCGCTGGGGCCAGTGGCGCGTCAGGGAGGCCCGGGCGATCCAGGGGTGGGTTTCCAGGGTCCTTTCCACCTGGAAAGGCTTCAGGGCCAGGAGGTTGGTGCCGGGACCGATTTTGGCCATTTTTAAGATAAGTTCCGGCTGGAGCCGTTTCAGCCCGGTGATCTCAATATTTTTTTTATCACTTATCACAAAGCCGTTCCAGGTCAAGACCTGGTAATAAAGGAGGGCCAGCCCCAGGCCCAGGCCGGCCAGGGTCAGAAAACCGCAAGTCCAAAACGCCACCCAACGCCAATACTTGGGAGCATCCTCGCTCTGGCGGCGGCGCGCCTGGCTGCGTTTGCGCCTGAGGCGCGCCGCTTGTTTGTTGGGGCGTTGGGGCTTAAGTTTCGAACTCCAGGTCATTACTAATCCTCCGGCAGCTATGAGCCGGTTTCCTCAAGGGTGCCTGCCAGCCGGGCCAGCAGCTCTTCCCCGGTTTTCCAGATGTCGCCTGCGCCCAGGGTGAGAAGCAAATCCCCGGGGTGCAGGTGCTCCAGAATAAAATCCGTAGTCCCGGCTTTTTCCTCCACAAAGTGCACGGCCGGGTGGCCGGTATGGCGGATGCCTTCATAGATGGCCCGGCCGGAAAGACCGGGCAGGCTTTTCTCCCCGGCCGCGTAAATCTCGGTGACGAAGACCATTCCGGCCTGGCCGAAAACCGGAAAAAAATCCGGCAACAGGGCCTGGGTGCGGCTATAGCGATGGGGCTGGAAGGCCACTACCAGACGCCGGTCAGGAAAGGCCTGGGCCAAAGCATTGATGGTGGTGTTGATCTCCGTGGGATGATGGCCGTAGTCGTCCATCACCAGGATGCCTTGAGCCTCGCCCTTGGGGTGGCAGCGCCGGTGAATCTGTCCCAATTCTTTCAACCCTTGTTGCCATACCGGAAAGTCCAGCCCCAAGGTGTGGGCCACGGCGCAGGCGGCCATGGCGTTTAACACGTAATGCCGGCCGGTTAAAGGCAGAGTCACCCGACCCAGTTCCTGACCCTGAAAATGGAGGTGAAAGCTGCTGCCCAATTCCTGGGTGGCAATCTCCGTAGCCCGGAAATCGGCCCCGGGGTGGAGGCTGTAAGTCAATACGGGATGAGTCGTTTCTTTTAAGATTGGGGACAGATGGGGATCGTCCCGCCAGGCGATCACCCGGGCGCCGGGAGGGAGTTTTCCCAGGTAACGGGCGAAAGCCTCCAGGATATGCGCCATATCCCCGTAAAAATCCAAGTGCTCCCGGTCCAGATTGGTGATCACCGTGATCTGGGGCTTAAGATAGGCAAAAGAGCCGTCGCTCTCGTCGGCCTCGGCCACGAAATATTCTCCCCGTCCCAAGACCGCGTTGGACCCCAGGCTGTCCCAGATAGCGCCCACCAGGACCGAAGGGTCCAGGCCCCCGGCCCTCAAGATGGCGGCCACCATGGCGGTGGTGGAGGTCTTGCCGTGGGCCCCGGTGATGGCGATCTGGAAATGTCCGGCCATCAGCCGGGCCAGCATCTCCCCCCGGCGCAGCACGGTGAGCCCCCGGGCCCGGGCCGCGGCCAGCTCCGGATTGTCTTCTTTCACCGCGGTGGAGTGGACCACCACCTCGACGTTCTCCAGGTGCTCGGGCCGGTGCCCCTGATACACCTTAACTCCGAGGGCTTGCAGCCGCGTAGTAATGCCGTTGGCCGCCAGATCGGAGCCGCTCACCTGAGCCCCCTGGCGGGCCAAAATCTCGGCCAAGCCGCTCATGCCGATGCCGCCGACGCCGATGAAGTGGTAGGTGGTGTTTTTGGTCATAATTTTAAGGAACCGGTGGGCAGTGCCCACCCTACATTATTATCTTGCATTTATTTATTGTGAGTGTGCCTTTCCAATATTTTTCCGACACTAATCACGAAACTTTTGCCCTAGTTCGTTAATTTCTTTATAAGAGCATTGATAACTAAGGTGATGTCTGGAATATATAGTTGTATTATTTCCAAATAATTTTACTGACATAAATTGTCCTTTAATAAAACTTGTTTTAGCTTCTTTTCCCAAGCGTTTTATAGCTTCATCTCCATGGACAAAGATAAGTTTAGGTGCAATATTTTCAATGAGATAATAACAAAATTGTGGGTCTCGTTTTTCCTTAGGCAGTGATTTTAATTCGCTTGAGCGCATATAATAGATATTTGTTTCAAGGCAGCGATAAGCGCTAAGAATATCGAATAGCCTCTCGATTCTTTTACGAGTGGGTGGAAGAGAATAACTGTAATGTAAGTTAGTCTGGCTAAGCCATTCTTTTTTATTGCACCCATATTCCAAAGACCAATATGGCCAGAAGGATATTGGGGTTGAAGGGTTTAGGCCGATAAAAAATATTTTGCAGTCAATAGGGGAACCTTCACAGAGAAAAGGTCTGGCTTCATGGTATTCAGGTAACTTACGAATTTGTTTATCAATATCTTCGAGAGTCAACATTATCTCACCGGTTCTCTAATAGTTAATTCGATCAGTTAATGTAGGGTGGGCACTGCCCACCAATTCCTTTAAAAAATTATTCCCCAAAATTCAAATCAGGATCGAATTTGACATTTGTTCCCCAATCATCCTTGTAGTAACCCCGCGCGATGTATTCTCGGAAACTGGAATAAGGCCATTTCTCCGGAGAATTGACCAATTCATGCTTCACCGGGTTAAAGTGAATATAATCCAGGTGCGCCCCCAAATCCCGCTCATCTCGAATCCGGTGCTCCCAGAAGCGCCGCTGCCAAATGGTGCTTTCCCCCTGCCGGATTCTGGACCCGGTGAGCAAAGCGGATCGCCCCTGTTCCTTGGCTATTGCCTTGGTGAATCTCGCTTTGATCAACCCCCAGCGCTTGGAATAATCCGTCTCCTCCACCGGCATGGTCCAGAGACAATGCATATGGTCAGACAAGAAAACCCAGGCGTCCATGGTGAAAGGGAATTCTTTCTGAACCTCGGTAATAATCTCGCTTAAGATTTTAATATTTTTTGGATTGTAAAATAATCTCCTTCTTTGAAAGGTAACCACGGTAAAGAAAAAGGTGCCGCCCGGTTCTCTTGATCTTATGTAATTGGGCATTTTTATAATGTTTTTGAGGTTATAAGGAATTGGTGGGCAGTGCCCACCCTACATTTCTCCTTCATTCAAACCGGGCTGTTAATCAACTCCAGGCACCCCCGGACAATCTCCTTAGCCGCGGCCGGTTTGGCCAGGGAGCGGCTGGCCGTTTCCATGGCCCCTATAGAATCGGGGGACGATATAAACATTTTTATCTTATCAGCCAAAACCTCGCCGGTAAAATCTTTATTCAAAATTAATTCCGCCGCGCCTTTCTCCGCCAGAAAGCGGGCGTTAAACTCCTGATGGTTGTTGGCCGCGAAGGGGAAGGGCACCAACAGCGCCCCCCGGCCCAATGCGGTCAACTCCGCCAGGGTGGAGGCCCCGGCCCGGCAGACCACCAGGTGGGCCTGAGCCATCCAGGCCGGCGCCTCCGGGGTGAAAGCCGCCACTTGGGCGCTAAAGCCGGCTTGGTCGTAAGCT
>JAQTXE010000229.1 GCA_028688935.1 Syntrophales bacterium
CCCGGGCGATCGTTACGGAAAGGTGGACCACCGGGTCCATTGACGGGGAATGCGCCGGTGAACCTCAGCCCTTTCTTGCCATCAGGTGGCGGCGACCGGGCCTGGTATTGGCCGTGGGGTTAATCATCACGGCCCTGGGCGGCATCAGCCTGTTTCACGTTCCCTTTGACTTAAATCCTCTGCATCTGCAAAATCCTCACACCGAGTCGGTCGTCTGGGAACAGAACCTCATCCGGGACTCCAAATATTCTACCTCTTATGGGGCTATGCTGGTTAGCAGCACCGCAGACCTGCCGGGGCTGTCGAAAGCTTTGAAAAACCTGGGCAGCGTCTCCCAAGTGGAGTCCATCCTTTCCTTCCTGCCCACCCAGGTGGAAGCCAAGCAGCGCCTGCTGGCTGAACTGCAGCCATTAGTGACCGGGATAAGTTTTGTGGGCGACCCGCCAACCTCTTCCGATCCCCAGGAACTTGCCTCCATTCTGGAGCGTATTCGGTTTAAAATATCTCGAGCCGCGCACAGCGACTGGGAACCGGAGGATAAACCGACCCAGTTAAAGCTTATCGAAGTCGATGGCTTGCTTTTACGCGTCATCACCCTCCTGAGCCAGAACCCCAATCCTCAGGCCGCAAAGCACCTTGGGGCTTTTGAACAAAAATTTATCTCGGATCTGCAAGACCAATGGGATGTTTTGCAGGCTAATCTGGATCGGACCATTAGGCCGCCGCGCTTGGAGGACCTGCCCCAAAATGTGCGAGAACGCTTTATCAGTTCCACCGGCTGCTACCTTATCCGGATCTTCCCTTCCCGGGATATTTGGAACCCTGGGCCTCTGGGGGAATTTGTGCGTGAACTGAGGAGCGTAAACCCTGACGTCATTGGGGACCCGGTGTTGCTTTATGTGTTTACTCTGGCATTCCGCAACGCCTGTCTCTGGGCGGCCGGGGTTTCCTTATTGGGCATTGCCTTGATGGTCGCCTTCCTGCTACGCAGTTTGCGGCTGACCATCCTGGCCTTGATTCCTTTGCTGGTGGGGACCTCTTTAACCGTGAGCCTGATGTGGGTTCTGGAGGTTCCTTTCAATCAGGCCAATGTGCTCTTTTTACCTTTGATCTTGGGAGAAGCCGTGGAGTATGGCATTATTATCTTGGTGCGCTGGCAGCAGGAGAAGTCGGCCCGAGTTATCACCTTGCCTGCGGGTACCGCCAAAGGGGTGCTGTTAGCGGCGTTGACCACCGCGGTGGGTTTCGGCAGCTTGATGATTTCGGGTCACCGGGGTACTTTCAGCCTGGGCCTGTTATCCACGGTGGGAAGCCTGAGCGTCTTGCTGGCCGCCTTGAGCATCCTGCCGGCGCTCCTCCGGCTTTTAAGGGAGCGTTATCTTGAGAATGCCATTGACATGCAGCCGGGAACCCGCCTGAATGAAGATCAGAATCGCATTAGCCAGAAAAGCTAAGGAGAAACTGACATGAAAAGCTTAAAAGGAAAATTCTGCTTGCTGATCATTCTGAGCGCCATAATGATCATGAGCCTTTCTTTGAACGAAGGGCGTGCCGCTTCTGACGTGGCGCTATCCAAAGGGCAGCTGGTGTATGTGCCGGTTTACTCCCATATTTATTGGGGTGACCTGGAAAAGAAATTTCTCCTGACCGGCATAGTGAGCGTTCGCAATACCGACCAGGATCATGCCATTACGATAGTTTCCGCCGATTACTACGATTCTGATGGAAAACTCATCAAGAGCTATTTGCCAAAACCGCTGACTCTCAACCCCATGGCCTCCAGCCGTTTTATTGTCAAGGAATCCGACACGAAAGGCGGATCGGGAGCCAACTTTCTCGTAAGGTGGAAGGCTGAGACCGAGGTCAACGAACCGATTATGGAAGCGGTGATGATCGGCACGGCTTTCTCACAGGGGATTTCCTTCACTTCCAGGGGCAAGGCCATAAAGAATCTTAAATAAGTAAAAATTACTGTAAGGGATTCCGCCCATTTAAAGAATTACCGGGAGCAATTCTTCCGGTACAGTAAGCCAAATTCTGTGATAGACAAGATATGGAAATACAAATACTAAGCGATTTACTCATTACACTTGCGCTTGCAATTGTTGTACTGTTTATTTGCCACCAGGTCCGGGTGCCGGTTATTGTGGGGTTCATTCTTACTGGAATATTGGCTGGGCCTCATGTCTTTGGGCTGATAAAGGCGGTTCATGAAGTAGAAAACCTGGCGGAAATCGGGGTTGTTTTATTACTTTTCACTATCGGCGTTGAGTTTTCCTTTGCCGATCTTCTACAAATCAGGAAATCGGTCTTGGTGGCCGGCCCGATCCAGATAGCTCTGACTTGTCTGGCCGGGTTTTCCCTGGCCCTGCAAGCCGGCAAGCCCTTCGGGGAATCCGTGTTCATCGGCTTTCTGCTTTCTTTGAGCAGCACTGCCATTGTGCTTAAACTCCTGCAAGGGAGGGCTGAAGTTGACAGCCCCCATGGTCGCACCGACTTGGGCATCTTAATTTTCCAGGACATCATTATCGTGCCCATGATGTTGATGGTACCCATATTGACCGGTGCGACTGATAATGTCGGTTCATCCCTGCTCATATTATTGGGCAAGGCGTTGCTTATCATCCTCCTGGTTATTGCCGGCGCCAAATGGATTGTGCCGCAGCTGTTATTCCAAATAACCAAGACCCGCAGCCGCGAGCTATTTTTACTGGCCATTGTAGTAGTCTGTTTTGCCGTGGCCTGGCTCACGGCCAGCGCCGGCCTTTCTCTGGCCCTGGGAGCCTTTTTGGCGGGATTGATCATTTCCGAAACGGAGTACAGCCATCAGGCCCTGAGCAATGTCCTGCCCTTTCGCGACATCTTTGCCAGCTTTTTCTTCATTTCCATCGGCATGCTCCTGGAAGTCAATTTCCTTTTCCAGCAACCGTGGCTCATCTTCTTAATCACCCTGGGTGCTTTGGTCCTAAAGTCGTTGGTAGGCGGAGTCGCCGCCTTGATGATTGGGTTTCCTCTGCGCACCGCCATTTTAGTCGGCCTGGCCATCAGCCAGGTGGGAGAGTTTTCGTTTATTCTTTCCAAAGCCGGGCTTAGTGCGGGAATATTTTCCGGCAATACCTATCAGCTATTCCTGAATGCCACCATCATGACCATGATAGCCACCCCCTTGCTCATGGCCCTGGCCCCGCGCGCCGCGGAGGCGGTTTTACGGTTGCCGCTGCCGCGGCGGTTGAGAACCGGCTCTTTTCTGGTACAGGAGGTCAAGGAGGCTGAGCCCAAAGACCATCTTATTATTGTGGGTTTCGGCGTCAGCGGCCGGAATCTGGCCCGGGCGGCGCGAAAAAGCGGCATCCCATATGTAGTTATCGAAATGAACCCGGAAACGGTAAAAACCGCGCGTGCCAAAGGGGAACCGATTTTTTACGGCGACGCCACCCAGGAGGAGATCCTCAAGCACGCCCGCATCCATGAGGCCCGCATCATCGTAGTGGCCATTAACGACCCTGCGGCCACCCGCATGATCACTCACCTGGCCCGGACCCTCAATCCGGGAGCCTATCTTATTGTGCGAACCCGATACCTTCAGGAAGTCCAGCCTTTATATGAGGCGGGCGCCAATGACGTTGTGCCCGAGGAGTTCGAGACCTCAGTGGAGATCTTCAACCTGGTATTAAAAAAATACCTGATTCCCAGGCAGGAAATCGAGCGGCTCACCGCGGAGGTGCGAGCCCGTTGTTACCAGGTGTTTCGCTCCGAGAAAGAACTTGAGCCTTTTAACGGCCTTAAACCCGGACTTCCTGATATAGAGATCAGCACCTTTCGCCTGGCTGACCAGGCCCCGCTGGCTGGGAAGTCTCTATCCCAAATGGAACTTAGAAAAAGATACGGCCTTACTGTGCTGGCCATCCGGAGGGATGGACAAATGCTGCCCAATCCGGAACCGGATATGCAACTGAAAGCCCAAGATTTGCTGATAGTTATGGGACCACCGGATACTATCGCCAGCCAGTCCTGGTTGTTCGAGGGGCGGGAATCAGGAGATAAGGAATTATGATAAGCTTTTGCCTAAATTCTTAAACCCTCTTTATTCCGGATATCCGGCAGGAAAACCGTCAACATCCTGAGCAGCGGCAGGAACGAACAAAAGCGGTAGATGAATTCAATGCCATATGCATCTGCCAGTCTCCCGATAACAGCGGCGCCGATTCCGCCCATACCGAAAGCGAACCCAAAGAACACTCCGGCTACCATCCCCACCTTTCCTGGCACGAGTTCCTGAGCAAACACGAGAATTGCCGGGAAAGCCGAGGCTAGTATAACTCCAATTATGAAAGTTAAGCCGAATATATGAGAAGAAGCTCCCTTGGGAACCAGATGGTGGTGGGGCGGGCCTCCGCGCCCACCAGGCGCTTGGCGGGCACAGAGGCCCGTCCCACCACTCTTTCATGGTTTTGGGTGTTCCCTTTGGAACATGAATGGCTCGTTCCCAAGTTGTACTTGGGAACGGAAACGGCTGCCAAGCTGAGCTTGGCGAGAAAAAGGCTGAAGGCGAGATGCGCTGCACTTTCCCGCCATGCCTCTGTTAGGACTCTCGCCAGAACTATCCCGATCCAGACCCCCGGTTTTGGGGCACGTCCCTTTCCTCCCTGAGAGGATGTCTTCTCCCGCCACCGGAGGCAGCGTTCAGGGTTCAGAATCCGGGTCTTCTTTCGGTAAAAACTCTGGATAGAGCTTTTTGGCGCATTCCGGACAGATGCTGTGGGTGAAATTTGCTTCCGAGTGCTCCCGGATATAGGCCTCAATCTGGGTCCAGTAGCCGGCATCGTTTCTGATCTTTTTACAGGCCGCACAGATGGGCAGATAGCCCCGCAGTATTTTCACCACTTCCAGGGCCTTTTCCCGTTCCCGTACCGCCTTTTCCCGCTTTTCCGCGGTGATTTTTCTTTGTAGGACCAGAAAGGCGGTGGCCCATATGGCAAATATGGCCAGGCCCCGGTTAAAGATGACTTTCCACATTTCCCCCTTGGGAGGGGAATAAAAGAATTCGATGGTGGTTAAAATGGACGTCAGCACCGCGACCCAAAGAGTGAAACTTTTTTGAGGAACCCAGAGGGAGAGCAACACCACGACAATATAAAGAATTGCGACAATCACACCGAAGGGACTGACCAAATCAAACAAGAAGATGAGGAGCGTGAGCAACCCGCAGGCCAGATAAAGGGTGATAATCCGCACCGGGGTGGCTCCATGGTTCGGCTTGGCTTGATCCTGCATGGGAAGTCCCCTTGGCTGACCAACCACCATCATGAACACTAATCTGAGATTATGCCGCGGCCCTGGCCACGGCGATCGAAAAATGGTTTCTGGACCTTCTATCCCGGGTCTAACCCCGGAGAAGTTCCTCTTTTTGTAGCCCAATAGTTTTCTTGAATGCAAGATAGCCAAAGTTTTCGTCAAACTCAACCATTTTGGGAGATTTTGAAGATACTACCTTGATTCTCAGATTCTTAAGAGGTGAGGTTTAAGAACCCCAGGCCAGCACCGCTCGGTAATGATGGGCCAGCGGAAAAGCCGAAGCCACACGCTCATCTATCTCACGCAGTAGTATGAACCCGGTATTGGAGGAGATGGTGGCGACCTGGAAATCGATCATGATAGACCGGTTAAAATCAGGCCGGATTGCCTCTTTTTGGCTTTCACCACATCCGAGCACCTTGGAGACCCGAAATAGTATTTTACCCTCCGTATATCATATACTTAGCTTGATTTGCACCGATTCTTGGCGCATAATCCCGGTTAAGGCTGATTGGTTTTTGATCTTAAACGCCAGGAAAAATCGCGGCCGGGTTAATAGGAATGGCGGCTGAGTAGCCCCCATTCCGATTTTGCCAGTTTAACGACGCCCCTGTCCGGCCCAGACCGGGACTCCGGCTTGATCCCGTAGTTTCAGAACCTTATCGCCTTTTTTCACTTCCGCGGCGATGATAGCCGGCTTCCCTTCAAAAGTAACCCTCGATCCCGTTACCTGCACCTGGTCCTTGGGCACGATCTTAATATCCTGCTTATCGAGATACCAACTGGGCCCCAGGTGGACCGGGATCGTTTCCTTATCGGTTTTCAGGGTGAAATGCACCCCGTAGGACATTCCCCTGCCAGGCATAAATTTTTCCACGCTCACCACTTCGCCGCTGAGAGTCTCCACGGTCTGGGGGTTATAAATCCTGCCGTAAGCGCCTCCCATGCCCCAGCCGCGTCCCTGGCCGCCTCCTGGCCCCATGCCCCGCTGCGCCCAGGACGCGGTGACGAAAATCAAACTGAGGCCAACAATTGCTCCGATAATAATATTGGTTTTTCTCATCGTCCGTTCTCCTCTGGATAAAGGTTTAGCA
>JAQTXE010000230.1 GCA_028688935.1 Syntrophales bacterium
CCTGGCCGAAGCCACCGACCACGGCAAGATGGCCGGCGCCTTCGCCATGGCCGTGGCCGCGGGCCGCCTGGCCTATCTCTCGGGCCTGGGCCCGGAACGGGAGGCCGCTTCCGCCTCCTCTCCGTTGACGGGGTTTTTGGCATAGAGATAGAGGCGCCTTGAGTGATGCCATTTTAAGCGTCTGGGAAGGATGAACCATGGGAAAATCGGTGGCCTTATTTGTTGGGACTTTCACCACCTTAATCGCGGTGATCAATCCCTTGGAATCCCTCCCCATCTTCCTCAAACTTCTGGCAGGGCAAGACGATAAGGCGCACCGCCAGGTGGCCCGCCTGGCCTGTTTCTACACTGCTTGCCTGATCTTTTTCTTCCTGATCTTCGGCACTTTGGTGCTGAAGGTCTTTTCCGTCTCCCTGGCCATGATTCGCATCGTTGGCGGCATCATCCTGATGCGCATCGGCTTCAGTCTTTTCTTGCCTTCCCCTTCCGGGGGCGTGATCCCCAAAGGCAGCGGTACCACCGGGCCACCCGGGAATATCGCCTTCGTGCCCCTGGCCATGCCTCTGATGTTCGGCCCCGGGGTCCTGGCCACCATCATGGGCATGAGTTCCCTGGTAAAACATCCTATCTCGGACTTTGTCGACTTGTTAGGCATCTGTCTGGCCATTCTGGCGGCGATGGCCGTCACCTACCTGATCTTGGCTTATGCCAAGCAGCTTCTGGGCCGCATCGGTCCGGGAGGGATTGACGCGGCCACCCGGATCGTCGGCTTTTTCGTGGCCGCCATTGGCATGGGCCTGGTTTTCCATGGGATCTTTGAAGCTCTCCAGGATTTCAAGATCATCCCCATGAGTTGAAATACACAGTCTATCTCTGGGAAAAAGGGGTTAACATGAAAATACGCTTTTTGGCCTTAGCGCTTTTAGTCTGTTGGGTGGGATTGACTCCCTTTGCTTTCGCCCAATCTTTGGAGGAAACCAAAGCCAAAGCGGAAAAAGGCGACGCCGCAGCCCAGTGCGCTCTGGGGGTGATGTATGCCAAAGGTGAAAAAGTGGCCAAAGATTGGGCCCAGGCCAAAGCCTGGTTTGAAAAAGCCGCGGCCCAGGGCTATGCCATAGCCCAAAAGAATCTCGGGGTCATGTATCTTAAGGGTTTGGGGGTAAAGAAAGATTTCGCCCAGGCCAAAGCCTTATTTGAAAAAGCCGCGGCCCAGGGCAACGCCGCGGCCCAGTTCAGCCTGGGGTTTATGCATGCCCAGGGTGACGGGGTCAAGCAGGACTGGGCCCAGGCCAAAACCTGGATGGAAAAGGCAGTGGCCCAGGGAGACGCCAAGGCTCAACTCTGTCTGGGGATGATGTATGCCAAAGGCCAGGGGGTCAAAAAAGACCTGGCCCAGGCCAAGGCATTGTTGGAAAAGGCGGCCAACCAGGGACAGATTGAAGCCATAGAAATGCTTAAAAATTTAAAATAAATTCATGGCCCCGCCCATCAGCCTGATCACCGTTTATTCCGGTTATCCGGCGGCAGGGGGGAACCGGAATAGGAGCGCGCCATGTCTGTGGCCCCGGGTCACGTATCCTTCTCCTCTTTAACGGGAGTTGGGGAGGAACTACTTTCCATCTCCCAGGCATCATAAGGAAAAATATTGAAAATACTCCTCGTCCAACCGAAATCCACCGGCTTCACCGGGCAAGTCTCCAAAAGCGGCAAGGCCGGCATCGCCAGGGTGACCTTGACGACCATTGCCGCGCTCACCCCACCGCCACACGAAGTGGTCATTCATGATGCGCGCTTAAGCGAACCTGACTATGACGGGGACTGGGATCTGGTGGGTTTTACCGGTATGACCTGCGAGATTTCCCATGTCTACCGGATGGCCGATGAATTCCGCCAGCGGGGGAAGACGGTAGCTATCGGCGGTTATCATGCCACGGGGTTGCCCGAGGAGGCCGCGGCTCACGCCGACATCGTGGTCGTGGGCGAAGCCGAGGGGCTTTGGCCCCGCATCCTCTCGGATGTGGCCAACGGTGGGGTGGGACGGCAGATATACCAAAATGAGGCGCTCATTGACATGCGTGATATGGCGATCCCCCGCCGGGAACTGCTCGATAAGGGGATGTATAAGTATGCCAACACCATTCAGGCCACCCGGGGCTGCCCTTTCGACTGCAATTATTGTTCGGTGACCAGGTTTTTCGGCCGGGATTTCCGCTGCCGTCCGGTGGCGGAGGTCGTGGCCGAAATTAAAAGCCAGGCGGATAAGCGCTGGATGTTCTTGGACGATAATCTCATCGGCCAGGCTAAATATGCCAAGGAGTTGTTCCGGGCCTTAATTCCTTTGGGCATCAAGTGGGGGGGGCAGGTGTCCCTGGCGCTGACGAAAGATGCGGAGCTCATGGACCTTTATGCCCAGGCGGGGGGGCGGTTTGCTTTCATCGGTTTCGAGAGCCTCTCTGCGAAGACGCTGAAATCGGTGCGCAAGGGGGGTAATCATCCCGCAGAATACGCCCGGGGCGTGCGTCAGTTGCACCGCCGGGGCATTACCATTATGGGCAGCTTCATCTTCGGCCTCGATGGCGATGATGTGGGGGTCTTTAAGCGCACCGTGGATTTCGTCAACGCCGCCAAAATCGACCTGGTGCTCTACCATATCCTCACGCCCTTTCCCGGCACCAAGCTTTACGAGGAAATGGATAGCCAGGGACGCATCCATGATCGTGACTGGTCCCATTATGATACCGGCCACTCGGTCATCCACCCCCGGGGGATGACCTCCGAAGAACTGCAGAACGGCTGGTATTGGGCCGTGCGGGAAACCTATAAAATGTCCAACATCTTGCGGCGCATAGTGCGCCCCGACCCCGGCTGGACCCTGCGCCTGGCGGCCAATTATTCCCAATATCACAAAATCTCCCGGTTCCCCCGGCCGCTCCACCCGGAGAAATACAGCAACCCGCCGGCGCCATCCGAGGAAAGGTAGGGTGCGCCCGGCGTACCCCAGGAAAGTAGATTGCGCCCTGCGCACCATGGAAGAATAACCGGGCGCGGCTGGTCTGCCATCTCCTGGTTCCAAGATGAGACCTCCGCGAAAGTCCCTTTTCTGTCATTCTGAACGGAGCGAAGCGGAGAGAAGAATCTCGTTTTTGGCAGCACAGCTTTTCCAGGCCGTGCCGATGATTACACCCAGTTTGAGAATCATGAGTGATAAAATACAATATCCTTCGCTTCGCTCAGGATGACAAAAAAAGCACTTTCGTAGAGGTCTCAAGTTGCCCTTGGCAACCGGCCAGACCTGAGGTAAATTTCATTAAAAAAGGGGATTACCATGAAACGCTTTGCCGCTTTATCTTTTTTGGTTATCGGGGTGCTGTTGGCCCATCTGGCTTTTGCCCAAACCTTCGAGCAAACCAAGACTAAGGCCGAAAAAGGCGACGTTGCGGCCCAGTTGCATCTGGGGGTGATGTATGCTAAGGGCGAGGGAGTGGCCCAGGATTGGGCCAAAGCCAAACCCTGGTTTGAAAAGGCCGCGGCCAAGGGCAATCTCAAGGCCCAGCAGAATCTCGGGATCATGTACTTGAAGGGCCTGGGGGTGACCAAGGATTTTGCCAAGGCCAAGGACTTGTTTGAAAAAGCCGCGGCCAAGGGCAGCGCTGCGGCCCAGTTCAGCCTGGGGTATATGTACGCCCATGGCGACGGCGTCAAACAGGACTGGACCCAGGCCAAATCCTGGCTGGAAAAAGCCGTGGCCCAGGGCTACGCCAAGGCCCAGGTCTCTCTCGCCTTCATGTACGCCAAAGGCCACGGCGTCAAAAAAGATGTGGCCAAGGCCAAGGCCCTTTTGCAAAAAGCAGCCAACCAGGGCCAGGCCGAAGCCAAGAAACTGCTGAAGGAATTGGAGACGGCTAAGTAAAGCGGCCATTAGAAACCGCCGATTAACGCCGATACACGCAGATGTTCCTTTTTATCGGCGTTAAGCGGCGTGCATCGGCGGTTTGCCAAAATATAGGGTACCCTCCGCACACCGATAAAGAACTATGAAGAAGGCTAAGTCTGACGATATGCGTCCTGAATACCGCCGTGAAGACCTCGGTCCCGGGGTTCGCGGCAAGTATTTCAAGGATTATATGCATTCTCCCTTCACCAAAACCTTAGACTCCTGGCCGGAGGACCGCATCCGCGACCTCATCGCCTCGGCCACGGACGCGGATGTCACCCGGGCCCTGGGGCGGGAGGTGCTGCATCCTGAGGATTTGGCGGCCTTGCTGTCGCCTGCGGCTGCAGGACGGCTGGAGGAGATGGCCCGGGTGGCCCAGAGGCTCACCCGCTGGCATTTCGGGCGGACCATCGGGCTCTATGTGCCCATTTATCTCTCCAACGTCTGCGCCTCGGACTGCACCTATTGCGCCTATTCCTGCCATTCCGGCAGTGAGGGCGAGCGGCGCACTTTGACCCCGGCGGAGATTCGCACCGAATGCGAAACCCTGGCCGCCCACGGCTTCCAAAATCTTCTGCTGCTCACCGGGGACCATCCCCAGGCCGCGCCGGTGGATTATATCGTCCAGGCCGTGGCCCTGGCCCGGAAATACTTCCCCTCGGTGTCCGTGGAGGTCTATGCCCTGAAGGAAGGGGATTACCGCCGCCTGGTGGACGCGGGCTTGGAGGGCGTGACCCTCTACATGGAGACCTATCACCGGGACACCTACGATAAAGTGCATCTTAAGGGCCGCAAGAAAGACTACCTCAACCGCCTGGGGGCCATCGAGGCCGCGGGCCATGCCGGGGTGCGGAGACTAAGCATCGGCGCCCTCCTGGGGCTCTACGACTGGCACGTGGACGGCTTCTGGGCCGCGCTCCATGCCCGCTACCTCCAGAAGGAGTGCTGGCAGAGCGCAGTCGCCGTTTCCTTCCCCCGCCTCTTTAACGTCCCCGCCCGGCACACCATCGCCCACCCTTTGAGCGATAAGGAACTGGTGCAACTCATGCTGGCCCTGCGCCTCTTTTTGCCGGAGGCGGGGTTCAACCTCTCCACCCGGGAGCGCCCGGCGCTGAGGGACCGCCTCATCCCCCTGGGGGTGACCATGATGAGCGCGGGTTCCTCCACCCGCCCCGGGGGCTACTCCCATCTGGGGGACAGCGCCCTGGAGCAGTTCGAAACCGAAGACCGGCGCACCCCGGAAGAGGTGGCCGCGGCCATCCGCCGGGCCGGCTACGACCCGGTGTGGAAGGACTTTGACCGGGCCTTTGTGGAATAAATATTTCACGCCAAGACGCCAAGACGCCAAGGCGCAAGAGTTTTATAAGCAACTTCATTTATTTTTTCGGTAATCTATTAAAATTGCGGGGCGCGGCACCGACAAACTCCTCTCCCTGCGAGGGGGGGATTGGGGGGGAGGGGGGCGACTTGTGACTCTGAACCTCCCAAAAAGACGCCACCCCCACCCTATCCCTCCCCCCTCAAGGGGGAGGGAATTTGATCTTGGCGCTTTTGCGCCTTTGCGTGAGATAAATATATCAGTACGGAGTGGTGCCTTGAAACTGACCATCAACGGGGAGGCCCGGGACGTGACCGCCGGCACCGTGCAGGCTCTGCTGGAGGAGCTGGGCCTCAATCCCCAAGCCACGGTGGTGGAGAGGAATCACGAGATCGTGGACCGGGCCGCCTATGGGGAGACGCGTCTGGCGGCTGGCGACGTCCTGGAGCTGGTGCGCCTGGTGGGGGGCGGCTGATGAACCACGCCCAGAGTCTGGCTGTTTTTCAGGCCGCCGATCTTTACGTGGTCATCACCACTGCCTTTTGTGCCGGGAGAACTGCACTCGCAGTCTTGGAAAAGACCCTGGCGGCCGGGGTCCGTCTGGTGCAGATGCGGGAAAAGGAATGGGGGGGCCGGGCCCTGTATGAATTGGCCCGGGAGTTCCGGCAACGGACCGCAGCCCTAGGCGCGCTGTTGATCATTGACGACCGGCTGGATATCGCCCTGGCCAGCGGTGCGGACGGCGTGCACCTGGGCCAGGAAGACCTGCCCGTCAGCGCCGCGCGTATTATTGCCCCGGAGCTGATTATCGGCGCGTCCACCCATTCCCTGGAGCAGGCCCTGGCCGCCGAGGCTGCGGGCGCGAGCTACGTCAATATCGGTCCCGTCTTCGCCACCCAGACGAAACCAGACGCCAAGCCTTTGGGGCCCGAGGCCCTGGGCCGCATCACCCCGTACCTTAAAATTCCCTGGACCACCATGGGCGGCATCAATCTGGCGAATATCAGCCAGGTGGTGGCCGAAGGCGCGCGCCACCCCGCGGTGATGAGCGCGGTGACCGCAGCCCCGGACCCCCGAACCGCGGCGGAGGCCTTGCGGCAGATCATCCTGGCTGGTGGGAAAAAATAAAA
>JAQTXE010000231.1 GCA_028688935.1 Syntrophales bacterium
TTAAGACCCGCCGGGCCAGTATCTGGTCCGGCTCCGGGCCGTTCATGGTCACCTGGTTGCCCCGGACCTGGAGCTTGACCCCCAGGGCCCGGCTGATAATGTGCAGGTGCTGGCCCTGCTGGCCGAATAGGGCCTGGGCCAAGGCATTATCCTCGAAGGTGAGCTGGGTCTGAGGCATATCTACAGATTTGGGCCTGGAAGGTTTCACCCGTTTGCCGGTTTAATGCCCATGATCTGGCCCCGGATGCGACGCTGCCGGGGGCGGTTGTCGAAGTCCAGGAGAACGATCTGCTGCCAGGTGCCCAAAACCAGGCGTCCGTCCTCAATGGGGACGTTTAGGGAAGGTTTGAGGAACGCGGCCCGGACGTGGGAGTAGCCGTTGCCGTCCCCCCAACGCCGGTCGTGTTCATAGGTCAGGTCCTTAGGGAAGAGGCGCTCGATGGCGTCTCTTAAGTCGTTCACCACCCCGGATTCGTACTCGATGGTGGTCAGGGCCGCGGTGGACCCGGCGATGAAAAGATTGAGCAAACCCGCGGCCATACCGCTGGCCCGCACTTTATCAGCCACCCCGGGCGTGAGGTCCAGGATGTCGGTGCCGGCGGTGGTGTTCACTTCCAGTTCAAAGGTCTCCAAGGAGAACATTTTCGGATACGCATTTTAGCAGAAACTTTCTTGCCGTACAAAAAATATCTGCAACTCCTTTAAAAAGCCAAAAATTATGGCCCCGAGCCAAATCTGGCCGGCTGCGGGCGCCAGGTTGATGCCTTAACATTTCTTTTTTTAATATATCATAAATATGATATTCCCAG
Source organism: Syntrophales bacterium (assembly GCA_028688935.1). GTDB lineage: Bacteria > Desulfobacterota > Desulfobaccia > Desulfobaccales > 0-14-0-80-60-11 > SURF-52. The sequence continues at coordinate 810 of JAQTXE010000231.1, forward strand.
AATCCAACAGATAATAATGCTGGGGGATCGAAAGTTTAGTTCCCTTGTGGTTTGCCGGCGGCGAAAAGCGCCCGGGGTTTTACGGCATGTTTTCTCCCTAAGCCGGACCTGCCGGTCCGGGTGCATGGTGGCTGGCGGCAATTCTGCGGGCCCCGGGCAACTGGTGAATTTACTGACCCTCCTGAAGTGCCCTGAATAAGGGTTGACTATATTTCGGGAATAATCTAAAAATCTTCAGCTTAAAATAGAATCTCCGGAAATTTGCCGGAATCACTCCAGGCCTGCAAGATGTCCATATCAGATCGCATTCTCAGCCAAAGAAGGGAAAAGCTGGCGGAACTCCGCCGCCTGGGGGTCGACCCCTTTGCCAACCGTTTTCAGCCCAGCCACAGTATCGCCAGGATCCGGGAGCAATATGACTCCTTGAGCGGCCCGGAGTTGGAGGGCCTACAAAAAACCTTCCAACTGGCCGGACGCTTGATGCTGCTCAGGGAGTTCGGCAAGGCCACCTTCTGCCATATCCAAGACGGCAGCGGCGCCCGGATCCAGGCCTACGCGCAGAAGCAGGTGGTGGGGGAAGAAGCCTTTGCCCTGTTTAAAAAGGTGGACCTGGGGGATATCGTCGGCTTTGAGGGCACCCTGTTCCGCACCCGCACCCAGGAACTCACCCTGGCGGTCAATAAATTTACTCTCCTCACCAAGTCTCTGAAACCCCTGCCGGAGAAGTACCACGGCCTCACGGACGTGGAGACCAGGTACCGCCAGCGCTACCTGGATCTGATGGTCAATCCCCAGGTGCGGGAAGTCTTTGAAAAGCGCTCGGCCGTTATCCGCCTGGTGCGGCAATTCCTGGAGGGCCGGGGCTTTTTGGAGGTGGAGACCCCCATGATGCAGCCCATCCCCGGGGGGGCCACGGCCCGGCCTTTCATCACCCATCACCAGGCCCTGGATATGACGCTTTATTTGCGCATCGCGCCGGAGCTTTACCTGAAGCGGTTGGTGGTGGGGGGCCTGGAAAGGGTTTTCGAGATCAACCGCCATTCCCGCAACGAGGGCCTGTCCATTCAGCATAATCCGGAGTTCACCATGCTGGAATTCTATCAGGCCTATGCCACTTATGAAGACCTGATGTCCTTTACGGAAGAGATCATCGCCCATGTGGCCCGAACTCTTCTGGGGACTTCGAAGCTCCAATATCAGGGCCAGGAGATCGATCTCACGCCTCCCTGGCGGCGTCTGGATCTCAGAGAGTCTCTCACGGCCATCGGGGGCATCCCCCGGGAGGTGGTCCGGGACCGGGAAGCCCTGGTGGCCCTGGCCCGGGAGGAAGGGGTCACACTTAGGCCCGGAGAGGGGTACGGCCGGGCCCTGACCAAGCTCTTCGACCTGCTGGTGGAAGGAGAGCTGCAACAGCCCACTTTTGTGTTGGGCTACCCCCTGGAGACCTCCCCTTTGTCCCGGAAGAGCGACACGGACCCGGAGGTGGTGGACCGCTTTGAGCTGTTCATTGCCGGCCGGGAGATGGCCAACGCCTTTTCCGAGCTTAACGACCCCGATGACCAGCGGCAGCGGTTCGAACAGCAACTGGCCGCCCACCAGGCCGGGGACGAAGAGATGCCCCATGCCCTGGATGAGGATTTTGTCTTGGCCCTGGAGCACGGCATGCCCCCTACCGCAGGGGAAGGCATCGGTATCGACCGCCTGGTGATGCTCCTGACCGATTCCCCCTCCATCCGGGACGTGATTCTTTTCCCCCAATTAAGACCTGAAAGGTGAGGTTCTTGGGCTTTTTCGAGACATTCGTCGCCTTGCGCTATCTGCGGGGAGTCAAAAAGACTAAAGGCTTCATTTCCCTGAGCACTCTCATTTCCACCGCGGGGGTGGCGGTGGGAGTCATGGCCTTGATTGTGGTCATCGGGGTGATGACCGGTTTTGACCAGGACCTGAAGAAAAAGATCCTCAGCGTCAACGCCCACGTCATTGTTTTAAAGAAAGGGGCGTCACTGACGGATTACCGCCAGTTGGCGGCCCGGGTCAAGACAGTCCCCGGAGTGGCGGACGATTTCCCCTTTATCTATACCCAGGTGATGTTTTCCGCGCCCGGCAATATCTCCGGCGGGGTCATCCGGGGTCTGGACCTGGAGACCATCCGCCGGGGCGGCCCCCGGGGTCTGGAAGTGACCAAAGGGCGGTTTATGGACCTGGCCGCGGCCGCACCGGGGGAGCCATCCCGGATCGCCATCGGCAACGAGCTGGCCCGGAACCTGAATCTCCTGCCGGGAGACTACCTGAACATCATCTCCCCTCTGGGCACCCTCACCCCCATGGGCCGGATGCCCCGGATGAAACCTTTCCGGGTGAGCGCCATTTTCCATTCCGGCATGTATGAATTCGACAACACCCTGGTCTATACCAGCATTCCGGACCTGCAAAAGTTTTTGGGTCTGGGGGACCGGGTCACCGGCCTGGAAGTGGAAGTCAACGATATTTACGCGGCCAACCGGATAGCCGAGGCCATTCAGCAGAAATTGGGCCCCGCCTTCACCACCAAGGATTGGATGCAGATGAACCGCAGCCTTTTTTCGGCCTTGAAGCTGGAAAAGATCACCATGTTCATCATCCTCACCCTGATCATCCTGGTGGCCGCGTTCGGCATCGCCAGCACCCTGTTCATGATGGTCATGAAAAAGACCAAAGACATCGCCATCCTCAAATCCATGGGGGCCACCCGGCAAAGTATCATGCAGATCTTTATTCTCAAGGGTCTGGTCATCGGTTTGATCGGCACCAGTATCGGGGTGGGGCTGGGACTGTTGCTCTGCGGCCTCCTGAAACATTATGAGTTCATCAAGCTGCCCCGGGACGTTTATTATATCTCCACCTTACCGGTGCAGGTCCAGGGCCTGGACCTGGTGCTGATCATCGGCGCGGCCATGGCCATCAGTTTTGTGGCCACCCTCTACCCCTCCTGGCAGGCGGCCCGCCTGGACCCGGTGGAGGCCATCAGGTATGAGTGAGCATGGGGCAGGTGTTAGTTTTTATGAATATTTATCAATAATTAACGGTTTATCTAGCGGAACTGGAAACTCGAAACTCCCAAGATTGACGCCCCCTGGGGAAAGTGTTATGGTAGGCGGGCGTCTAAAAGAAAAATGGTGAAAATCCAGATTCTGGGTCTGACCAAGACCTTTCAGCATAATGGCATCCAAGTGGAAGTGCTCCACGGAGTGGATTTGGATATCTACTCCGGGGAGACCCTGGCCGTGGTGGGAGCCTCCGGGGTGGGGAAGTCCACTCTGCTCCATATTTTGGGGACTTTGGAGCGGCCTTCCGGGGGGCAGGTGCTCTGGGACGGGGAGGATGTCTTTGGGCTGGATGATCGCCATTTGGCGGCCTTCCGCAACCGAAAGGTGGGTTTCGTTTTTCAATTTCACCATCTGCTCCCGGAGTTCAATGCCCTGGAGAACGTGATGATTCCCGGACTGATCGCCCGCCTGCCCCAGATAGAGATTCGGGAGCGGGCTGAGGCCATCCTGGTTGGCGTGGGCTTGAAGGAACGCCTGACCCATCGGGTTTCCACCCTTTCCGGGGGCGAGCAGCAGAGGGTGGCCGTGGCCCGGGCTCTGGTCTTGAACCCGGAAGTGCTTCTAGCTGATGAACCCACGGGCAATCTGGACCCCAAGAGCGGGGCGCAGTTGCAGGAGCTGTTGCTCAAGCTCAACCAGGAACGGGGCCTAACTTCTGTCATCGTCACCCACAACATGGATTTGGCCCAGGCCTTAAACCGCCGGGTCACCCTGGTGGACGGAAAAGCGGTAATTTTACAGGGGGATTAAGGTGTTAAAGCGCCTGGCGTTAATTATTGTTCTGGTGCTGACCTGCTCCTGGCCGGCCTTGGCCCAGCAACAGGATATTGTCATCAAAAAAGTCGCGGTCCTACCCTTCACCGTTATCAGCAAGGAACCCATGGAATATCTGGGGGAGAAGGTCCGGGGGGAGATGCAGGAACGTCTGAAGGCCGAGGGGCTAACCCTGGTGCCCCAGGAGGATTTGCAACGGGAATTGGGCAAGATCAAAGAGCCGATGAGCGAAGCCCTGGCCAAAGAGGTGGGCCGCCTAGTGGGGGCGGACACGGTGATTATGGGCCAATTGCTCAAAGTCGGCCCGGCCCTGTCCCTGGAGGTCAAGATCATTGATCTTGCCAGGAAGCCGGCGACGGTGACCCTCAAAGGTCAAGGCACCGGCTTGAAATCCCTCACCGGCCTGAGCCGCCAGATATCCCAGGAAACTGCGCTGAAAATCTTGGGCAAAGAGCGGATTGCCAAAATCATCGTCAAAGGCAACCGCCGCATAGAAAGAGACGCCATCCTGGGAGCCATGCAGACCCGGGAGGGAGAAATCGTTTCCCCCGCCCGCCTTAGGGGAGATTTGAAGTCCATCTATAAGATGGGGTATTTCACGGACGTGAAATTAGACGTGAGCGATACCCCCGAAGGCCGGGTCCTGACCTTGCTGGTGAAAGAAAAACCGGCCATCAAAGAAATAATTGTCACCGGCAATGAAAAGGAAAAACGGGATAAAATCCTGGAAGTTACCGACCTCAAGCCTTTTACCGTGGTCTCGGAAGGCCATATTCAGGCAAATATCAATAAAATCCTCAAGTTTTACCGGGAAAAGGGGTTTTATCAAGCCCAGGTCACTTATCAGCTGCAGCCGGTAACCGATACGGAAGTCAACCTGGTCTTGAATATCAACGAAGGCGGAAAATTGGGCATCAAGGAAATCGCCTTCGAGGGCAACCGCTCCATCAAGAGCAAAGATTTGCTCAATGTTATGGAAACCAAGAAGCGTAGACTTATCATCTCCTGGTTCATGGGTACCGGGAAACTGAGCAAAGATACCCTGGAGCGGGACCTGGAAAAAATAGCGGCCTACTATTTCAACCATGGGTACATCAAGGCCAAGGTGGGGGAACCCAAGATTACTATTAAGGGGAACGACATCTATATCCTCATTCCCGTGGAGGAAGGCCCCCAATATAAGGTAGGGAAAATCGATTTTCAAGGCGAGCTGTTGGAGGATAAGACAAAGCTCCGGAGCCTCATCGAACTGCCCCAGGAAAAGATTTACAGCCGGGAGGTGGTTCAGAAGGACATGACCACCCTGTCCGACTTTTACGCGGATTTTGGCTACGCCAATGCCGACATCACCCCCCTGATTAAGGAAAATCCGGAGAACCTGACGGTAGATGTCACCTTCGATTTTCGCAAGGGCAAAAAGGTCTATATCGACCGCATCGAAATCGCCGGGAACGTCAAGACCAGGGACAAGGTGATCCGGCGAGAGTTGCGGGTGTACGAACAGGATCTGTTTTCCGCCACCAAGCTCAAGGAGAGTATTAAAAACCTGCGGCGTCTGGAATACTTTGAAGACGTCAACTTCAGCACCAATCCGGGGAGCGCTCCGGACCGGATGAATCTCAAAGTTACCGTTAAGGAGAGGCCAACCGGCACCTTCGGGGTCGGCGCGGGTTACAGTACCCAGGATCGCA
>JAQTXE010000232.1 GCA_028688935.1 Syntrophales bacterium
AGGTAAAGCAGATTGCGGTGGCACTTCAGGCACTGGTCATTTTTTATGGAAGCGTAGGCTTTTTGGCGATTTTTCTCATGATCGTAGACGCCCCCCAGGACATGGGCAATGACGTCTTTCACCCCATGGAGGGTCTTAGCATAGAAGAACTCGTAGGTATCCTGGGGCGCAGGCAGGTGGCAGTCCATGCAATCCGCCACAAAACCTTCCCGGTTGGTGGTATGGCTGGAGGTACGCCAGGTGTTGTAAGCAAATTCAATTTCGTGGCAGGAGGCGCAGAATTGCGGGGTGGAGGTGCGGACCATGGTGTAATAGGTGAGGCTGAAAAGAGGGAATGCCAGGATGATACCAACGATGACATAGAGAACCGGTTTAAGGAATCTCTTCATGGGCACCAGGCCTCACCAGGTTAACTGCGGGTTCTTAACCGGCTTGCGAGGAGACGACAAAATTAGTTTCACTAAATATAAGAGGGAAAATACAAAAGTGAAGTACTAAGGACCATTTTTTACAATCAGGATAATTTTTTCTGAATTGTTCAGGGGGAAGGAAGGAAAACCGAGACATCCCCCCTGTTTGACATCTATTAGTAAAGCGGCTAAAGTTTTCGAAATTCCCAAGTAGCCGGAGGTGCTGATGAGCGAGATACGTTATCCCACGCCTGCTGAAATCGCAGCATGTCTGACCCAGCCCGCCCAAGTGGTGGAAACCGCGGCTGGCCCCGTGGAATACGCAGAGCGGGGCCAGGGTCTCCCCCTCTTAAGCGTCCACGGCGGACCGGGAGGCTGTGACCAGGGATTAGGGTTAGGAGAATTCTTCCGGGTCAACGGCTTTAAGACCATCGCTCCTTCCCGGCCCGGGTACCTGGGAACGCCCATCGCCACCGGACGCACCCCGGAGGAACAAGCAGACGCCCTGGCCGCGCTGCTGGACACCCTGAAAATCGAGAAATGCGCGGCCATCGGCGCGTCCGCGGGGGGCCCCTCCACCTATCTCCTGGCCGCCCGGCACCCGCACCGGGTCTCCTGCCTCCTGGAGGTGGACTCCGTCTGCCTGGACTATAAACCCGACGTCAGCCCCCTGGAGGAAAAGCTCTTTATGAGCAAAGCCGGCCTTTGGCTGATGAGTTTTTTCATGGACCATTTTCCGGAGTCCACGGTTAAAAGCTTCCTGAAAGCCGAAAGCACCCTGGACCGCCACGAAATGGCCATCAGGGCCAAGGAAATCCTCCAGGACGAAAGCAAGTTCGCGTTCCTCAAGTTCCTCATGGCCACCATGAGCGAACGCTATCAGGAACGCCAGGAGGGGGTGCACAACGATCTAGAGCAGTTTGCGGCCATCACCCAACTGGACCTGGCTCCTATTACCTGCCCCACGCTCATCTTTCACGGCACCATGGATAAAGATGTGCCACCCCGGCACGGAGAGTACGCCAAGGCCACCATCGCTGGTGCGGATTTCTACTGGATCGACGGCGGTTCCCACACCGGCTTCTGGACAGCCCCGGAAGCCCAAGCCGCCCAGGCTCATGCCCTTAACTGGCTGCGTTCCAAGATCCAGGCCTGAGTCGGGCCGCAGGTTTGACAACCGCCGGGAAAGCGGATAAAATTCCCCAATTAAAACCTTAGGAAATCTTAATTGGCAGGAAGCTGGAAATTCGAAATTCTGCGCCAGGAGGCCCGCTCCCGGCGTCTGATAGTGGAAGGTCACATCCTCCCCCCTTATCCCCGGCCCTATCACGACCCTTTGGTCTTCTACCTGGTATTAGGGCCGGATTTTCTCTCCCTGGAAATAAGCCGGGACTTTGATGGTGACAACTTTCTGGCTTATCTGGCCCGTCTTTGGGGCCCGCCGGAGGAGGGGCCCAGAATCCAGGTGGGGGGCCGCCAGGATGAAGAAGAAGGGGCCCTGCAACTGGTGGAGTACCACTTCCTGCCTGATCTGAGACCAGAAGTGATCCGGCGCCTGGGCGACTTTCTCGATTACCCTTTACCCGGCGCTGCGGCCGTTACCCCCGGCGTTGCGGAGGAACCATGATCCATTTGACGGAATACGATCCCCGGCTGGAAGGCATCTGGTGGGTCCAGGAATCGGGCATGAGCTGCAACGTCTATGTCCTGGACGAAGGCCGAGTCATGATCGACGCGGGCAACTACTACGGCCTGCTCCACGAAATCAGCGACGAATTCGACCTCTCCCTCATGGAGCGCCTCTTCCTCACCCACTGCCACTTCGACCACGTAGGCGGCATGGGTGAACTCTTCGACTGGTGCAACCCCCAGGTCCTGGCCCACAGGGACACCCTGGGCTTCATCAATTTCCAGGGCGTTCCCTTCATGAAGATAATGGAACAGTCCGGGAGAGTGGATAAGGTGGTGCAACTCCGGGGCGGCGAAAAGTTTGAGGCCGGCCCCCATCTCCTGGAGGTGATCGCCACTCCCGGTCACACCGCGGGGGATATCTGCCTTTACGAGCACCACAACCGGATTCTCTTTTCCGGAGACATGGTCTTTGTCTCCCCGCCTACGGAAAACCTCCTGGCGGACGCGGACCAGAAGCTGGGAGATATGAAGGAACTCATTGCCTCCCTGGGCCGCCTGCTCGCCTATCCGGCGGATTTTCTGCTGCCGGGCCACGGCCATCCGGCCCTGGCGGACGGCGGCGCTTATGTCCTCAACGCCTACCTGGAAACTCGAAAGAACAAGGACCAAGGCGCCGGCAAGCCTTATCTGGACGCGGCCCGTATTCTGGGGGATTCGAGCCAGCCGGAACGGGCCCTGGAATGCTACAATATGGCCCTGCTGGCAGACCCGGCGGACTTCGAGGCCCTAGTCTATAAAGGGGCCACCCTCACGGAACTGCAGCATTACGACGAGGCTCTGGAATGCTTCGATAAGATCTTGAAGGTGGCCCCCAACCTGGAAGAGGCGCTGATGGGCAAGGGCTTCGCCCTCCTGGGGCTGGGGCGCACCGAAGAGGCCCTGGGTTTGCCGGGCTTTGTGGCGAAGCTGCGGCAGATGAGGTAGAGCTGGGGTAAGGAGCCAGGGCTTAGTAATAAGTGATCAGTGATCAGTGATCAGTGATCAGAAAAGGAACCGAATATTTTGATTACTGGGAACTGGCAACTATAATAGTGGGTTAAAAAGATAGCTTAGTTGAATATGGAAATCCTGCTGGACAACTGGGAGAAAGGGCGGCGGGTGTCCCAGGTGGAAGGACGGGCCCGGACTGCCGCCGGCGCGGCTGAAGTCGAAGAGGTGGAATTTACCCTGACTCTTTACGCCGATCAAATTTCTCTGAACATCCCCGCTTCAGCCGGGGGCCGGGAGTTCATCACCCGCTTGACCGAGGTCCTGGGCCCCCCCAAAATGGAACCCACCATCAAATGCAGTTGCTCCTGGGGTGACGGTGTCATGGGGGCCATGTACCTGGTTCTCTGGGACTTGACTCCGGAAGAAACCCCCCAGACCCTGGAAGATCTGCACACCTTTATAGAAGGCCCCCCCGGCCGCTGAAGAACCGGCGGTCACTCTCCCTCCTCACCAGGCAATTAACTTAGTTCTGCTGATTCTCTGCTTGTTGTTTGGATATGGGCTGGGTGAGAACAATCCAGGGCAGGCACAAGGGCTGCTCCGGGGAGGCAAAGGGAAAGCCGGTGGGCAGATAGGCCCCAAAGGGGCACTGCACGCAGAGCTTGCCTTCGGTGCCGCATACGGCGATTAACTGTTCAGAGTCGCCGAGCATCTTGAGCAGCTCCTCCTGCATTTTCTGGACATCTTCCAATTGCGGCCGCTCGATCTCCTCGATCATCTGCCTAACCACTTGGGACAGTTCCAGTAATAAGGGGGGCAGTTCTTGCTCAAATTTCTCCATCCGTTCTAAAAAATCACTAGTCTGCAAACCGTAATGCGTCATGGTTATTTCACTCCAATCCCGGGGCTGAGGCTTCCGGAAAAGCGAATATGGGACATCATCCCTGTCCCCAAGTAGATTTTATATAGAGTATTCATCCATTTATTCGGTTTGGGAAGATATTCCAACAGGGGCCGGCGGCCTTCACTCCATTCCATGAGAAATTGGGTAAAGATGATCCATTGCATTAACTCTTCCGGTTCGTCCAGCAAGGACGGGAAATAACGGAACTCGATGGTCTTCCGGTACCAGTAGGAATGGAGATTCAGTCCATGGTAGCGGGTGGGATGCATCTTGCGATTCCGGGGCGCCTGAACTTCATCGCGATTCTCCGGAGAATACCAGAGATGCTGCACCAAGGGGTTCTGCCGCCGGGTATCATTCCTATACCAATCATAAAGATCGATCTCCAGAGGACGGCAGGTTTCGGCCTGGCGGCGCTCCTCCGGGAGCAGGTGGTAGATATAGCCCTCAAAGATGGAGACTATTCTCAACAACTGGAAGAGCTGGAGGTCACCGAACTTCTCGGTGTCCACCCCATGATGCACATGGAATCCGCAGGTTTCGTTGACCTGAATCTCCGGAAATTCTTTGAGCAACAGCAGGGCATCGTAAATCTGAGAAAGTCCTTTTAGGCCGGATAAAATGGGGCTCACCAGTTCACTGCCCCCTGCGCCCTTGATGCTGTCATCCAGAACAAAAGACCAAGCCTCATACTGGGGTTCATCCGGGGAAAAACCGTTCAGAGTAAGGCCGTGGCGCTCGAATAGCCGGGGCAGCAAGGTTCCGTCCGCAGCCCGGCTGGTGATCTTGTAAGGCGGAATTACCTCCCGGTCACCGGTGGAGATGGAATATTTTAACCCGAAAGTCTCAATCTCCACCCCAAAGGGCCGGTCGGTAAAATATTGGAGCATGGGGTAGCGGACCCTAAGACGCCGCTCCCATTCTTCGGGATCAAGCTCCCTGCCGTTCCCCACCCTCTGCTCCCGTAAAGGCTGCTAGTCCCACTCTACTTCTAGCCTATTCCGATTATATTTTTCTCATAACAAAATACTGAAAATTCCTAAATTAATCAAGAAATATCAGCCTTCTTGGCCCTTACCATCTTCATATCTTTCCATCCTAGAAATCGACCTGAAGGTCAATTTTAATGAATCCTGATTCCCAGGAAGATGAGGACGGGTCAGTTAACCGGGAGGCAGAGTAAGTTGCCGCCACCGAGACTTTAAAGAGCCAAGTATTTGGTTGGGGTAACCAATTGTATCTTCTATTTAATTTATGATTATAGCTAACGTCCGGCTGGTAACGCACTTAAAGGTAAGGTGCAAAAGCAAAGAGGAAGGCGCGGCGGGGACAATAGGGATGGACCGGGGCTAAAAGAAATAATTCCTTTTACCGCGAGGACCGGTAATAGCTAGAGTGAGATTTCAAAGGTCTTAGGAAAGGTTGGCTGCAAGTTGCGGTTTCCGGCCCGGGGAAACCTTATTGCTTAAACTAACGCTGGAATTTCACCTCAAATACCCGCTTGGCCACTACAAAAGTGCCTTCGTAATACGGCTGGCGCAGGTCGGTGATGGTCACTCCCAGACGATGGTTGGAGGCATGGATCATTTTCCCTTCTCCCAGATAAATGCCGGCGTGGCCGATGTGGTTGCCTCCCCGGCGGAAGAAGAGCAGATCCCCTGGCAGTAGCTTGGAGAAATCCATGTTACGGGTTACGACCTTGCCCACCTGGGCTTGTTCGGAACTGGAGCGAGGCAGATCGATTTTAAAGCCGTGATAGATATACTGCACAAAACCGGAACAATCCGTGGCTGAACCGGTGGCCAGAGACCCGCCCCGGCGGTAAGGAGTATGCCGGTAGGAACGAGCCAGGGTAAGAATCAGTTCTGAAAAATTCCAGGGCTCAAAGCGGTTGTAATGCCGATCCGAACTGGCAACCTTCTCCACCGGAGGCGCGGAGATTTTACGGGACAGAGGTCCTTTGTTTTTTTTAGGGGTTAAAGGTTCCAGGAGAAAGCGGCCATCCCGCTGGGGAATAACCTTCATTAAAGGCGGAGTCTCGGTGACGCCGGAAACCGAGCGGTGAGATGGGCGATGGCTAACTCCGGCCATGTCGGCCTCCACCGGTCTACTGGCTCTCCGGCTCCTCCGGCTGGATCGGGTCTTGCGGACCGTCTTGTCAGTACTGCTGGAACGCTTACTCCGGGAGGCGAGTTTCTTTTTTCTACTAGTAGATTTTTTAATGTGGGATTTTTGGGTTTTTGATATAGAACTTTTCTTTTTAGTTCCCTTGGTGGGAACTGACTGGGCTAAACCGGGAGACAAAATCAAAGCCAAGGTCAATACTGCAGCCATGATTATCTTATTCGCCATCCAGAACCTCCTTGGTTTAGGGACAATCCTGAAGGGAACCGAAGCACCGTAGCTTCAA
>JAQTXE010000233.1 GCA_028688935.1 Syntrophales bacterium
GGCCAACCTCCGGGAGAAGCATTATCCCCCGGCTTTTCCCTTCAAACACCTGAACAAGGACGCCAAGTTCGTGGTGGACACCGCCTATGAGACCGGCGCGCCTGTCGGCATGGGGCAGATGCTCTTACACCTTTACCAAATAGGCGTGGCCCAGGGCTGGGGGGACGAAGACATCTCCGCCGTCGCTAAAGTAATGGAGCATCTGAGCGGGAAGTGATTCCGGGGAGGGGGTTAAAAGGCTGCCAGGCCCTCGGATTCCACTTTGCCGAAAAAATGTTTAAATACTATTATTCAGTGGATGGCGATAACTAATCTTCAGTATTAATTTTAATTGATCTTTAATTAAGGAGACCCTATCATAGGCAATCGCCTGGAGGCTTTTATCATCCTTATTGAAAAAGGAGGAAATGGCCATGAAATTTATCCACCTTAGCGATCTTCATTTTCATAGTCGCGATGTTGATAACGTTGACGCACTGACAACCTTACAATACATCCAAGAGCATTATCCCCAACATAATCTCATTATCACCGGTGACATTGTGGATGACGGTCACGAGAAGCAATTCCAGCAGGCGTTTAAAGCTCTGGAACCTTTTATGGGGCGAATCTTCATCGCCCCCGGCAACCATGACTTTGGGGCAGTGGGAAATTTCTTTAGCCAGGAGAGGGCGGAACGGTTTGACGAGTTTCTATCCAAACCTTTGAAGCAGGGAGGGACCTTTACCGGGGACCAGACGCCGGTGGTCAATCTCCTCCGGGAAGGTGATAATTTGAAAGCCATGCTCATCGCCCTGGATACCAATTTGGAAACAGAGCACCCCTTTGATTTTGCCTGCGGTGAGGTGGGAGAGAGGCAGCTCGGTTTTTTGAAAACCGTTTTAAGGGACCCGTTTGCCAAAGATTATAAAAAGATCCTTTTCTTCCATCACCATCCGTTTATCCACAATGATCCTTTTATGGAACTGATTGATGCCCGCCAATTAATGCGCTCCATTTATAACTGGGTGGATGTGGTCCTTTTCGGCCATAAACACGTTATGGGCCGCTGGGAAAAAGTCAACGGCACTTCCTACATTCTGGCCTCTGACAACTCTCCCGGCAAAAAGATCGCCTGGGAAATCGTGGTCACTCCTGACCCGGTTAAACCTATTACTGTCAATGAACTGGCGATAAGTTAAGGAGAGGGAGTTAAGAAGGATCAGGTCTCGAAGGATCACCCATATTTACCGGTAATATAATCCTCCGTCCTTACGTCCTTGGGCCGGGTGAAGATTTGGCCTGTTTCTCCGAACTCCACCAGTTCCCCCAGGTACATGAAGCCGGTGTCGTCGGAGACCCGGGCCGCCTGCTGCATGTTGTGGGTGACGATGATGATGGTGTAGAGCTTTTTCAGCTCCCGCATCAATTCCTCCAGGCGCAGGGTAGCCAGGGGGTCCAGGGCGGAGCAGGGTTCGTCCATCAACAAGATTTCCGGCTCCACCGCTAGGAGGCGGGCGATGCACAGGCGCTGCTGCTGCTCTTCGGTGAGGGCCAGGGCCGAGGCCTTCAGGCGGTCTTTCACCTCGTCCCAGAGTTGGACGGCGGCCAGGGAGTGTTCCATCAGGTTTTCCAATTCCCGGCGGGGGGGGCGGCCATGGAGGCGGGGGCCGTAAACCACGTTGTCATAAATGGATAAGGGAAAGGGGTTGGGGCGCTGGAAGACCATGCCCACTTTTTTGCGGAGTTGGATCAGGTCCGTACCGGGGGCGTAGATATTTTCACCGTCGATGATAACTTCCCCGGTGATCTGCACTCCTTCAATCAGGTCGTTCATGCGGTTCAAGACCCGCAAGAGGGTGGATTTGCCGCAGCCCGAGGGGCCGATGAGCGCGGTAATGGCCTGCTGCTGGAAAGCGCCGTTGACCTCTTTTAAGGCGTGGAAGCCGGTGTAGTAAAGATTGAGGCTCCGGAGGGTAATGATCCCCTCCAGGGGGCACTGTTGGTAATTATCCGAATCTGCCGGAGATATAGTCATCGGTTCGCTTATCTTGGGGCACGGTGAAGACTTTGGGAGTGTCTCCGATTTCAATGATCTGGCTCATGAGCAGAAAAGCCACCCGGTCCGTGGCCCGGGCGATCTGCTTGGTGTTGTTGCTCACCAAGATGATAGTATAATTCTTTTTCAGTTGGAACAAGGTCTCTTCGATTTTGGCCGTGGAAATGGGGTCCAGGCCGCTGGTGGGCTCATCCAGGAGCACCACCTCCGGCTCCATGGCCAGGGTGCGGGCCAGACAGAGGCGCTGCTGCTGGCCCCCGGAGAGGCGCAGAGCCGAATCATTAAGCCGGTCTTTGACCTCATCCCACAACTGCGCGGCTTTCAGGCTTTTCTCCACCATCTCTTCCAACTCCTGGTGGTCCTTTTTCCCGGCCAGCCGGGGGGCCAGGAGAAGATTTTCCCGGATGGAGCGGGGCAGAGGCACGGGTTTGCTGAGCACCAGGCCCACCCGGCGGCGGAGGTTCACCACATCGCAGTCCGGGGATAAAATATCCTCATCATCCAGCCAGATACGGCCCGTGAACCGGGCGCCGGGGATAAGGTCGCACATGCGGTTTAAGACGCTGAGCAACGTGCTCTTGCCGCTTTTGGCCGGCCCCATGAGGCCGAAGATTTCCCGGGGCCGGATCTCCAGGTTGATGTTATTCAGGGCCTGGAAATTGCCATAAAAAAAGGAGACTTCTTCCAGGCGGATTTTGTAGTCTTCCATGTTCATGGCGCTTTTTTTCTTTGGTAATGGAAAGTGCCAGGGTTCAAAAGCTGATAGCTGATAGCTGACCGCTTAAAGCTATTATCACGAAAACCGCCGCATCATCCGCTGCATCAAAGTGTAGGCCGCCAGGTTAATCAAGAGGATGGAGACCATGAGGATGGCCGCGGTGCCGTAAGCGTTGGGCATGGAGATGCCTTCCCGGGCCAGGATGTAAAAATGCACGGCCATGGTGCGGCCGGAGTCAAACAGAGAAGTGGGCATCCGCAGGGCTGACCCCGCGGTGAAGAGCAGCACCGCGGTCTCCCCCAGGGAGCGGCCCACGCTGAGCATGATGCCGGTGGTAATGCCCGGCAAGGCGCTGGGCAGCACAATGCGGGTGATGGTCTGCCACTGGCTCATACCCAGGGAACAACAGACCTGGCGGTATTCCTGGGGCACGGCCTTGATGGCTTCCTCCGAGGTGCGGATGATGATGGGCAGCACCATGATGGCCAGGGTCAGGCCCCCGGAGAGGATGGACCAGCCGAAGCCCAGTTTCAGGACAAAGAGGACAAAGCCGAAAAGCCCTAAGATGATGGAGGGCACGCCGGCCAGGCATTCGGCGCCGAAGCGGATGATGCGGGTGGCCCAACCCTCCCGGGTATATTCGGTGAGATAAATGGCGGTGCCCACCCCTAAAGGGGAGGCCAGGATGATGGCCAGGAGGGTGATATAGGCGGTGGAGACGATGGTGGAGAAAATGCCACCGTGACGGCCCATGTCCTGGGGGTCCTGGAGGAGGAAGCTGGAGGTCACCTGGGGCAGGCCCTTAATGGAAATGTTGACGATAATAAAGAGAAGGATCAGCAGAGTGAGGCCGGTGAAGGCCCACAGCAGGGTCTTGGCTATCGCTTGGGTAACCCGGGGATGGAGACGCCGGCTCACACCTACTTCCTCCGGGCGAGTAGGGTCGCGGAAAGGTTAAGAATCATAATAATCACAAACAGGACGATGCCGGTGGCGAATAGGGCCTCCCGGTGGCGGCCGGCGGCGTAACCCAACTCCAGGGCGATGTTACTGGTCAGGGTGCGCACCGGGTCCAGAATGGACGTGGGAATCTTCAAAGCGTTACCGGCCACCATGATCACCGCCATGGTCTCCCCCACGGCCCGGCCCATGCCCAGGATGACGGCGGTGATGATCCCGGAGGAAGCCGCGGGCAGCACCACCCTATGCACCGTTTGCCATTGGGTGGCCCCCAGGGCGATGGAGCCGTCCCGATAGACGTCCGGCACCGCGGTGAGGGCGTCGATGGAGATGCTGATGACCGTGGGCAGAATCATGATGCCCAGGATCACCGCCGCGGCCAGGAGGGATAACCCCGGGCCGCCCAAATAATTGCGGATCAGGGGCACCAGCCAGATAACCCCCAGAAAACCATAAACCACCGAAGGGATGCCGGCCAGCAGCTCCAGGGTGGGTTTGAGCAGACCCCGCAGACGCTCCGAACAAAATTCCGCCAGGACGATGGCGCAAGCCAATCCTAAGGGCACCCCCAGGACCATGGCCCCCAGGGTGACCAGAATCGAGGAGATGATCATGGCGGCGATGCCGAAGTGGCCCTTGGTAGGGGCCCAGTGGCTGGAGAAGATGAAGTCCTTGAGCCCCGTGTGGAAGATAAGGGGCAGTCCCTCCTCAAAAATGAAAATGGTGATGATCACCAGGGAGCTGATGGAGGATAAGGCCAGGAGAAAAAGCACCCGTTCCACGAATTTTCCCCGGTCCACTATTTTACCCCCACCAAACCTTCGGCCTCCAGCAGGCGCTGGCCCTGGGGGCTGAGGATGAAATCCACAAAGGCCCGGCACTGCCCGCTTGGAGTTTTCCGGCTCACCAGGAGAAAGCGGCGCACCAGTTTATATTTCTGAGTTTTAATGTTCTCCCTGGTGGGGAGAATGCCGTCGATGGCCACCGCTTTTACCCGGTTATCTACCAGCCCCGCGGAGATGTAACCCAGGGAGTAAGGGTCACCCGCGACAATTTCCCGCACTGCGCCGTTCGAGTCCTGGACCAGGGCCCCGTGACTGACCTCGGTTTTACCCATCGCCAGGTGTTCAAAGGCCTCCCGGGTGCCGGAGCCCTCCTCCCGGGAGATGAGATCAATGGCATGGGGGGGCAACCCCAGGTCCCGCCAGTTGGTGATCCGCCCTTGAAAGATCCGGCGCAATTGTTTTAGGGTGAGGTTATTGAGGGGATTGCTGGGGTGGACGATGACCGCGATGCCGTCCCAGGCAATGGGAATTTCATGGAGGGCTTTTTCCGCCTGCACCAACTCCCGGGATGAAGCTCCCAGGTCCGCGGCCCCTTGCTGGGCGGCAAAGATGCCGGCGCTGGAGCCGCCCCCCTGGACGTCGATGCGCGTCCGGGAGTGCTGCTCCATGTAGACTTCGGCCAGTTTTTCCGCGAAGGGCTGCACCGAAGTGGAGCCGGCCACGCAAATGGCAGGGGAGGTGCTGTCGGTCTTCCCCCGGCACCCCCCCGGACCCAGGAACAGCAGCACAGATAAAAGAAGAATCCCGGCCCGGAGCAACTTGCCGGCGGGCCAAAATGAGCCTCGCAGGCCCGCCTCAAAGCCGGGCCTCTGGCGGCGCTTCAGGGCCGCGATAATCTTTGCAGGGAAACAGGACATGGTTGAATGAGGGTGCCGCCCAAACTGGAAAATGACAGAAGGGTCGTTGCTATTATTACAAAAAATAGAGAAACTTCAATCCAAAAGGCAAGAGATGCCGGAGAAGGGCCAATATTTATCCTTATTCCTAAATTGCTATGCTAAGAAATTCCAAGCATTTCGCAGATAAATGGAGATTAGATAATTAATCTCCTGCAGGACCTTGATAAACCGCTTCTTAACGCAGTATTTCTTGGCTATTGGCTTTTGGCCTGCCGGATGAAAGCTATATGAGGCATATTTTGGCTATTTACCATCCTTCCTCCCTATTTCAGGAGCACCGCCGTTTTCAGGACTTTGCCCGGGCCTTGATCCGCCTGCCGCAGCCGGGTGAGGGACCCCTTGATTATTTACTGCCGGAGGCCCGCTGGCAAGAGTTATGCTCCCAAATTGGGGAACGGGAGTCCTGGTTTATGGGGCTGTCCCAGGCCACGGGCGTCTATTTTTTCCCCTCCCGGGAATGGCTCCCCCGGCTGGCCAGATATCTTAAGCGCCTGGGCGTGAGGCGGCTGCTGGAGGCCGGGGCCGGCCGGGGGTATCTGACCGCCGCCTTGGGGCCTTTGGTGGCGGCCGCGGATATGGATTTTCTGGCCCTCGACCGGGGGGACGGCGAATTTATGGCCGGGCTACCGGTCTCCCCCCTGGTGCAGCCGGGGGATGTGTTCACCGCCATCCGGGAGTTTCAGCCCCAGGCGGTGCTTTATGCCTGGCCGCCGCCGGGGCAGTCCATTGCCCCTCTTTTCGAGGTCCCGTCACTGTGCTACCTCCTCTTAATTGGCGAGGAAGGCGGAGGCGCGGCCGGAGCCCAGGAGGATTGGGAGAGCCGGCCCCATAAAAATTCTCCATTTTTGCGCCATTTTTCCCGGGGCCGCAC
>JAQTXE010000234.1 GCA_028688935.1 Syntrophales bacterium
GTCTTCGCCCCCAGGCCCCGGGAGTCGATCATCTCCCGGAGAAGGCGGATCTTGGGACGGACCGCGGGAATGAAGCTCTGGCCCCCGAACCCCGGGTTGACGCTCATCCCCAGGACCATATCCAGGCAGTCCAGGACGTATTCCACCTCATCCGGGGGAGTGGCGGGGTTGAGCACCGCGCCGGCCTGGCACCCGGCCTGGCGGATCTGTTCCAGGGTGCGGTGCAGATGGATGCAGGCCTCCACCTGCACGGTAATCATCTGGGCCCCGGCTGCCGCGAAGTCCTCGATGTAGCGCTCCGGCTGGGCGATCATCAGGTGCACGTCGAAAGGTAGAGGGGTGTACGGCCGGAAGCATTTGATCACCGGCGGGCCAAAGGTGATATTGGGGACAAACTGGCCATCCATCACGTCCACATGGATCCAGTCCGCGCCGGCCGCGGTTATCTTTTCAATTTCGGCTCCCATGCGGGCAAAATCCGCGGACAGAATCGAGGGCGCGATCAAGGCCATGAAGACGTCTCCTTAGGCAGAATTCTTCCTCATAAATTAGCTCATTTAACCGGGGGATGCAACAAGTCTGAAAAGTTCAAGGTTCAAGGTTCAAGGTTCAAAGTTTTCTAGTCGCCACGGCTCTTGACACCATCACCGGGCTTACTTTATCCTCATGGCTATTAATAAAGGGTGATTCTCGCAACCTTGAACCTTGAACCTTGAACTGGAGAACTAATGCGGGCAGTGGTGCAGCGGGTGAAAGAGGCCTGGGTGTTGATCGGAGGGGAGGAAGTGGCCCGCATCGGCCCGGGGCTCTTGATTCTGGCCGGGGTGGCCGCGGACGACGGCCCGGAAGACGTGGCTTTTATGGCCAAAAAGCTGGCCCATTTGCGCATCTTCGCCGGGGACGGCAAGCTGATGCACCTCTCCCTCTTGGACCTCCAGGCCGAGGCCCTGGTGGTCTCCCAATTCACCATTTTGGGGGACTGCCGCAAAGGCCGGCGGCCTTCCTTTGATCACGCGGCGCCGCCGGAGATGGCGGAGAAGCTCTACGAAGACCTGGCCGCGGCCCTGGCCGCCTACGGCCTGAAGGTGTCCACGGGCCGTTTCCGGCAGATGATGGAAGTGGGCCTGGTCAACGACGGCCCGGTGACCCTGCTCCTGGACAGCAAGAAGGTGTTTTGAAGTCAGTAAGCAGTAAGCAGTGAACTGGAAGCTGGGAGCAGCATAAAAGTCTGTCATTTTTTTCTAGGAAAAATTCAAAAGCGGTGGCACAGGCTTTCCAGCCTGTGCGGATTACCTTGCGGGCCGGGGGCTTACCCCCTACCCTCCCGTCTTCTCCCAGGCATCCATTTTTTTCCCCTGTCATATCTGGGACATCCGCCCTCCGGGTGAACTTCTTTGCAAGATTTGGTCTTGACAAAACCCGGAGGCCGGGATAGAAAAATCGCTTGGGGGCGAGGTAGCTCAGCCGGTAGAGCAGCGGACTGAAAATCCGCGTGTCCCCAGTTCGATTCTGGGCCTCGCCACCAATAATATCAAAGGGTTAGCTCAAGCGGGCTGACCTTTTTTATTGCCCTCTGGAATTTATTACCCCCCAATTAACCCCCTCCAAATTATTCCATCAGGGTTCATAGGCCGCCGATCCGCGAAAGAAATCTGCAAGTGGGGAGGACATTGTTAATATTATTCTGACTCACACCCTGAAAACCTGACAAAATGGCAGATATAAAAACCCTTTGACAATGGTAACGTTTATGTTACTATAAAATATGCCTCTAGCCGTCAAAGAATATTTGGACGCAAAGGGAAAATCCCCCTTTGCCCGGTGGCATAATGGTTTGAACGCCATAGCCGCCGCCAAGGTCGCCACGGCGCTTTACCGTTTGGAGCAAGGCAATTTTTCCAGGATCGAAGGCCTGGGTAGTGGGGTCTTCGAATGCAAGATTAATTTTGGCCCCGGCTACCGGGTCTATTTTGGCAAGGATGGGGAAACGTTAATTATTTTACTTGGCGGCGGCTCGAAGAAAAGGCAACAGGCCGATATTACGGCGGCGCTGGCTTGCTGGGAAGATTACAAGAGGCGGAAACGATAGGGAGGTGACTACCATGGCTCTTACCAGAGGGTTTCGTACCACATTGCTGGAGCGCGCCCAAAAGGACGCCGATTTTCGCAAGGCCATGCTCAAAGAGGGCATCGACACCATGCTTGCCGGTGACGTGGAAACCGGCAAGGCGATTCTGCGCGACTATATCAATGCGGCTGTGGGTTTTGGGCCTTTGTCCGAAGCTACCAATATACCGGCCAAGAGCCTTATGCGTATGTTTGGCCCCAAGGGAAACCCGCGGGCGGGCAACCTGTTTCAGATCATCAAACATCTGCAAACCCGCGAAGGGCTTCACTTAGAAGTGGCCACATGTTAACTTGTTCGGGGTATTGATTCGAAACCCTGATAATCATGCCCCGGACGCCGTGAGGATTCTTGACGCCTTCCATAAGAGCGATTTCGGCGGGCCGCATTTGGAAGAGCTTTTTTAGCAGGAACCATTTAATCCCCAAGGGGGAAGCTCCCGGAGCGCTCTTCCATCATTCTTTCCCAGGGTTCGATGTCGCGGGGACTATACACTCCTACTTGCAAATCCACTTTTAAGCCTTAACTTCCCCTTAGTAGATTTGTTCTTTTTCGGCCACCTCTCCTGAATTTTTGACTCCCCCGTAAATTCCGCATATTTGCCGGGAGCCGTGGTCTAAACTTGGAACCTGGAACTTTTTTTTAGGAGGCAGCGGCCATGAAAAAGTTTGAAAACGGCCCGGGGCCGGCGTCGGCGGCGGGGCCACCAGGAGGGATCAGGGCGAACAGCCGGGAGCATAAGGCCGGGTGGGCCCGCTTTGTCCTCCTCCTGGCTCTGCCCCTCGCCCTGGCCGCGTGCACGACTTATGGGGGCTACGGGTATTATGGTTCCGATTACTACTACCCTTATGACACCTACTATTATCCCTACGATACCAACTACCCCTATTATTACTCCCCTTATTACTATTATCCCCAAGGCTACTTCTACAGCCCTTCTTATCCCTACCATGGCAAGCATTACTATCATAAAGGCGGCGGGGGCCATTTTTATGGCCGCGGCGGAGGCCACGGTACCCGTGGCGGCGGTGGTTATGTGGGTGGCGGCAGCGATGTGCGCGGCGGCGGTGGTGGCGGTCACCGTGGCGGCGGTGGTTTCGGTGGTGGTCGCGGCGGCGGTGGCGGTGGTCGCGGCGGCGCCGGCGATGTGCGTGGCGGCGGACATCGCTAGTCCCCTCTCCCCCCGTGGGATCGCGGCGCAACCACGTAACTTTTTGGGAAACATGGCGCTTTAGCAAGAAAACGGCTTTGATTCGGGCTGCAAGTCAGGAGCCGTCCATAAAGTTGAGGACTTAATAGATTTTCGCCAAGGAGAAAAAAATGCACAGGATGAAAAATATCTGGTTGCTGGGAGTAGTAATTCTTGTGGCTGCGGTGCTGTTGGCTCCCGGCCTGGTCCAGGCCCAGGCCAAACCGGGCAGCGGTCAAGGGATCGAAAAGGAGAAGATAGCCCAGGACTTGGGCTTGACCCCTGATCAAACCAAGGCCTTCCTGGCA
This sequence comes from Syntrophales bacterium, assembly GCA_028688935.1. Lineage (GTDB taxonomy): Bacteria > Desulfobacterota > Desulfobaccia > Desulfobaccales > 0-14-0-80-60-11 > SURF-52. Next base: position 3,623 of record JAQTXE010000234.1, read on the forward strand.
GTGGGGGAAAAATACGGCCGGAGCCGGCAGGGGATCATCGAGGAAATTCAGAAAAATGAAGGCGAATTAGAGCAAGCCATGGCCGCGCCCCAGCCTGATGGAGCCAAAATCAAGGGTTTGGTGGCCGCCATCACTGCAGCCCACATTAAACTCTGGGATACTTTCCGGGTCCAGCGCCGGGAGGAAATGGCCCTGTTGACCCCTGTGCAGCAGGGAAAATTCCTCCTGGCTTTAAAAAGGTGGCACCGGCAGATGTGCGTGAAGTATGAAAAGCAGGGGAAAAAGAACTAGGCCGTGCCCCAAGTCATCGTCCTGGGCGCCGGCATCCTGGGCCTAGCCGGCGCTTACCATATTTTGAGCCAGAGGCCGAACCTCAACCTGGTGGTCATCGACCGGCTGCCGGGACCGGGCCGGGGCAACACCGCCAGGAGCGCCGCGGCCTACCGGGATCTCTTCTCTTCCCCCCTCAACCGCGCTCTGAGCCAGGGAGCCATTGCCTTCTATGAGAAGACGCAGCAGGAAGGGACTGCTTTGGGTCTCCAGAGGCTGGGCTACCTGTGGCTGCTGAGTTCGGAACAGGTCCAGAAAAACCAGACGGTGCTGGATTCCTTGACTGCCGCGGGTATTAATTGCGAGCTTCTGGAACCATCCCGGCTGGCCCGACTCCTGCCCGGCCTTAAGTTGGGAGATATTGCCGGGGGGCTCTGGGGGCGCAACTGCGGCATCCTCAATCCCAACCTTTTATGCCGCTTTTATGCGGCGCGGGTCCGGGAAAAGGGAGGAGAATTTATTTATAACGCGGCTGTGACCGGTTTCATTACTGACAGCCGGGGCCATATCTCCGGCGTCAAGGTGGAGAATCGGGTAATAGCGGCGGAGACCGTGGTGGTGGCTACCGGCGCCTGGATGGGGGCCACCTTGAAACTGGCCGGGCTGGAGGCGCCGGTTATGCCCCGGAAGAGGCAATTATTCGCGGTGGCCGCGGGGGCAGGCGCCTTGAACAGGCTGCTGCACACCCCGGGTTTCAACGCCCATGGTCTCTTACCCTTAACCATCCTCCCCGGCGGGGCTTATCTGCGCCCGGCCCCGGGCGCCTTTATTATGGGATATGCCAATCCCGACCAGCCTCCGGGCTTGGAGGATAACCCTAAAGCCGATGAAGAATTTTTCCTCAAGCGCCTCCGGCCCCTGGTGGCTCCCTATTTCCCGGCTTTCCGGGAAACCACACCTCAGTATGCCTGGGCCGGTCATTATGCCGACCACCCGGCCGACAGCCTCCCCTTTGTCGACTGGCTGGGGGGCGCCCTGGTGGTGGGCGGCGCCAGCGGCAGCGGCATCATGAAAGCCGATTCCCTGGGCCGGATCGTGGCCGGTCTCTATTGCGGCCAGGACCGGGTGGAGTTGGGCCAGGGCAGGCCCTTCCGGGTCCAGGACCTGGCCCTGAGCGGCCGGGACCTGGCTCCGGAAGGTTTGATTATTTAATATAGCGGTTAGGGATTTGGGGTTAGTTAAATAAACCCAGATCAGCCCCCATAATTTTAAGGCCAACATTCCTTTCCTTTCACCAATGCAGGAGGAAACTGCCGTGCTCCCAGCATTTGCTAATGAGCCTCTCACTGATTTTACCGTTCCTAAGCATCAGGCGGCTTTCCGGCAGGCGCTGTCCAGAGTGCGAGGCCGTCTGGGGAGCCACTGGCCCCTGGTCATCGGCGGTGAGGAGGTGGACACTGGCAGCAAGATCGTCAGCCGCAATCCCTGCCAACCTGCCGAGGTTATCGGGTCCACGGCCGCAGCCACGCCTAAGCACGTGGACCTGGCCCTGGACGCGGCCTGGCGGGCTTTCCCAGGATGGGCGGCGCAAGCGGCAGAGACCCGGGCCGCGGTGCTGGTGAAACTGGCCGGGGAGCTGCGCCGCCGCAAACTGGAGTTGGCCGCCTGGGAGACCTTGGAGGCCTCCAAGAACTGGCTGGAGGCCGAGGCGGACGTAGCCGAGGCCATTGATTTCTGTGAATATTACGCCAGGCAAGCCCTGGATTTTGCCCGGCCCCTGCCGGTTCTGCCCTCCCCCGGCGAAGTCAATCAATCCTGGCTCCAGCCCCTGGGCGCGGGAGTGGTGCTGGCCCCCTGGAACTTCCCCCTGGCCATTCTTACCGGCATGGCCATGGGTCCGGTGGCCGCGGGTAACGCGGTGGTGATCAAACCTTCTTCCTACACTCCAGTGGTGGCCGCGCTTTTTATGGAATTGGCCTCGGCCGCGGGGCTGCCTCCCGGGGTGGTCAATTTTCTCCCGGGCCCGGGTAGCGAAGTGGGTGATTATCTGGTGGATCATCCTCGCACCCGTTTCCTCAATTTCACCGGCTCCCGGGAGGTGGGGGTGCGCCTCATGGCCCGGGCGGCTCTGGTGCCGCCGGGGCAGCAGTGGCTGAAGCGGGCGGTCACGGAACTGGGGGGCAAAGACGCGGTGGTGATCGATGAGACCGCGGACCTGGACGCGGCCATCCCCGGGGTGGTGACCAGCGCCTTTGGTTTCCAGGGGCAGAAGTGCTCCGCGGCTTCCCGCCTCATCGTAGTGGCTGAAGTTTATGAGGAAGTGGTGGAGCGCCTGAAGGCCGCGGCGCTAAACCTCCAGGTGGGTCCGGCGGAGGACAATTTTCCCGTGGCCGCGGTGATCTCCGAGACGCAGCAGAAAA
>JAQTXE010000235.1 GCA_028688935.1 Syntrophales bacterium
ATTTTTTTCTTATTTTACTTTTGCCCCTCTTCTGGACGTCTCCCATTGATGGCAAACGATGTCCAACTACCTTAGATAGCAATAAAAAACTTACGTCCTGGGAGGTTTGTTTCTTCCCGGGGCTCCGCTCAGAAACCGCCGGATGTTCACCGCCTCCCCCCAGGTCAAGTGGATGCGCTCCGGATACCAAAACTGCGGGGGGACCAAGTCTCCAGGGGCTCCCGGCAGCCCCTGGCCGGAAACATCTAAAGCCAGGTAAAATTTTTTGGAGGCCCGGCTCATCCCGCCATAAAGTTTTTCCCACCTTGAGAGACCGCCAATCTGGCCGCCAATCATCAGGGCCAAGGCCACCAGAGGCAAGAGCCGGATTGCCGGGCCAAGGCGCCAATGCCGTTTGGCGATAACCCAAGCCGTACCCAGCAGGATCAAGGCCCCCATCAGGGTGTAGACCGCGTAGCGGGGGGCATAGGCCTGATTGACCCCTCTCTGGTAGCGGGCCAGGGAGACCAGGAAAAAGGGTAAGCCGTTGAGGATTAAGGCCCATAAGCACAGACGCTTCTCCTGGAGATCCCCCCAGCGCCAGAGCAGGGCCAGGCAGCCTGCCAGGGTTGCCCCGCCCAACACGTAAGCCCACACCGGATAATGATAATGCCCCCAAAATAGATAAAAAAACGGAGAAAGGCAAGCTCCTAGAAGCCAGTGCAGCAGATAAGCAGGGCCGGGCAAGCCGCTGACGATCCCCCGGTTATGGCTGGCAGCGGCGCTGAAACCCGCAAAGGTAAAATACCCCAGGACAAAGACCAGGAAAGGGAGAGCCACCGCCGCGCTCACCGCATAAAACTTGCGCCGTTCCCCTTTCCCTCCCAGGACGGCGATATACAGAGGCAGAGCCCAGACGGCCAGGAGGGTGAAGTTCCAGGAGATTAACGAAAGCCAGACGCAGAAGGCGATCCCCGCCAGGCTGGCCCGCGACCCGGTCTGGAGATAATGATGCGTCAGCAGCAAACCCAGAAGGAAAAAATTGTAACATAAAAGGGCGTTATTATAAAAAGCCACCTGGGTCAGGCTGCTCAAAGCCGCAGCCCCTCCATAAAACAGCCCCAATACCAGGGCCGTCAGGGAAGGTAGATGTTGCCGTAAAAATAGATAAAACCAGAAGGCCAGCAGGCCTCCAGCCAGGCAATTGATCAAAAGCAGCATATCGTAGCGCTCCCCGAAGGTGCGCGTCATACCGTAATAGACTGCCCGGGAAAAGGGCATCCACACTTCTCCATCCGGCTGGGCCAGGAAGCGCCAGAAAGGCAGGCTCACCATCCGGGACAGAATATCCCAATCATCCTCTATGAAAAAAAAGGAGCCTGGACGCCAAAACACGGCCACCGGCAGCGCCAGGAATAGCAAGGCTAGCAAACCCAGATAAAGACCCCGGGGGCTGGCTGGTGTAAATCTCATGAATGACGTCGGTCGCTGTTTTTCACTATTCGGCTAAATTCCAATAATTATTAAATTATGGATAATTAAACCGCCTGCGGTCTGGCCTAGCAAAATCCGGCCGGGAGAAGGGAAGCTCCGGAGGTCTGCTTCTTACCGGGCCGGGACCGGTCCGGGCTCCGCTGCCGGGCGGGTTCCGCGGTGTTGCATTTTATCGGGAACTCTTGTACAAGTTTAGTGCAAAGGATATTTCGGTAATATAACAGAGGGAAGAACAGGGGGAAAGAACTTGTTGGCAGGAAAGAAAGTGCTGGTGGTCATGCCCGCCTATAATGCGGCCCTTACCCTGGAACGTACTTTTCAGGATATTCCCATGGATATCGTGGACGAAGTGCTGCTGGTGGACGACGCCTCCCATGACGAGACCCTGGAAGTCGCCCAGAGGCTGGGAATCCGCTGTTTTTTGCACGAACGCAATCTGGGCTATGGCCGCAACCAGAAGACCTGTTACACCGAAGCCTTGAAATTGGGGGCGGACATCGTGGTCATGCTCCATCCCGATTATCAATATTCTCCGAAAATCATCCCGGCTTTGGCCGGGTTGGTGGCCAGCGGCGAATATGACTTGGCCATCGGCTCCCGCATTCTGGGAGGTAAGGCCCGCCATGGCGGGATGCCCTTGTATAAATACATTGCCAACCGTCTCCTCACCGCCTTCGAAAACTTACTTTTAGGGGCCAAGCTCTCGGAATACCACACCGGTTTCCGGGCCTTTTCCCGCCGGGTGCTGGAGACCCTGCCGCTGTGGGAAAATTCCGACGACTTCGTCTTTGATAACGAGATGCTGGCCCAGGCCATCTTCTTCGACTTCCGGGTGGGCGAAGCCTCTTGTCCCACCCGTTATTTCGAGGAGGCCTCTTCCATCAATTTCCCCCGGAGCGTGAAATACGGCCTGGGAGTCCTGGCTACTTCCATGAAATTTTTCTTGCAGAAACGGGGCTGGGGCAATTACCGGATCTTTTCGCCTTCGGGCCGGGGCCTGATGGAACCCAATTATTATTCCGAGCAGAACCTCTCCCCCCTTTAATCACCCTGCCGCCCGTTGCTCCGGACGAACACCGGGTTAGCCCTTACGAAAAACCGTAAACCGAAAACCTTATTACCGCGCCACCCTCTCCTTTTCCTGAAGGACATAGGTCAGCAGTTCCTTGGCGAAGGGAGACGAAAGGTGGATGCGCTCCGGGTCCAGTTCGGTGTTGAGGTACTGGAGGCGCAGGAAGTCACCATCCGGGGCGAAATGCGGCAGGACGCCGGAGAAAAAGAAGCCGTCCTCTTCGGCGGCCTCGCACAAAAAGGGCGTGCCCCCTTGGGCCAGGGGCAGGCAGAGTCCCACCACCTTGGCCCCCACCATCTCGCTTAAGTCGCGGCGGGCCTGGTAAATCTCCGGCAGGGTATCGATGCCGATGCGATTCACCCGGATGATGCCGACACCGGTGGCCTGATCATAATGGACCTGCAATTCCCCATGTCCCGGGGGGCCGCTGGGCTCCAAAAAATGCAATTCCACCCCCAGGTTCCCATAAATTTTCGCCAATATCTCCCGGTGCCGGGAGGGAGCGCAGACGGCAATCCGATCCCCCGGGGCCAAATACTTGAAGTAAAAGACCATGGTTTCCCGCTGGAGTCCCGGGTCCGCCTCTTTTTCCCATTGACTGGAGGGCGGGCGCCGGCGCTGGAGCGTTTTAAAATGCGCCTGCCAGTCGAGAAGCTTGATGCCGGTGGCGTGGAGGCCCCGGCTATCGCTGCCCTCCTGGCTGATGGTGTGGATGGTGACCGCCTCGGCGAACAGACCTACCAGGCCCAGACGTTTTATCTCTTCTTGGAGAAGATCGCCCATGAGTTTGCGCAACCCCTGGCCCCGGTGAGCCGGGGCCACCGCCAGTTGGCCCAGCTCCGCCAGCGGGCCCAAGTCCGGCCGTTCCACCCCTGAATGGCCCGCAATCTCCCCGTCACCGGCAACGGCCACCACCCCCACATGCCGGCCGGTAGCCAAGTCATGGTCAAGCCGCTCCGGATAATAGAAGTCCTCGTTGCTGTAACTATAGCCATAAACCCGGTACATTAACCGGGCCACGTGGATACCGTCTCCAGGGCGCAGCAGCCGGATCGCATAGTTACCGGGTGCCGCTCCCCGGATTGATTCGGTATGGGGGAGTGAAATCACGGATTCCGGGTCCTGCAACAGGCAGACTCCGTCCAGATTTTTAATTAGGCGCAATTCATTCCCTGCCACCCCATGGTAGAACCACTGCACCTCGTCAAAGCATTGCTGGATGGAGGCCATGCCCCCGCAGGGAAGATTGGTTGGGGCCGGGTTTTCCGGGCCGGGCCGGGGAGCACCCGGCTCCTGGGTCTGGTAGAAAGGTAAGCCCTGGTCATACAGGGACAAGGTCAAGGTTGAGGGCGTCACCTCTCCCACCAGCTTCAGAGTGCCGGGGTCTTCACCCTCAAACGCGTGTTCGATGGAATTTTCGCAGGCCTCCCGCGCCACCAGCGCCAGGGATTCCGCCACGTCTTCCGGTAACCCGGCCACCAGCGCCAGACCCCGCACAAAATTCTGCGCCAGCGGCAGCATTTTAGCAGCCAGCGGCAGGCATAATTCGGTTTGGAAGGTAGCAGGCATTATTCTCCAGTTTTCGATTTTTCCCGCTTATCGGCGTTTATCGGCGGTAAATATTTAACCGCCGATAAACGCCGATGAACGCGGATCAGATAATAACCTTGCACCTTACCTCCCCTACCCTGCCGCCGGCCCTTCCCGGTTATAAAAATCGGACAATCTCACCCCTTGCACCGGTCCGGTTTTCTTAAGCCAGGTAAAGAAGGAGCGCATTTTGCGGATAAGCCGTGCCACCGCGGCCTCGGTGGGAAATTGAGGGGTGCCCCCCGGCGCCAGTTCCGTGGAATGGAGAAACATGTTGAGCACCTGTCCGCCCCGGCGCCGGTGCAAACGCACAGCCAGGCGCATGGAAGGCAGGGGAAACCATACCGGATGGATGCCTGCGGCCAAAACATGGGGAAACCAGGAGCGGAGACGCTGACCCCGGGCTCCGGCAAAAAGCGAAGAGAAGCGGTAAACCCAGGAGGCCGTCCCCGGCAGCACCGGCACCATGGTCAGAGGCGCCTCCCACAGGGTGTCTCCGGCGCCCTCTGAAACGGCCAAGGGGAAGGGATCGGCGGGCGTAAGAAAATAATCCGGGCCGCCCACTTTTTGAGTGCAGGGCACCATGCTGCTGTCCACCCTGATCCCCATCTCCGGCAGCAGGGACCTGAGTTTCGGCCCCCAATCAAACCGGCCCATGCGGAAGGACCGGGGCGTCACCCCCAATCCCTCTTTAATGGCGGACACCAGGTTATGCAGCTTGTCCCTGATCAGCGATATGGGCATCTTTTCGGAGCGCACCGGTTCCGGGTCGGGCAGGTCGATAAAGGGAGAGGTGTTCCAGGGATGAAGGTGGGCGCCGATCTCGGCGCCGTAGCGCTCCTGCCAATACTTGAGGATTTCCTGGGCCCCGGGGTCCCGGGCCACCTGGTAGGTAACCAGCAGGGTCAAAGGGATACCGAATTCCCGGGGGATGAACTCCAGGCGCTTAAGTTGGGCCACGTTGCTCACCCCCGGGGGAGTGCGGGGATATTTCCCGGAAAAAAGCCCCTCTTCCTCCACGTCGATGCTGATGGCGAGTTTCATTTTTGAATTTTTACCACAGAGACACACAGGTCACAGAGAATCACAGAGAATATTTTTTATCGGCTGGTACTTCGCTCCTAAAACTGACCACTGACCACTGGTTACTGATCACTGACTACTGAGGAATGTGCCCCGGTAACCGGGCCTTGTCAAGGCTATTTTCGGAAGACTTCTTGGAAATTAGGGTTAAGGGAGTATAATATAAAACTTGAGGAAACATAGAGCTTGCAGGGGGAAGCTATTTAATCCCCCAAAAAATTCTGAGCATCAGGAACCTTAATGTCTAAACAAAGCCGGGTGGCCGCCGGGGTGGTGCTGAAAAGCATGCGCCGCCTGGCCCGCCACCCTTGGATTTATACGAAGCTGGCGGCCCTGCAGGGGGAAAAATGGCTCATTAACCGCTCTTATCCCCCTTCCAAAGAAGGCCTGGGGGGCCGCATCCGCCAGGTGAGCCTGAGGATCACCGATTTTTGCAATCTCCGCTGCCATACCTGCGGCCAATGGGGGGACAAAGGGTTTCTTAAGGGCCAGGACAAAAAGGAATTCAAAAAACGGGAAGTCCCGGTGGCCCGCTACCTGGAGGTCTTCGAGGACCTCAAGCGCCACGGCCACCGGCCCCTGCTCTACCTCTGGGGCGGAGAGCCCATGCTCTACGAAGGGGCCCTGGAGGTCATCGACGCGGCCACCCAACTGGGGTTTCCCACCTCCATCGCCACCAACGGCACCCGCATCGCCGGATTCGCCGAACGCCTGGTGCAGGCCCCCCTCTTCCTGATGCAGGTCTCCATAGATGGCTCCACCGCGGCCATCCATAACCGGGCCCGCCCGGGGGTGGGCTCGGCCGACAATTTCGCCGACATCCAGGCCGGCCTGGCTGCGGTGCGCCGCTTAAGGAAGGAGAAAGGTAAGGGACTGCCCCTCATTGCCTCCCTGACCACCATCTCCCGGGAGAATTACCGGCATCTCCTGGATATCTACGAAGCTTTCCGGGACAAGGTGGATCTTTTTGTCTTTTATCTCGCCTGGTGGATTGACGCCGAAAGTGCCCAGGCCCATGATGACGACTTTTCCCGGCGTTTCGGCTTCAAACCCAGCCTGCACCGGGGATGG
>JAQTXE010000010.1:0-20092 GCA_028688935.1 Syntrophales bacterium
GTAATGACTGTGGGTAGCCGGTGGCCGGCCCGGAAATCCAGGATGTCGTAAAGGGCCTCCTGTACTAAAGGAGTGTCCCGTTCCGCTCCCAGGTCGTCGATCACCAGAAAGCGATACCGGGAAAAGGCGCTGATAATTTCTGATGCCGTCACGGTGTAAGAGTTGCGAAAAGAATCCCGTAACCGGTTCATCAGATCGACGCTCCGGATAAAAACCTTGCTGGCTTCCCCCCGGGTCTGGATTTCTTGGGCCAGATAGGCCACGCCCATATGGGTCTTCCCCACCCCGGCGCTGCCGTGAATAAACACGGGCGGCGTCTCCGGTGGGTTGTGAAAGTCGCTAAGACGGGCCTTCAGGTGGATCGGGAACACTCCTTTTTGGAGAAGAGTCCTTTGCAGGGCCTGCTCCTCCTGCTCCGGGGTCGGTGGCGAAGGTGCGGCCGATGGAGGCATATTTTCCAGAATCCTCTCGATCCGGGCTTTTATGGGCTCCAAACCTGAGCCTGTCTTTCCCGCCATTTCCTCCGGTTCTGAAGTCGCGGTCATAGTTGCCCTCCAGGACTTTCAAGCAGTTGGTATCGTTACGCATCAGGAAGTCAAAGGTCAGCCAGGGTTTGTTCAACCCCTTGACTTTCTCGAATAGCCGCCTCCACCATTCGGGATCGCCCCGTTTACGGATGCGCAGGCCGGCCTTTTTGCGGCGATCATCGGTGAGTTCTGAGATCATGGGCTTGCAGCCCATGTCGTTCCAGAGCTTCACCAGGATCGCGGGGCCGAATCTGTTTTGGGTCGGCTGCGGCTCGTTCTCCGCCTCGCCGCGGTCGACTGCAACCGAACTAACGGGTTCTGGAGGTGGTGCCGCGTCGTCGACCGGTGCAGCCGGGCCGGCGACAGAGGCGCTAGCCTCTCTTTCTGATGATGGTGATGGTGTGGTGTGGTAGGGGGAGATATGTGCAGACTCTGCACAGATATGTGCAGCTTCCGTGAAGATATGTTCCGCTTCTGCGAGACTGCGCGGAGCCTGCCTGGAGAAGCTCTCAAGCCTGCGCAGAATCTGCCCATAAGTATTTCTTTTGCGGGGATCGGGGTGCTGCGCCAGCATCTCGATGGTGCGGTATAGCTCGTAGCTTATGGTTTTCTCCGAGCTCCCCAGGAGCGCGTCGACTTCCTTTTTGATCATTTCTTCGGTGTAGCGGTCTGCCCGTTTCGCCAGCTTGGGGCAGAAGACGACCCGGGCCTGCCAGGCCTCTCGGTCTATGGCGTTGATTTCTGCCAGGAGGTTCAGAAATAGCGTCACGTTTTCTTCGCTTGTCCTGAGGTCCTGGGCCAGAAGAGGCAAGTCGTAATCCCCGGGAAGTCTGAAGACCCGTCCGTGCCGGGTGATCACCTCCAGGAGTCGGAAATACCAGCCCACCGCGGCCATGGCCCCGAGTTCCGGATTGAGCCTGGCGCCCCAGGCTTCGATCTTCCTGATCTTTTTGTTCTCGGCGGCATCCGCCTGGTGTTCAAACCACTTCATGGGGCTTCAGGTCCTATTCCGGGCTGATCAAAAAAGAAATCCCCAGAGGGCGCACCGCCACCTGGGGAAGTCGAAGAAATGAAAAAACTGATTTTGTCGAAGCTATCCTATAGGAGCAACGCGACCCCTGGAAGCCAACCCAAAGGCAGCAATCCTTAGCCCAGAAAAATAGAAGCAGAGTTGGATGAAGAGGTGAAAAAAAGAAAACGAAAAACTGGAGTTTTAAGAGGCGGGGACAGTCTGGGGACACCCGAAAATTAGGGGTGCCCTTTTTTAACCTATTGAAAAGCCTTAAAAACTCTGGCTGGGGGACTAGGATTCGAACCTAGATCGGCGACTCCAAAGGCCGCTGTCCTGCCATTGGACGATCCCCCAGTTTTGTGGCCGGAAGGGAATAAGGTTCCCCCCCGAAATTATGACCATCAGCCTCCGGGATTGCAAGTATTTTGAGAGTTCGGATCCCGTCAAACTGGCGGCGGGCCCGACGGCCTCCCCAAGATGCATATTAAGTAATCAGTAATCAGGGCGGTTAATTCTTTTTGTAACCCCTGGCCCCTCCCCCCATCAACTATACCCCCCCAAGACATTAAGCATCAGGGTGATGGGTTTCTCCTCGGCGCAGAGGCCGTGAAACTGGATGGGGCCGGGAAAGCGGTAGTGGTCCTCCATGGCCCATTTCACCCGTTCTTTTTCGAGAATCTTGAAGGCCGGGCTTTCCAGGTCCACCTTCTGTTTCTGGATGACCAACTCCAGGCGGGCGGTGCGCTCCTCCAGGTGCATCAAGGGCGCCAGGGGAATCCCTAAGGGCTGCCACTGCTCCACCGGCAGGTGCAGGTCTTTGATGGAGGCCATATAGCCCGTGGCCCCGTTGGCCAGGAGACTGAAGGCGGCCTGCCCCAGATTATAAGTGTAATCGCAGTCAAACTTGGTGGGGAAGGTGCCCCGGCCGTCATAGCCGTAATAATGGTTCTGGGTGCGGAAGGCGCCCTTATAAATGCCCTTGGAGCGCTGTTTCCGCAAATAGGTGGCCACCATGCCCAAGAGGATTTTTTCCGTGTTCACCTGGGCGTATTGAAAATTGCCGTGGCTGTCCCGGGGCAGCAGCAAGCCCCGTTGCAGCTCCGAAGGCAGGCCCAAAAAGACCCGGCTGTCATAGTCCCGCCAGATGTCGTTATTGTCGATGAGCTGCACCTGGTCTTCAAAGGGCAGGTTGTGGAACGTCTCACCTTCGTGGGCTTCCCGGTTGTAAACCGCGATAATATGGCTGATCTTAATGATTAAAGCGTTGATTTCATGGATGAATTCCAGGATGCCCTCGGGGATCAGGATGGTGCCGTAGTTTTTCCCCAGGTTGGCCCGGGCCACCACCACGTCGGCAATGAGGCGCACCACGTTATGGATGGTCAGCTCCCGTTCCTCGATCTCTTCGCCGATGAGGATGACGTTGGGATGAGTCTGGAAGGCCACCTCCAGGGCGATGTGGGAGGCGCTGCGGCCCATGAGGCGGTTGAAATGCCAGTACTTGAGGTCCGACTTGCAGTCGGAATTGAGGTTACCCACCTCGGTGGCGAAGGCCAGGCAGGCGGAATGATACCCGAAGGGAATCTGGCAGAGTCCCGGTACCTGGAGGTCGCCGTCGATGGTCTTGGGGATGCCCATGACCTGCACCCCCAGATCCCGCATGTTTTCCGCCAAAAACGCCGAATTGGTGTTGGAATCGTCGCCGCCCACCACCACCAGGCCGGAGAGTTTCAGTTCGGAGCAAGTTTGGCGGCACTGCTCCATTTTCTGGGGATTGTCGATCTTATCCCGGCCGGTCCCCAGCATGTGGAAGCCCCCGGAATTTTTGTAGCGGTCCACCATTTCCTGGGTGATTTCCACGTGCTTGTTGATCATGATCCCCTTGGGGCCGGCTAAAAATCCCAGGACCCGGTGCTCCGGGTGGGCGCTCTTGGCGGCCTCGAAGAGCCCGGCAATAACGTTGTGGCCCCCGGGGGCCGGGCCGCCGGAGAGGACGATGCCGATGTTCCGGGGCCCGTCCCAGAGGGGCTTTTCCTGGGAGGGAACGACTTCCAGGAGCTTATTTTGGCTGACAAAGGGCAGTTCCTCCCGGGCCACCTTCAGGACCTCCAGCTCCGCGTGGTCCAACGGCCGGGTGGCGCCCACGCCTTTAAGCGCCGGACATAAAGGGGGCTGGTAGGCCCGCCTTTCCATGCAAATGGGGCTTTCCCCCTGCAACAACCCCGCAATGATAGTCTCCGGTTCCAGAAGTTGCCCCGCGCCCTTGGTTTTGGCTTCCATTGACACCTCTCCTTATTGCCTTAAAACATAAATATATCTCTGCAGAGACGGGCCCTGGTGCCCGCCCAGATCAGGGCGCCCAAGGAGACGCGCCCAAAAAAATGACATTTCGATTGCCAGTCGGCCACAGGATCGGGGAGGGAGCCAACCCACCCGTCAAGAGGCCATAATATGATAATCTAAGACAAAATGTCCATAAAAGGAAGGGGGTAGCCGGAGAAGTCGCCCCGGGAAGCGGGGGGCCGCCAGCAAAGGAGCCGCACCGCCGGAAAAGCCCGGGCCCAGGCGGGAGCTCCCCGGCTTATTTCCTTGCCTTGCAAATTCTTCCGCTGCACCATATATTTGGTTAGTATTCAGGTGGGAGACTGTTGTTACCATCAAACCAGGAGGCATTATGAACGGCCAACCGCAGACCGGCGTCGACCGGGGCCAGATTGTCAGGCGCCTGCTCATTACCGTGCTTTTTCTGCCCATCAACGGCATCGTCAACGCCACCATCGTCTTGACGACCCTGTTCCAGTATGTTTACCTCTTGATTACTTTGCAGCACAGCGAGCCGGTCCGGGTCTTCGCCAATAAAGTGATCAGTTACGGTTACCGGGTCTGGCGGTTCATCAGCCTGAACGAAAACCTGCGGCCCTTCCCCTTCACGGAAATTCCCGGGGAGATGGAGTTGCCGGAAGAGGAAGTCACTTTTCCTTAGACCGGGGAGGCTGCCGGCCGGGGTAACCGTCGCGGCTGTAACCCCAAAGAGGAGGCGTTATGAACGTATGCCCTCCCCTGACCCGGGAGATGCTCCCTGACCCGGTGGATCTGGCCATCGAGGACGAGGCCCTGGATTTCCTTAGGGCCAAGCAGGCCGCGGACCAACGGGCCCGGGAGCTCTGCGGGGAGCCCATGCTCTTGTCCTGGTTCGACCGGGCGAGGGGCCGGCACTCCCCCGACGTGGCCTGCTGCGGGGAAGAACTGCCCACCTGGTTGCTCTACGCCCTAAACCGGGGAGGCAACCTGATTATCGATATTAACCACGAGGCTTTTGTCTTTGTCTACCGGAGATGAGCATATGTGTGCCCCTGAGAGCACTCCACCCCTGGATTTCATCCGCCAGATCATCAGCGACGACCTGAAGGCCGGAAAGAACGAGGGCCGGGTGATGACCCGCTTTCCCCCGGAGCCCAACGGCTACCTGCATATCGGCCACGCCAAGTCCATCTGTCTCAATTTCGGGGTAGCCCAGGAGTTCGGGGGGGTGTGCAACCTCCGGTTCGACGACACCAACCCCACCAAGGAAGAAGAAGAATACGTCCAATCCATCCAGGCGGACGTGCGCTGGCTGGGGTTCGACTGGGGGGAGCGCCTCTATTTCGCCTCCGATTACTTCGAGGAACTCTACCAGTGCGCGCTGCATTTAATCAAGGATGGCAAGGCCTACGTGGACGACCTGAGCGCCGAGGAGATCCGGGAATACCGGGGCACCTTAACCCAGCCCGGCAAAGACAGCCCCTACCGGACACGGCCAGCAGCCGAAAACCTGGACCTGTTTGAGCGCATGCGGGCCGGGGAATTTCCGGACGGGGCCCGGGTGCTCCGGGCCAAGATCGACATGGCTTCTCCCAATTTGAACCTGCGGGACCCGGTGCTCTATCGTATCCTGCACGCGGAGCATCACCGCACCGGGGATAAGTGGTGCATCTATCCCATGTACGACTATGCCCACCCCATCTCCGACGCCCAGGAGGGGATCACCCATTCCATCTGTACCCTGGAGTTTGAAGACCACCGGCCCCTCTATGATTGGACCCTGGACAACCTGCCGGTGCCCTACCGGCCGTATCAATACGAGTTTGCCCGCCTCAACTTAAGCTATACGGTGATGAGCAAGCGCAAACTCCTGCAGTTGGTGAACGAAGGTTTGGTTCGGGGTTGGGACGACCCCCGCATGCCCACCCTCTCAGGCATGCGCCGCCGGGGCTATACCCCGGAGGCCGTGCGCAATTTTTGCGACAAGATCGGGGTGGGCCGCCGGGAAAACATCGTGGACCTGGCGCTGTTGGAATACTGTGTCCGGGAAGATTTAAACCGCCGCGCGCCCCGGGTGATGGGGGTGCTTAGACCCCTGAAGGTGGTCATCGAGAACTACCCGGAAGGACAGGTGGAGGAGCTGGACGCGGTAAACAACCCCGAAGACCCGTCCCTGGGGACCCGCAAGGTGCCTTTTGCCCGGGAGCTATATATTGAAGAAGAAGACTTTCTGGAGGAGCCCCCGAAAAAATTCTTCCGCCTGGCCCCGGGCCGGGAGGTCAGGCTGCGCTATGCCTATTTCCTCAAGTGTGTGGGGGTGGTGAAAGACGACACCGGCAAGGTGGTGGAACTGCGCTGCACCTACGACCCGGAAACCAAAGGCGGCCAGGCCCCGGACGGCCGCAAGGTTAAGGCCACCCTCCACTGGGTGGCCGCGGCCCAGGCCGTAACCGCGGAAGTGCGCCTTTACGACCGCCTCTTCACCCAGCCCGCGCCGGGTGAGGGACATGAAGGGGATTTCCGGGCGGATTTAAACCCCAACTCCCTGGAGGTCTTGCAAAATTGCCGCCTGGAGCCGTCTTTGGCCGCGGCCCGGCCCGGAGACTTCTTCCAGTTCGAGCGGCTGGGCTACTTCTGCGTGGACGCCAAAGATTCCACCCCGGCCGCGCCGGTCTTCAACCGCACGGTGACGCTAAAAGACCCCTGGGCCAAGATTCAGCAGAAGGGGAAGAGGTAAAAGATTATGGGGGCGGGTTAGAAATCGGCGATCCCTAACCTTCCCCACAATTAATCGAACAGATATTTTTTTAATATATACAGCAGAATGTAGTGACTATCGATTAGTAAAGACTTCGTTAACGATCTCGTGGTTATGAGTAAACAAATATGGGTAGATAGTTTTCTATACATCATACCAAAATTGCTATACGTGGTATAAATCAAGTACTCTTTTTTATTGAAGGTAAATTTAATGTATGGCCAAGGAATAGAAAAATTAAGAAGATTTGGCCTTACTATTGGACTTGTCTTACTTACCTACTCTCTCGCAGGAATATCATTAAAACCAAATTCAGGAATTTAAATTGTTGGTTTCAACTTTAATGTATCAAGGCCGGAATGGTTTCCCATTGGTATAGTTATAGCATCAATATATTCGGCCCTAAGCTTTTACTATTATGGGTTCATGCTTAAGATTAGTCCTTACCGCCTAAGGAGGGATGCTATTGAAGGTCTATTTGGGGAGATACGAGTTAGAAAAGGGAAAATCAAAGTTCCACATTTATATTTGCATCTTGGAAAAATAAAAGATGTTGAATCGCGTATCTGGGATGATGATAAAAAAAGAGTTCAGCAATACGTTGATGATTTTCCAAAAATATTTCCTAAGTTCTTTGGAGGGAGAGCTTCAGCCAAACTTGAATCTGCTGAATGGCATGACGAAGATGGTGAGCCAACAGGAAGCATTTATTATAAAGCTACAGTTTCAATTCCAATAAGATGTAGGTTGTCTGCAATAGTACAAGACATCGATTATTCTTCTCCTGTATGGATTAATATTATTTCGGTAGCACTTTATTTTTTATACCGTTAAAAAATATTCTTTAACATCAGCGTTGTTTTGTAGGGATTTTTAGGTAGAAGGGGGAGGGGGAACGCATTATCTCAGCCAGGAGAGCCGAACCGCATGAAAGACGAAGATACCACGAAGAAAACGCCACCTGAGCATGACTGGCAGCGCTTTGACGCCATGACGGAAGAAGAGTGTCATGCCGCGGCCTTGAGAGACCCCGATGCGCAACCCATAACTCCCGAGAATGAAGGACGGCTGAAGCGAACCCCACAAGTGAAGATCATTCGCCGGGCGCTGGGC
Source organism: Syntrophales bacterium (assembly GCA_028688935.1). GTDB lineage: Bacteria > Desulfobacterota > Desulfobaccia > Desulfobaccales > 0-14-0-80-60-11 > SURF-52. The sequence goes on from JAQTXE010000010.1 coordinate 7,712, forward strand.
CTCAGCCAGGAAGAGTTTGCGGCGCGTTTCCACATCCCCCTCGGCACGCTGCGCGATTGGGAACAGAACCGGAAGGAACCCGATGCCGCGGCGCGCGCTTATCTCACCGTGATTGCCCGCAATCCTCAGGCTGTGAGCGAGGCCTTGCAGCCTTAAAAAGTCTGAACCTCATGAAAGACGCGTCTACTGGCAAAAAATTGAAGGCTAAGCGCGGCACGGACTGGGACAGGCTGCGCCAGATGAGCGATGCGGCCATGCATGCCGCGGTTGAAGCCGATCCGGACGCGCATCCTACGGATGAGGCGTTTTGGGAGGACGCCAAGGTGGTCATGCCCCGGCGCAAGGAAGTTATCACCATCCGGCTTGACGCCGATTTGCTCGCCTGGTTCCGGCAGCAGCCCGGTTACCAGACCAGGATCAATGCTATCCTGCGCACCTTCATGAATGCCCACGCCCACAAGTAAATACTTCACCGCAGAGACGCAGAGGACGCAGAGATACACAGAGGAAAAGAATGTTTGCCCTGGCCTTACCAGGGAAAATTTCTATTCTCTGTGACCCTCTGCGTCCTCCGCTCCTCTGCGGTGAAATCATCAATCCAAAACCAGCTCAATGGATTCCACGCCCCGGCTGCCGGTGACCGGGGAGATGGCGCCGCACTGGGGGCAGGGGGCCAGGGGCAGGTGTTCGTGGGGGTCCACCGCACCTTCGGGCAGGGAGCCCTGAAAGCCGCAGCCGGCGCAGGAGAGAATGAGGGGTTCGACGATCAGGTTGAGGCGGGATTTATCCAGTTTGGTGCCTTTGACCAGGACCTCAAAGGCCTGGCGGGTGGCGGCCGCGGAGTGGATGGCCAGGGCTCCCACCTTCAGGACCACTTCCATCTCTGCACCCTCAGTGTCCACCGCCGGGTCCTCCAGCTTGGCCAGCAGACTCTTGACCACTTCCTCCATCAGCCCGTATTCATGCAAGATCGGTTTCCTCCCGGGAAAAATGTAGGCCCCTATTGTTCTTAGCTGCACAAAGCCGCAAGAGACAAATCTCCCCCAACCGGCCACAGTGTATTCATTATCGGCAGGTTATGCAAGGAACCTTTTTACCCATGGTGGGGCGGTTATACTCGCATGGCAGTTGAGACGCAGCCCTTTATAGAAAAGATTATGGACAGAGTTTGGGGTTGACGAGATTTAGAAAATATGTTCATATGGGCCTGTTCGCATATGCAACAGCCATGCGCTCTAAACCGGCTTCCCCTGCCAAAATCTTTTTAAAAAGATTGGCATGGATATAGCATTTTAATACTTTTTGGAATTCTTCATAGAAAGCATCGCAGAAAAATCCTTCGGACTCAATCCGCCATAAGGGGGATAGCTATGTCCCTGGTGGCGGGTAAGCCTCTCGGATGCCAAAGGAATTGGAGAAAGCCTTATGGGCGAGAAAGTGTTGGGCTCAGTCATGGTGGTGGGGGGCGGCATCGCCGGCATACAGGCCTCCCTGGATCTGGCCAACTCCGGGTATTACGTCCACCTGGTGGAAAAAAGCCCGGCCATCGGCGGCAAAATGGCCCAGATCGACAAGACCTTCCCCACCAATGACTGCGCCATGTGAGTAATTTCCCCCAAGCTGGTCGAGGTCGGCCGGCACACCAACATCGAAATCCATACCCTGTCCGAAGTCCGGGACGTAACCGGCGATCCGGGCAATCTGCAGGTTACCTTTTCCCAGCAACCCCGCTACGTGGACAAGGACAAGTGCACCGGCTGCGGGGTCTGCGCCGAGGCCTGCCCCATCCGCTACGAGGTGCAGCTGCCTCCGGAGGAGGAGGCCAAGGCCCGTAGCGCCTACGCCCAGGCCACCGATGAGGCCGTGGTGGCCGAGATCATCGACCTCTATCGGGACGAGCCCGGCAACCTGCTCCCCATTCTCCTGGACATCAACAGCCACTTTAGGTGGCTGCCCCGCCCGGCGCTGGAGCACCTCTCCCAGGAACTGCAGACCCCCCTGTCGGAAATTCTCCGGGTGGCCAGTTTTTATAACGCCTTCAGCCTGGTGCCCCGGGGCCAGCACATCATCAACGTCTGCCTGGGCACCGGCTGTTTCGTCAAAGGCTCCCCCCGGATTTTGGCGGAGCTGGAGCGGAAGCTGGGCGTCAAGCACGGGGAAACCACCGAGGATATGCTCTTTACCCTGGAGGTGGTGCGTTGCATCGGCTGCTGCGCCCTGGCCCCGGCCATGCGGGTGGGGGACGATACTTTCGGACGCCTGACCCCGGGCCAGGTGGGAAAAATCATTGATTCCTATACCAAGACGGCAAACCTATGAAGTTGACCAGCCTGGAGCAGTTACAAAAGATTAAAGAAAAAGGTTTACAGCAGACCTACCCTGGCAAAATCAAGATCATGGTGGGCATGGCCACCTGTGGCATCTCCGCGGGCGCGGACAAGGTCTATAAGGCCCTGGAAGACAAGATCGCCGCCCTGAAAATGGATGCGGTCCTGGAGATGACCGGCTGCATCGGTTTTTGCCAGCAGGAGCCCTTGGTGGACGTGGTCTATCCCAAAAAGGTGCGAGTGAGCTACGCCACCATGACCCCGGCGAAGGCGGAAGCTTTGGTGGAGGCCCTGAACGCCGGGGAATTCTTCGGGGAGAACGTGCTTTGCCGCATCGACCAAGAAGAATTCCTGGTGGAGGGCACCAAGAAGACCTACGCCAACCCTCACCCCCCGGAACTGCCGGGGGATGTCCCCAAATACGAAGAGCTGCCTTTCTTTAAGAAACAGGTGAAGATTGCGCTGAGGAACTGTGGCTACATCCACCCGGAGCGCATCGAGGAATATATCGGCCGGGGCGGCTACACCGCTCTCCATCAGGTGCTCACCGGCATGCAACCCGAAGAAGTGATTGCCCAGGTCAAGGACTCGGGGCTCAGGGGCCGGGGCGGCGCCGGCTTTCCCACCGGGGTCAAGTGGGAGTTCTGCCGGAAGGCCGCAGGCGACCTCAAGTACATTATCTGCAACGCCGACGAAGGGGACCCGGGGGCCTTCATGGACCGGGGCATCCTGGAGGGCGACCCCCACGCGGTGATCGAGGGCATGGCCATCGGCGCCTATGCCATCGGCGCCTCCCAGGGCTACGTCTACTGCCGGGCGGAATACCCCCTGGCCATCCACCGCTTGCAGATCGCCATTAAGCAGGCTGAGGATTTGGGCCTTTTGGGGGACAACATCTTCGGCACCCCTTTTTCCTTTAAGCTCAAAATCCGCAAAGGTGCTGGCGCCTTTGTCTGCGGGGAGGAGACTTCTCTCATCGCCTCCATCGAAGGCAAAGTGGGCGAACCCCGTCCCCGGCCGCCCTTTCCGGCCCAGAGCGGGCTGTGGGGCAGGCCCACCATTATCAACAACGTCAAGACCTGGTCCCACATTGCGCCCATCATGGCCCGGGGGGCGGAGTGGTACGCGGGCTTCGGCAGTGAAACCAGCAAAGGCACCACGGTCTTCGCCCTGGTGGGCAAAGTGAACAACACCGGACTGGTGGAGATTCCCTTAGGCATCACCTTAAGGGAGATGATCTACGAGATCGGCGGCGGCATCGCCGGGGGCCGGGCCTTTAAGGCGGTGCAGACCGGGGGGCCTTCCGGGGGCTGCATCCCGGAAGAGTTCCTGGACACGCCGATGGACTACGAGTCCCTGGGGGCCTTGGGCTCCATCATGGGCTCCGGCGGCATGATCGTCATGGACGAACGGGACTGCATGGTGGACGTGGCCAAGTACTTCATCGACTTCACCAAGGACGAGTCCTGCGGCAAGTGCACCCCCTGCCGGGAAGGGACGCTGAGGCTCATGGAGATGCTGGAGGAGGTCACCGCCGGCCGGGGCCAGGAAGGGGACATCGAGAAGCTGGAGAAGTTGAGCCGGGTGATCAAGAAGATGTCCCTGTGCGGCCTGGGCCAGACCGCGCCTAATCCGGTGCTCTCCACCATCAAGTACTTCCGGGATGAATACGAGGCCCACATCTGGGCCAAGAAGTGCCCCGCGCACGTATGCAAGGAACTCATCACCTACCGGGTGGTCCCGGACAATTGCATCGGCTGCCAGCTCTGCCGCCTGAAATGCCCGGTGGAGGCCATTACCGGGGCCAAGAAGGTGGTGCACGAGATCCTGCAGGAAAAGTGCATCAAGTGCGGCACTTGCTATGAGAAATGCAAATTTGACGCGATTGTCGTGGAATAAAAGGAAAATTAATTTCTTCTGGTATTAATACTGACTAACTATAATTATGTGAGAGGTTTCTGTGGAAACTCTCAAAAAAGAAGAAAAAAAATAATGTGGAACAGCCGCCCCCGGCTGTTCCTGTAAAAGGAAAAATAGTTCCCAAGGCAAAACCGGCAAGATTCGAATACCGCCGCACTTTGCCTCATCTTCAGGCAGAGGATAAACCACTATTTGTTACCTTTGCGACTTATAAACGATGGCAACTTCCTGAGACAGTTCGCTCCATGGTATTAAAGCATTGCTTACATGACCATGGGATTAAATTACAGGTCCATGGGGTAGTGGTGATGCCGGACCATGTGCATATGATCCTTACTCATTTGAATGATGAAGATGGGAACCCATTTGGTCTGGCTGAAATTATGAATGGTTTTAAGGGTGCTTCTGCACACAGCATAAACAAAGCCCTGGCTCGCCGTGGTCCGGTCTGGCAGGATGAATCTTTTGATCATATCTTGCGGTCTGATGAACAGGTCGGCAGCAAGGTGGATTACATTTGTGAGAACCCGGTCCGGAAAGGGTTAGTCATTAACGAAGACGATTACCCGTGGCTCTGGCGGGAATGGGGGGAGGGGAAAAGCTTCCCATAGAGGAACAGCCGGGGGCGGCTGTTCCACATTATATTTGGCTTAAGATAAGTTCCTTAGACATTATTAACATATAACAAGTGAATTGATTTTAAGGTAAAGAGCATGATCAATCTCACCATCAACGACCGGCAGACAGAAGTCCCCGAGGGGACCACGGTTCTCGAAGCCGCGCGCCAGATGGGGATCATCATCCCCACTCTCTGCGATTATGAAGGGGTCAAGCCCTACGGCGGCTGCCGCCTCTGCGTGGTGGAAGTGACCCAGGGCAACCGCACCCAGCTCACCGCGTCCTGCACCTACCCGGTGGCCGAAGGGCTGACGGTCTATACCGACACCGAAGAGGTGCTGGAAGGCCGCCGCCTGGTCATCGACCTCCTCTGGTCCCGGTGCCCCACGGTGCCGGTGCTGGCGGAGATCGCCCACTCCCTGGGCCTGGAGGCCCCCAGTTTCCCCCAGGGCGACAGCGACTGCATTTTGTGCGGCAAGTGCGTCCGCACCTGCCACGAACTGCAGCACGTAGGGGCCATCGGCATCATGGGCCGGGGCGGCAAGCGCCAGGTAACCACCCCCTTTGGGGAATTTTCCGAAGTCTGCCGCACCTGCGGGGCCTGCCAGTTTGTTTGCCCCACCGGACATTTTGCGGACATCGGCAAGATCAGCGGCAAAACCCCCAGACCCAAGCTCTCCGAGTTCAACGCCGGTCTCACCCGGCGGGGCATTATCTATAAGACTTACCCCCAGGCGGTGCCCAAAGAGCCCACCATCGACAGCAGCAACTGCATCCATTTCCTCACCGGGGATTGCGGGGTCTGCGCCGAGGCCTGCCCGGCCGGGGCCATCGACTACGGGCAGCAAGAGGAGGAGGTCAAGGTGGAAGTGGGTTCCGTCATCATGGCGCCGGGCTTCCAGACCTTCGACCCCAGCCATCTGAGCGCTTACGGCTACGGCAAATACCCCAACGTTTACACCAGCCTGGAGTTCGAGCGGATTCTCTCCCCCGGCGGCCCCACTCACGGTCACGTGGAACGGCGCTCCGACGGCAAGGAGCCCAAGAAGATCGGTTGGATTCACTGCGTGGGCATGCGCAGCCACCGGGAAGGGGAGCACCCCTACTGCTCCAATTTCTGCTGCATGGTCTCCCTGAAGCAGGCCATCGTCGCCCGGGAACACATCGGCCCGGACCTGGACATGGCTTTATTCTTCATGGATATGCGTACCCCCCGGAAGGACTTTGAAAAATACTGCGTCAAAATCAAGGACCAGGGGGCCCGGCTCATCCGCTCCCGGGTCCATTCGGTCTTGCCCGCGGGCCACGACGGCGACCTGGAGGTCCGCTACGTCACCGAACACGGCGAGATCAAAGATGAAATCTTCGACGCGGTGGTGCTCTCCGTGGGCATGGTGGTGCCCCCGGACGTGGTGGACCTGGCGGAAAAACTGGAGATTCCCCTAAGTCCCAGCAACTTCGTGGAGGCCTCCTGCTTTGAGCCCACCTCCACCTTCCGGGAAGGGATCTTCTCCTGCGGCGCCTTCAACGGCCCCAAGGACATCCCCCAGTCGGTGATGGAAGGGAGCGCGGCCGCGGCCGCGGCCACCCGGGCCCTGGCCGCCGCCCGGGGCACCATGCTCAAGGAAAAGGTCTTTCCCCCGGAACAAGACCTCACCGGCCAGCTGCCCCGGGTAGGGGTCTTTGTCTGCAATTGCGGCCTGAACATCGGCGGGGTGGCGGACGTGCCCGCCATCGTCGAGTATGCCAAGGACATCCCCGACGTGGCCTATGCCCAGGACAATCTCTTCACCTGCTCCCAGGACGCCCAGGCCCAGATGATGGAGATGATCAAGGAGCACGGGTTGAACCGGGTGGTGGTGGCGGCTTGCAGCCCCTCCACCCATGCCCCCATCTTCCAGGACATGCTCCGGGGCGCGGGCCTCAACAAGTATCTTTTTGAGATGGCCAATATCCGCAACCAGTGCACCTGGGTGCACCAGAACGAACCGGTCCTGGCTACGGAAAAATGCAAGGATCTGGTGAACATGGCGGTGGCCAAGGCCCGGCTGCTGACGCCTCTGGAGTACATCACCGTGGACGTCAACCGCGCGGCCCTGGTCATCGGCGGCGGCGCGGCCGGGTGCACCGCGGCCTTAGGGCTGGCGGACCAGGGCTACGAAGTGCACCTGGTGGAACGCAAGGATAAGCTGGGGGGCAACGCCCTGAAGCTGCACACCACTTGGCGGGGGGGGCTGGTAAAGCCCCGGTTGGACGCGCTCTTAAGAAAGGTGCTCAACCACGAGAAGATCAGCATTCACTATAATGCCATTGTCGACGGCGTTACCGGGGTGGTGGGGAATTTCACCTCCAAGCTCACCACCGGCGAGGCCATCAACCACGGCATCGTGGTCATCGCCATCGGCGGCTCGCCCTACCGGCCGGAAGGGGAATACCTTTATAAGCAGAATTCCAATGTGCTCCTGTCCCTGGATCTGGACCGGTTGATCATGGAGAAGAGCGAACGCCTGAAGACGGCCCAGGCCGCGGCTTTTATCCAGTGCGTGGGCTCCCGTTCTCCGGAGCGCCCGTATTGCAACAAGGTCTGCTGCGCCCATTCCGTGGAAAACGCCATTAAGCTGAAGGTCCTGAACCCGGAGATGGACGTCTATGTCCTCTATCGGGATATGCGGACCTATGGCGAGCGGGAGCTCCTTTACGAGCGGGCCCGGGAATTGGGGATCGTCTTCATCCGCTTCCGCCGCTTGCATCCGCCGGTGGTGGAAGAAGACGGCGGCCGCCTGAAGATTACGGTGACGGATCAGGTCCTGGACCGCCCGGTAAGCCTGCACGTGGATCTCCTCACCCTGGCCACGGCCATCATCCCGCACCAGAACGCGCCGTTGGCCGAACTCTACAAAATCCCTTTGAACGCCGAGGGCTTCTTCACCGAGGCCCATGCCAAGATCAAGCCGGTGGAGGCCGCCACCGAAGGGATTTTCATGGCCGGGCTCTGCCATTATCCCAAGCCCATGCAGGAGTCGGTGGCCGAAGCCCTGGCCTGCGCGAGCCGGGCCAACACCATTCTTTCCCGGGATTTTTTGCAGTTAGAGTCCATCATCTCCAACCCCATCGACGAAAATTGCGACGGCTGCGCCTTCTGCGTGGACACCTGTCCTTTTGCGGCCATCACTCTGATCGAATACATGAAGGACGGTGGCATCAAGAAGACGGTGGAGGTCAACCCCATCCAATGCAAGGGCTGCGGCTCCTGCATGGCCACCTGTCCCAAACAGGGCATTTACGTGGCCGGATTCACGCCGGAGCAACTCAGCGCCCAGGTGGAGGCGGCACTGGGGTTGATTTGAGTGAGCAGTAAGCGGTAAGCAGAAATACAGACACACCTGTAGCGAACCTTGCGTTCGCCCAAAGCGGTGGCACAGGCTTTCCAGCCTATGCGGGTTACTGGGCGGGCGAGACGCCCACCCTACGGAATGTTTGCTGAAAAAATGGTGCGTAATAGCACCCTACAGGACGCCCATGATCATTGCCGGCAGTAAAGAACCGGCTTACTGCACCCCGTTTTCCGACGGGGAGCATACCGCGCTGGCCGACACCACCAGGGAAAAAGGCGGCAGCGGCGGCGGTTTTTGGCCCCACAACCTGCTGGAGGCGGCCCTGGCTACCTGCATTAATATTACTGTGCGGAAGTATGCCGGCAAACACGGCATTCCCCTCACGGGAGCGTCTGCCAAAGTGCAATTGGACCGCAGCCGCCCCGGGGAAGCGATTTTCGGCTATGAAGTGGAACTAGAGGGCAACTTGACGCAAGCGCAGCGGGACGCCTTGTTGGAGGTGGCGGGAGACTGCCCGGTGAAAGCCACCCTGTTGAAAAAGATAAGTTTTAAATACGGAGTGGACTAGTGGGTAGGGAGGCGGCTTGGGCAATTAGCTGTAATCAGCCCAAAAGACGCCACCCCCACCCTAACCCTCCCCCCTCAAGGGGGAGGGGATTTACAGCTTTTATGAAGGTAAGACAAAACTGGGAAACTGTTTTTTTAGCTGATAGCTGACCGCTGAAAGCTGACAGCGGGCCCGCAAGAACCGGAAAGTAATCAAACGCTTTTAAACCGCAAGAACCTCAGGAGACGGCCCAAAACCATGGAAGACCAATACGAACCCAGGATCATCGCCTTTTGCTGCAACTGGTGTTCCTACGCCGGGGCGGACCTGGCCGGAGTGTCCCGGATTCAGTACCCTCCCAGCGCCCGCATCATCCGGGTGATGTGCTCCGGCATGGTCCACCCCAACCTGGTCATCGACGCCCTCACCAAGGGGGCGGACGGCGTCCTGGTCTGCGGGTGACACCTGGGCGAATGTCATTACCTGGAAGGTAATAAAAAAGCCCAAAGCAGAGCGGAAGGAATTGACATGATGCTGGAAGACTTCGGTCTGGAGCCGGAGCGCTTCCGGCTGGAGTGGATTGCGTCCAGCGAGGCCCAGAAGTTCGCGGACGTGATGACGGAGATGACCGAGACCCTGCGGGAGTTGGGGCCGAGCCCGTATAGCACGAGGGGTTAAAAGGTTAAAAGGGGAAGAGGTAAAAAGGGGAAAAGGTCAGAACAACAATATTAGTTTTTTACCCTTTTACCCTCTTCACCTTTTCCCCGTTTTCGCTTAGGTTTCAGTCGAAAGCCTGAGGCTACCAATTATAAGGAATTAAAGGATGGATATCCCATTAGCCCGGAAGATGGAAGGCAAAAAATTCATGTGGGATGGCGGCGCCTATCCCACCGAGGCAGAGGCCGAGCAGGTGATGCACGGCTATGAGAAGGACGGCTTTGAAACCCGGATGTTCGTGGAGGAGGGCCAATACCTGGTTTATTCCCGCCGGGTAGTGACGGCGGAAAAAGCAGAAGGTTGATGGGCAAGGCTGACGGTCGAGGAGCGGCTGGGCAGGAGCCGCCTACCGGCCCCTAATTTAAAGGAGGGAGAGCGATGGCGGTGAAAGTAGTGGAAGATTGGTTGAACGCCTGCTCCGGTTGCGAGATCTCCATACTTAATATTGGAGACGCGCTCCTGGACCTGTTGCCCCAATTGGAATTTGCGCACATTACCGCGCTGGTGGATCATAAGTTCTACGGGCAACTGGGCGACGGCACCACCATGGAGATCCCCGAGGCTGTAGTGGGCATCGTCTCCGGGGGCGTGCGCAATGAAGAACAGAAACACGAATTGGAAGAGATCAGGAAGAAAGTCAAGTTTCTCATCTCCCTGGGTAGTTGCGCCTGCTACGGCGGCGTGCCGGCCCAGGCCAACATGTTCAAGAATGAAGAAGTCTTCGACAAGGTTTTCCGGGATTGCGTTACCACCGAGCCTGCTCCCGACCCGGCAGACCCCAATGTCCCCAAGTGGACTCCCACCTGCGCCGCGGTGGATGAAGTGGTGAAGGTGGACGTTGCCATCCCCGGCTGCCCTCCCCACCCCGATTGGATCGCCGACGCCCTCCTCGCCCTGTTGGGCGGCAAAACCTCCTGGAGCCTGCCGGAGCGTAGCGTCTGCGACACCTGCCCGGTGATCCGGGAGCAGAAATCCGGCGGCGGTCCGGTGAAGCGCTGGCTGCAAAACATGGAATTCAACCCGGAAGAGGGCCTGGAGAAGATGCGCTGCATCAATGAACAGGGCTTCCTCTGCATGGGACCGGTGACCCTGGCGGGCTGCGCCGGCAAAACCAGCGTGCCCCGGTGCATTCAGGCCCGGACCCCCTGCCGGGGCTGTTTCGGCCCCATCCGCAAAGGGGCCCGGCCCATGGTGGAAATGATGGGGGCCTTGACCTCGGTGGGCCTGGACCCCAAAACCTTGGTGGATCGGCGGGCCATGATGAACCGTTACATCGGCGGCCATAAGGTCCTGACGGTGATCCCGGCGCGGCCGGCGAGATAAGGAGGCGGCAACTATGGGAAAAGTCATTAATATTCAGCCGGTGACCCGCATCGAGGGCCACGCCAAGGTGTCCATCACCCTGGATGACGCCGGCAACGTAGCCGACACCAAATTGTACGTCCAGACCTTGCGGGGTTTTGAAAAGTTCTGCGAAGGACGGCCGGTGGAAGAGATGCCCCGGACAGTCTGTCACATCTGCGGCATCTGTCCCTGGGCCCATCACCTGGCCTCCTGCAAGGCCGCGGACGCCTGTTTCGGAGTGACCCCCCCGCCCACCGCGGTGAAACTGCGGCGGTTGATGCAGAGCATCGCCTACGTCAGCGACAAGATCCTGCATTTTTACTTCCTGGCGGCCCCGGACTTCGTCATCGGCCCCGACGCCGACTATTCCGTGCGCAACGTCATCGGCATCGTCCAGGCCGCGCCGGAGATCGCCAAACAGGTAGTGCACATGCGCCACCTGGGGGCCCAGATCATCGAAGGCTTCGCTGGCCGGGCCATCCACCCCACCTTCTCCGTGCCCGGCGGGGTGAGCAAACCCATGACCGAGGCCGAGCGCCAGAAGATTCTCCCCCAGGCCCAGGAACTCCTGGAGTTCTCCAAGTTCTCCTTGCAGTTCGCCAAGGAAAACGTCTTCCCTAAATACCTGGACGCCATCAAATCCATCGGCGTCATCAAGGTGGGATACCTGGGGACGGTCACCGAGGACGGGGCCCTGGACTTCTACGACGGCAAGCTGCGGCTGATGGACCCCGACGGCAAGTATGAAGATTTCGCCTACGATCAGTATACCGATTATCTGGGCGAATTTGTGGAGCCCTGGTCCTACCAGAAGTTCCCCTATGCCAAGAAGTGGGGCAAGCTCAACATGTCCCTGGACACCCCGGTGGGGGTTTACCGCACCAACACTTTGTCCCGCATCAATGTGGCCGACAAGATGGCCACTCCCCTGGCCCAGAAGGAACTGGAGGAGTTCCGGGCCGCGTTCGGCCGCCCGGCGCACTTTACCCTCCTGTACCACTACGCCCGCCTCATCGAACTTCTGCAGTGTGCGGAGACCGCGGTGCAGCTCCTGGAGGACCCGGAAATCACCGGCACCGAGATCCGGGTGCCCATTACTCCCCGGGCCGCCCGGGGCGTGGGCTGCGTGGAAGCCCCCCGGGGCACCCTGATTCACGATTACGAGTGCGACGCCCAGGGGTTGATCACCAAGATCAACCTCATCGTCGGCACCACCCACAACAACGCGGCCATGAATATGTCGGTGGAACAGGCCGCCAAGGAGTTCATCAAGGAAGGCACGTATGACCAGGGCATCTTGAACAAGGTGGAAATGGCCATACGCGCCTACGATCCGTGACTGAGCTGCGCCACGCACCGCCTGGACGGCGGTGTGGCCGTGGAGCTCACCATTGCCGACAGACAAGGCAACGTGATCGAGACGCTGCGAAATTAGCTTTCAGCTTTTGGCTGGATCAATAAGGGGCCACAGGGTCTTAAGGCATGAGACACGTGGCTCCTTCCTTTTTCGGGCCTTTCCGGTCTTTTGGGCCACGCGCCAGTATGAGAAAGACTTAAGCTGGCCGAGGGGCAG
>JAQTXE010000010.1:20102-28145 GCA_028688935.1 Syntrophales bacterium
GGAAGCCGCGGAATTTTATATCTTTCCATGTCACCCCTGGTCTGATGCGGTTAACTCTTTGAGGGTTAAATTATGACTGAGCGCCGGGCAAGAGAACTGTCCCGCCGGGATTTTGTGACCCTGGCCCTCACCACTTCGGCCTGCTGCCTGTGGCCCGGGTCCCTTAGGGCCACTTTGACGGCAAAGGCTAAAGGCGACAAAACCGGCAACTACTACCTGGCCCACCGGGAGGAGTTGCTTCAGGCCTTCCGGGAGACCAACGCCGGGGCCCGGGAATACCTGGGGGCCAAATATGGAGCCAACCTGGCCGGGACCATCTGTCGCTTGGCCGCGGCCCGCTTCCGGGATTTGCTGCCCCTGTTGCCGGAGGTCGGGGGAGCGAAGAACCGGGTTATTCAAAACATTCCCATTGCCGGGTGGTATGCCGCGTTTTACGGGCCGATGCGGGCCGCCGGCCTGAGTGCGGCAGACGTGGGCCGGATGATTTATGATCTCAACGCCCAGGACTTGGCCGCCATCCCAAAAGAGCAGGCCCGGGCTCAAGGGGCGTCCCGCTTCACCCCGGCCTATGTGCAGAAATTGCGGGAATTCTGCGCCTGGACCCAAAGGCGGGAGTACCCCGGCAACTGGGTGGCGTATTTCGTGGCCGGGGACGGCCAAAACTTCGACTACGGCTATGATTATACCGAGTGCGCCATCGTCAAGTATTTAAAGGCCCAGGGGGCCCAGGAGGTGGCCCCCTACGTCTGCCTCAACGATTTTCTTGGGAGCCGCACTTACGGCACGGGGCTGCACCGCACCCAGACCATCGCCCAGGGGGACAGCATCTGCAATTTCCGCTACAAAAAGGGGCGGGCTGTCACCCAGGACTGGGCTACGGAAGAGCCTAAGTTCAAGGGGGCGGCGTAGCGGCAGGCAGGGGTGATTAAAGAGACGCTCCAAAAATTTAAGGCCGTAGCCTCCAGACGCAGGCTACAGCCCTTTTTTTCTAATCCTTGGCAGGTTCCCCGGAGCCCCGGGAGCATACCTGCTATCCCGGCGGCCCTAAGAACTCTGGAAGTCGCCTTTCTCCAACTGCGGGGCGGCTTCATGGGTGACCTGAGGGAGGGCTTCTCCTTCTCCGGTCAAAGCCAGGGGCGCCGAGTCCCCGTTTTTCCGGTCCAACCGGGAGTGCCAACCTTCCCGGAGCCTGACCAGGAGGGATTGTTGGGGTACGTCGGGGCCGGCGCCATTGCCCGCGCCTCCCACCATGGCCACCAGATCCCCCACCACCAGTTTCATCTGTTCGGCCTGGTCCCCCAACTGTCCCGAAGTGCTGCTGCTTTCCGCGGCCGTGGCGGCATTTTGCTGGACCATCTTATCCATCTCAATGATGGACCGGTTGATCAGCTCTACTCCCTGGGTCTGTTCCTGGGAGGCTTCAGCGATTTCCGCCACCAGTTCCTTGACCTTGACAGAGCTTTCCTCCACCAGGGAGAAGGCCGTGGCGGTGCGATTCACCAGATCGGAGCCTTCTTTGACCCGGGTGACGGTCCCCTCAATAAGCACCGCGGTGTTTTTAGCGGCCTCCGTGGCGCGCAGTGCCAGGCTCCGTACTTCGTTGGCCACCACCGCGAAACCGGCTCCGGCCTCACCGGCCCGGGCTGCTTCCACTGCCGCGTTCAGGGCCAGAAGGTTGGTCTGGAAGGCGATCTCATCGATGGTTTTGATAATTTTTCCGGTTTCGTTGGAGGCTCCGGAGATCCCCTCCATGGCCCCGGTGAGAGTGGTCATGGCTTCGCCGGCTTCTTTAATCACCTGAAAAGTGTCGGCCACCAGGGAGTTGGCTTGACGGGCGTTTTCCGAGTTCTGGTGGGTCATGGCCGCGATTTCTTCCATGGACCCGGAGGTCTGTTGGATGGAATCCGCCTGGGCATTGCTGGATGCGGCTAGCTGGTGAGAAGTGGCGGCAATTTCTTCGGCCGTGCGACTGAGTTGCTGGGAACCGGCGGACAGGTTCTCCACCACCCTTTTCACCGGCAGGGTGATGGAACGGTAGAGAATGAGGCCCAAAGCGACAAGGATGGCTATGACTCCCAGGACTAATCCTTTATTGTAATTTCCCGTTTTTTCCTGGGCCACAGTGGACTGCCGTTCGGATAGGGAAACTACGGCCTCACTCTCGGAGATGACCTGGGAACTGATGCCGTTTAACCGCTGTCTTAAGGTCTCCCTTTTTTGGTAAAGGGGTAAGATGCTGCTGCTGGTTTTCCGGAGGTCTTCCATCATGGTGTCAAAAGGCTTCCGGAGGTCTTCGATCTTTTTGTCATTAACAGTGGGTAAGGCGCCGGTAAAATTGCCGGTGTGGATGCGGAACTCCTTGGCCAGGCCGGTCTCCTCCTTCTGATACTCCTGGACATCGCCAAAAAGCAAAAGGGTGCTGGTACTTAGCCGCTGGCGTTCGATCAATTTAAGGAGGACTTGGGAAGTCCCCAGGAGGGCGATCTTTCGGGGACTGACTTCCTCCCCCAGAATAGCCGCCATGGTCTGTTCTTTTTCGAAAGAATCCACGATGTTGGTGCGCAGCATGCGGGCCAGCTTGGTAGCCACGTCTTTCTCATGGGTAAAAGTCTTTTGCAGGTCCAGGATGCAGGTGGACATCTCTTTGAAGGCCTTCTGGTAAGAAATCAAGCCGGTCCGGACCGCGGCCAGGCCGCCTTTGACCTTGCCCTGGCTTTTCGTCAGGGAGGTTAAGACCTCCGTCACCTTCTTTTCCACCTGGGCAGCGGCCGCAGGAGTCATTTTTTCCACGAACTCCTGTTCGGCGATGCGCCCCTGATAAATTCCTTTAATTAAATGATTGGTGGCGTCCGTCTGGGTTACCACTCCATTCACATAACCCAGGGAGAAAAAGTTGACTAAGCCCAAACCAAAGGCAGCCAGGATCGCCACACCCACCAGGAACAAGATCTTCGTTCTAAAAGTCATCTTTCTCATGGCTTGCCTCGCTTAATTATGAGGCCGCACGGGCCCAACCTCAAACAACACCGCCCGGCCCTGGCGGGATCAGGGCCGGTGGTGTCAGCGCCGAGTGGTCAACGTTCGCTTAATCTCCCGCCTGCTTGATAGCATCAGCTTTGCTGAAATCATAAATACCGGCCCCCACAAACCAGGGCTTGCCCGGGACCTTCATGATATAGCTGACCTTGAGAGAGGGCTCCCGGGAACCGGGTTTGGGCCACTTGTAATCGGACCAGCCATGCCCCTTGCCTTTGGCGATTTCCAGGAACTCACCGGTAAAGAGCTTGCCGTCCACATCTTTAATGGCCATCATATCTTTGTTGAGCAGATGGGGGGCCACCGGGTGGGCGATCATCTTGCCGTCCAAGTTGTAAGCGAAGACATAGGTATCTTTCCAGACAAAGGGATTATCTTTGGTGTTGAGAATCTTAAGACCCTCATCCCCTTTTTCTTGCAAAAGCTTGGCCGCCTCCTGCACCTTGGCCTTGACTTCCTGGGGGGTGGCCTTGCCCTCGGCCAGAGCCAGGCCAGACAGTAAAAAGAGCGACATAGTAATGATGAGACACTGCCAAGCAGCCTTTTGCCATGCTTTCATCTCTACCTCCCCTGCTCTGTTTATTGTTGGTTATTTATTCCTGAATATACCGCCAGATTTTATATCGATAGAATTATTGGTTTTCATAAATGTTTTTTTATGCTTGGCTAATTTTGGCCCCCACGGGAGCGGGGGCCTGATTCCTGACAATCCCGGGTTTACGTCCGGGATTAAAGGCGTTAAAATTACCCCAGGCGAGAGCCGCAATTGACGCGGCTTCCCGGCAGAATCATTTTTTAGGAAAATAAAGGCGTTGCGTTTCTTCTAACCCCACCTTGAGGATATTCGATGGCTCGGCAAATATTTGGCAAATCCGCCCTGGTCTTTGGCTGCGGCAACATTCTCTTCGGCGACGACGGCTTCGGGCCGGCGGTGGTTAACTACCTCCAGGAAAATCATCCCCTCCCCGCCGACGTTATGGTCATGGACGTGGGCACCAGTATCCGGGATCTGCTTTTCGACCTGATGCTCAGCGAGAGGAAACCCCAAAAGATCATCATCATCGACGCGGTGGACTTTCCGGACCATCAGCCCGGAGAGGTTTTTGAAATCCCGGTGGACGCCATTCCGCCCAAGAAGACCGCGGACTTCTCCCTGCACCAGTTTCCCACGGTGAACATGCTCCAGGAACTTCAGGAGCATACCCGGGTGGAGATCCACATTGTGGTGGCCCAGGTTAAGGAAGTGCCGGAAGAGGTTAAGCCGGGTCTTACCCCAGTGGTGGAGGGGGCCATCAAAGTGGCGGCCGCGCGTATTTTAAGTATTCTTGGAGTTTGCTAATTCCAAAAATATTTGCTAAGGTGTGAGGACGTGAAAAATTGAACATGACATATAGATGAAATTTTTGATATACTTAAGTCAGTGTAAGTGGCCCCAACTGGCAAAAATCGGCGCGTGAAGATCACCAAACAAGGATGATTTATAGAAATATAGGCATTCAGACAACATATGGAGGAGATTAAATGGACCAAGCCGTTGAGGTAAAAAGAAAGGACCGAAAAATCCCGGTTGGTCCGGAGATGGCCGATCGCTGCTATACTTGCGGCACCTGCGGCGGCGGCTGTCCCGCAACCGGTCTGGTCCCCGGCTGGGACGCCCGGAAAGCCATTCGGGCCATTGTTTTCGGCATGGAGCAGGAGGTAATTGACTCCAAGTGGCCGTGGGTCTGCACCCTCTGCGGCCGCTGCCAGTACCAATGCCCCATGGGCATCCAGTTGATGAAGACCTTCCGGGCCTGCCGCACCGCCCGGGACCGGGATAAGGTGCCGGGTCCCATCCACAAAGGCACCATGATGAACCTGGAGCGGGGCAACAACCTGGGCATCCCCCGGGACGATTTCCTCTTCCTCCTGGCCGATCTGGGCGTGGAGATGGAAAACGACGAAGAGCAGCCCTGCCCCGGCTTCTACGTGCCGGTGGACAAGGAAGGGGCCAACATCATCACCACCATCAACTCCAAAGAGCCCTTCGGCGAACCGGACGACATGAAGTTCTGGTGGCGCATCTTTTATGCGGCCAAGGAAGACTTCACCGTATCTTCCACCAACTGGGAAGGCGTCAACTGGGGACTCTTCTCCGGGGACGATCCGGCCTGGAAGGAGCAAGTGGGCCGGGTCATCGAGAACGCCCGACGACTTAAGTGTAAAACCATTTTGTACCCCGAATGAGGGCATGCCTACTATGCAACCCGGGTCGGGTTCAAAACTTGGTTCCCCGAAGTCTTCGACGAATTCAAAGTAGTCAGCGTCATGGACCTGCTGGAGGAGTACATCAAGTCCGGCAGGATCAAACTCAATACCCACAAATACCACGAAACCTTCACCGTTCACGATCCCTGCAATTACGTCCGCAAATCCGTCATGATCTATAACGACAGCCCCAACAACGGCGAGAAGTGCCGCTGGATCGCCCAGCAGTGCATCGATCCCAGCCTCTACCGGGAGATGTGCGACGATCCCCTGAACAACTTCTGCTGCGGCGCCGGCGGCGGCGCCTGGGCCATGCCCTACGACCAGGAACGTTTGGATTACGGCAAGGTGAAGGTGGACCAGATCAGGGACACCGGCGCCGAGCTCGTCATCGCCCCTTGCCACAACTGCCGGGACCAGATCCTCAAGGGTCTGGGCGCCGAGCACAAGAAGAAAACCCCTGGTTTCGACATGGGCAACTACCAGGAAACCCTGTACCTCTGGGAACTGGTGGCCAACTGTCTGGAATACGAGCCCTGGAGCCAGGAAGAGATCGACGCGGCCCATGCGGCCCGGGACGCCCAGTTCGAAAGAGACGGCATCGAACTGGAGGAGGAATAGGACCAGACGGGACTTAATCTATCCCCTTAAATCCTAACACCTTGGATGCCTGGCAAACTTCGGTTTGCCAGGCTTTTTTTTATTGCACTAGCGCGTCAGCCAGCCCCGGTGGCGGACGGTGACCCAGGCGTAAGGGTAAATCCATTGGAGGAGAAAGAAGGCGTAGTAGCTGTAGATTACTCCGTAGATAAAGTCCAGGTCCCGTTCCAGCCAGATGTAATAGAGCAGATTGAGGAGGGAAGCGATGGCCAGGACGGTGAGGAATTTGAAGAGCATCAGGGGATAGGCCAGGATGGAGGCCAGCAGCAACCCGAAGAAAAGCAGGGTCAAGGGGTATTCCAACTGAGCCAGGAAAAATTCAACGATAGGCAGCAGGCGGTATTGCCGGCGGTAACGGGTAAAAAGATAGCCCAGTTGCACCAAAGATTCCCGGGCGTTGCCCCGTTCCCAGCGCAGATACATGCGGCAGACCCCTTTATAGGTCTCCGGCACCAGGGTATAGACCACCGCGGGGCGCTGGTAATAGGTGAAATAACCCTGCCGCAGGATAAAATTGGTCAAGGCCCGGTCTTCCGTGTGATAACAGGGCGCACCCAGGAAGGTTTGGTCCCGCCAGGCCGCCAGGATGGGCCGCAGGGCCGCCCGGCGGTAAGCGGATAAAGAACCGGGGGTGCAGACCACGGTGCGGTACCGGGACTGGGAGGCCCGCAGATAGTCGAGATTGACGAAGCGCACCGCCTGCATCTTGCCCATGAGGCTCTGGTGGCGGTTATAGACCTTGACGTTGCCCGCCACCGCGCCGATTTGGGGGTCTTGCAGCAGCGGGGCCACTAAGTGACGCAACGCTTCCGGTTTCATAACACTGTCGGAGTCCAGGGTGACCAGGATTTCCCCTTTGGCGCGGGTAAAGCCGGCGTAAAGGGCCTCCTTCTTGCCCCGGTTTTTGGGGAAGCGGATGGTGCTAAGCAGTTGGGAATGACGCTCCCGGGCTTGGACGATATAGTCCCAGGTATCATCCGTGGAGCCGTCGTCGATTAGGATGATTTCCAGCTTAGCCGCCGGATAATCCGAAGCGGCCGCGGAATCGATGGCTTTGGCCACCATGGCCCCTTCATTATAGACCGGGATAATGATGGTGAGGGACGGCAAGGGGCCCGGCGCCAGGGGGTAGGGCCGGTAGGTGGCCCAGAGCACGGTGCGAAATACCTGAAAAAGGAGCAAAGTCAGGGCGTAAGCGGCGCCCAGGGCAGGCAAAAAGGCCGTATAGGCGCTGGCTTGCACCAGTTGCAGGTAGTCATGGAGGGAACCGAACTGATAAGCCGCCACCAGCAGCAGCGTTAATAAAACCGGAAGCAGCAGCTTGAGCCCCAGGTCCAGCAGGTGCATTTTGTGAGAGAGAACCGGACCGGCCAGGGGCGGCCGGGGAAGCCAGGAAAGGCGGGAGGTGGCGGTGTCCATGAGGGTGGGTTGATCCTCCTGGCCCTTTAAATTAAGGAGAGTTCCGGCCTTTGTCAAACCTCCGGATCAGGGCTTTTATCTGATGCCATCATCTTTGCAGCCTTCAACGCCGGGTCAATCCGCCTGCCCCCCAAATAACTTCTCCAGGCTGGCCCGAGTAGCCGCGGCATAGGCATCGGTCAGGGCATAATCCCAGCCCTGCCGCTTAAATAGAGCCCGCACCTGGCCGCGATAATTCAAGGGGTCCAGCATTACCCGGCTCACGTAAGGGGCCAGGAGCTCATGCAGCCTGGCCGGATTCATGGGCAGCATGGGGGCGATGAAGACCCAGGGGGCTAAACCCGCCTCCTTTAAACGCCGCAGCGCGGCCACCCGGGCGCCGATGGGCGGGGCCTGAGGCTCCAGGATTTTGCGCACCCGGTCGTCGTCCGTGGGAATGGAGAGGCCCACGCTGACTTCGGGCGCGGCCGTGAGGATATCCAGGTCCCGGCAGACCAGGGGCGAGCGGGTGAGAATGGAGATACCCCAGCCGTACTCCTGTAAAAGTTCCAGGCAGTGCCGGGTGAGGCGATACTTGAGTTCCACCGGCTGATAAGGGTCGCAGACGCTGGAGAGAAAGGCTTGGCTCCGCTGCTTTTTTCTCCGGAGTTCGCCCCTTAAGACTTCGGCGATGTTAACCTT
>JAQTXE010000011.1 GCA_028688935.1 Syntrophales bacterium
CGACGGCCTCCGGCAGGTTGAGGTGCAGACCCTGATCCCGGAGGATGTGAATGACGGCCAGGGCGTGGCGCCTCAAGCCGTAGGGGTCCGCGGCCCCGGTGGGGATCAGGCCCACCCCGAAGCAGCCGCAGATGGTATCCAGCCGGTCGGCCAGGCTCACCAGCGCGCCGGTGAGGTCCGGCGGCAGCAGGTCCCCGGCGTGCCGGGGCAGATAATGGGTGAAGATGGCCTCGGCCACCGCCGGCGGCTCCCCGGAAAGGCGGGCGTACTGGCGGCCCATCACCCCCTGGAGGCTGGGGAATTCCCCCACCATTTCCGTGACGATGTCGGCCTTAGAGAGATAAGCGGCCCGGCGCACCAGCTCTTCCAGGTCCGGGGCCAGGTTCCGGGCCAGATAGGCGGCCAATTCCCGGAAGCGTTCCATCTTTTCGTAAGAGGTGCCCAGGAGGGAATGGAAGACCACCCCTTTGAGGGCCTCCACCCGCTTCTCCAGGGGAGTCTTGGAGTCCTCCTGGTAGAAGAACATGGCGTCGCTGAGGCGGGCCCTAAGCACCCGCTCGTGGCCTTTTTTCACCACCTCCGGGTTCCGGGTCAAGGTGTTGTTCACCGCGATAAAATGGGGCAGCAGTTGGCCGTCCTTACCCCTTAGAGAAAAATAGCGCTGGTGTTCCCGCATGGAGGTAATCAGCACCTCATCGGGCAGAGCCAGGAATTTTTCCTCGAAATTGCCGCAGACCACGGAGGGGTATTCCACCAGAAAGGAGTTTTCCTCCAGGAGCCCGGGGTTGGGCACCACCTCGCCCCCTACCTTGGCCGCGGCCTGGGCCAGTTCGGTTTCCAGATGCTCCCGCCGGGCCACGGGATCGACGATCACCTGGGCCTTTTTCAGGGCGGCCACATAGGCCGCGGCATCCTTCACTTCCACGTCCTGGGGGGCCAAGAACCGGTGGCCCCGGGTAAAGCCGCCGCTGGTCACGTCCCCCACCACGAAAGGCAGCACTTCGCCCCCCCACCGGGCCAGGAGCCAATGAATGGGCCTGGCAAAGGTGATGCTTTCTGCGCCCCAGCGCATGGATTTAGGGAAACTCAGACCCAGAATATACGATGGCAAAAGCTCCAGGAGGCGTTCTTTGGTGGGCCGCCCGGCGGTGCGTTTGCTCACCGCCAGATAGATGCCCCGGGGCGTATCCACCTCGATGAGATCGCTCACCGCCACCCCCTGGTTTTTGGCAAACCCCTGGGCCGCCTGGGTCGGCTGCCCCGCGGCGTCAAAGGCCTTGGCCTTGGGGGGACCGATGATTTCCGTGCTGGCCTCGGACTGGGCCTCGGCCAGATCCCGGGCCACCAGGGTCAGGCGCCGGGGCGTGCCCCAGGTGCTTATTTCTCCGGAAGCGATGCGCTCCTGCTCCAGCAACTTCTGAAAAGAAGCGGCCATCTCCGCCAATGCCGGCGGGATAAAGCGGGCCGGAATCTCCTCGGTGCCGATCTCTAGTAACAGTTCGCTTGCCATTTGGACCTCTATTCTTGTAGGGGCGAACCTTGTGTTCGCCCACCGTCCAGAGCGAACACCAGGTTCGCCCCTGACCATTATTTTTTCAATAAGGGGAAACCCATTTCTTCCCGCTGCTTCAGGTAGCCTTCAGCGCAGAGCTTGGCCAGGTTCCGGACCCGGCCGATAAGGCTGGCCCGCTCCGCCACACTGATGGCCCCCCGGGCGTTCAACAGATTGAAGGAATGGGAGCATTTCAGGCAGTAATCATACGCCGGCAGCACCAAACCCTGGCCGATGATGCGGATGGATTCCTGCTCGTACATCTCGAAGAGCTTGAAGAGCATGTCCACGTCGGCCTGCTCAAAATTATAAGTGGAGTGCTCCACTTCCCCCCGGTGATGCACATCGCCGTAGCTGACGTTCTCGGTCCACTTCAGGTCATAGACGCTTTCCACGCCCTGGAGATACATGGCGATGCGCTCCGGGCCGTAGGTCAATTCCCCGCACACCGGGTGGAGGTCGATGCCCCCGGCCTGCTGGAAGTAGGTGAACTGGGTGATCTCCATGCCGTCCAGCCAGACCTCCCAGCCCAGGCCCCAGGCCCCCAGGGTGGGGGATTCCCAGTCGTCCTCCACGAAGCGGATGTCATGGTCCAGGGGGTCGATCCCCAAGGCCCGGAGAGAATCCAGATAGAGCTCCTGAATATTCTTGGGAGAGGGCTTGAGGATCACCTGGTACTGGTAATAGTGCTGCAGGCGGTTGGGGTTTTCCCCGTAGCGGCCGTCGGTGGGGCGCCGGGAAGGTTCCACATAGGCCACGTTCCAGGGCTCCGGCCCCAGGGCCCTTAAGAGGGTGTGGGGGCTGAAGGTGCCCGCACCCACTTCAATATCGTAGGGCTGGGCGATAATGCAGCCCCAGTCCGCCCAGTAGCGCTCCAGGGTCATCAGCAGTTCTTGGAAAGTCATGAAAGCCTCTCCTTTAAGGCTAAAAAAATATCTGAATAAACTAACAGTTAACCCCCAGGTTGTCAAGTTTTCCGCGGGGGCTGGAATAGGATCATATTGAGGTAAAAAGAAGAGATCATTTGGGCCGCTGCGGAAAAAATATTCTCAGGAAAATTTTGACTAAATACCGATGATAAATCTCGGAATTTCTGGCTTTCTCCCTCCTTTTCGGTTATATAAATAACAGAAAATATCAATCTTTGTTATTAAATAAACGGGGGCCGTTCCATGAACATTTCCCTTACGCCCCAGCTTGAAGAGCTGGTCAGGAAGAAGGTTGAAAGCGGGCGTTATGGCTCCGCCAGCGAAGTGATGCGCGCCGCCTTGCGCCTTTTGGAAGAACGCGACCGCCTTCAATCCCTGCGCCTCGAGGAGTTACGGGAAGAAATCAGGAAAGGGCTGGCCAGCGGCGAGCCGACGCCTCTAAATGTTGAAGAGATAAAGGCCCGGGGGCGCAAAAGGCTGGCGGATGTATCCAAGAAAGTCCGCGGCTGATGCCTAAGGTGGTCAAACGCCCCCTGGCAGAAACCGATCTCGAGGAAATCTGGTGGTATATCGCCCAGGATAATCCAGACGCCGCCGACCGGGTTCTGGACAAGATAGAAGAGCGCTGCCGGACATTGGCGCAATTCCCGAACATGGGCTTTAGCCGGGATGAACTGCATCCCGGATTACGCAGCCTGCCGGTGGGAAAATATCTCATCTTTTACCTACCAATTGCAGACGGGATAGAAGTCGTCAGGGTTTTGCCGGGCATGATGGATATTGATGCTTTCTTTTAGCGGGTCTCACCGGGCCTTAAGTTACCTGCATGGCTCAAAAAGACCATATTTTTCAACTAATAACGGAAGACGAGTAAACATATGCAACCCAAGGACCGCTTGATCTTTCCTCTGGATGTGCCCAATAAGGCCGAAGCAGAAAAGTTTATTAACCTGTTAAGAGGGGAAGTGGGGTTATTCAAAGTCGGGCTGGAGCTTTTTATGGCGGAGGGTCCGCCTTTTCTGAAATTTCTGGCGGCTAACCGGGTAGCTTATTTCCTGGATTTAAAATTCCATGATATTCCCGCCACCATGATGGGGGCCCAAGCCCGGGTCATGAAAGGGGCCAGGCTGGCAACGGTGCACATAGACCAGGGCCGGAAGATGCGTCCCACCATCGAAGCTTCTAAAAACGACTGCAAGGTCCTGGGGGTCACGGTCCTCACCCACCTGGGGCCTGAGGACCTGGAGGCCATGGGCATTGCCCCGGAGTACGCTCGAGATCCTACTAAACTAGTCCTGCTTAGGGCTAAGTTGGCTCAGGAGGCGGGATGCGACGGGGTGGTCTGCGCGGGTACGGAAGCCCGGGCCGTGAAGGATAAATTCGGCCATGATTTCCTGGTGGTCTGCCCGGCCATCCGGCCCGTGTGGGCCGCGGTTGCCGGAGACGACCAGCGGCGGGTCACCACCCCGGCAGAGGCCGTCAAGGCCGGGGCCGACTATCTCGTGGTCGGCCGCCCCATCCGCCTGGCTCAAGACCCCCGGGAAGCCGCCCGGAAGACCGTGGCGGAGATTGCCGGGGCGCTCCCTTAATGTCGTGCTCCTGAAACTATCTGGTAATTATAGCACCTAAACGGTTTTTAAAAACCGGTACTTAAGTCCCCCTTTTCTAAAGGGGGATTTAGGGGGATTTTCGAGGTCTTATAAAATCCCCCTGCCCCCTTTAAAAAAGGGGGGGGGAAATACAGGTTTCTTTTGGGGCTTTTTCTTTGACCAAAAAACCATATTATTGGGGAATTGCCCCTGAAATATCCCTTGGATAACGAAAAGATATTAATGGGAGACTTTTTCTGCCAGCAGGGGCAGGATCTGCTCCCGCATGGCGTCCCGCACTTTACGGAAGGCGGAGAGGATTTCTTTTTCGCTGCCGGTGGCCCGGGCCGGGTCCGGGAAGCCCACATGGAGGACTTCCGTAGTGCCCGGAAATATGGGGCAGGCTTCCTGGGCCTGGTCGCAGACGGTGATCACCAGGTCAAAGGGCAGGTCTTTAAAGTCTTCCACGGATTTGGACCATTGCCGGCTGATATCGATCCCCAACTCCGCCATCACCCGGATGGCCCGGGGATTAACCTCCTTGGGCCGCACCCCCGCGGAATAAGCTCGCACTTTCCCGGCCAGGTAATGGTTGACTAAGCCTTCCGCCATCTGGCTGCGGCAGGCGTTTTCGGTGCAGAGGAATAGCACTTTCAACATAATTGTGTCCCAGAGGTCGATTTTATCTCACGCCAAGTCGCAAAGACGCTAAGACGCCAAAAAATTGAAAGGAAAAAGTCTTGCGCCTTTGCGTCTTGGCGTGATGTTCTTTAGCCCCCTTCCCCAGAAACATCCAACTCCAGCCGCCAGCCCAGCCGGGCCGCCAGCGCGGTGAAGGGGCGGCGCACCTCCGGGGCCAGAAACGCCGGCCATTCCCCGGGGGGCAACTCCAGGCGGGCCTGATCCCCGGAAATCCGGAGGCGCACGTGGCTAAACCCCCGGGAACGCAGCCAGGACTCGGCTTCGCCCACCCGGGCCAGGGCTTCCCTGGTCAGCCGGGTGTCATAAGGAAAGCGGGTGGCCAGGCAGCTCTGGGGGGGCCGGTCGCCGGGCAGGCCCAATTTCCGGCTCAAGTCCCGGATGGCTGCCTTGCCCATCCCGGCTTCCAGCAGCGGACTCTTGACCCCCAGTTCCCGGGCGGCCTGGAGCCCGGGCCGGAAATCGTTGAGGTCGTCGAGGTTGGTGCCGTCCCAGATTTCCTCGATTCCCAAATCCGCGGCCATCTCCCGGGCCTGCTCAATAATGGATTTTTTACAGACATAGCAGCGTTGCCGGGTGTTATGCCGGAAATCAGGAAGAGCCAGAGGGTCCATGGCCCGGAGCAAATGCCGGACCTTCAGGCGCCGGGCCAAAGCCACGGCTGCGGCCAACTCCCCGGGGACGGTTTGGGGGCCGGCAAAGGTGAGGGCGGTGAGCCCCATCCCTAAAACCGGGGCCGCCGCGGCCAGCAGCAGGCTGGAGTCGAGCCCCCCGGAAAAGAGCAGCAAGGCCCGGGAGCGGCCCCGGAGGTGGGTGGTTAAGTCAGTGATAAGGTTGTCTCCTGGTTTGGGGAGAGCTCTCCGGCCTCTATCCCTGTCCTCTAACTATCCCTACTGGCCGTGGGAACGCAGTGGATTTCGTCGCTGCCGGGGAGCAGGTCCACCGGTTCTCCCAGGAGGAATTGGCCCTGGGTAATCCATTCCTTGAGAATCTGGGCCACTTCCCGGGCCCGGACCAGGCTGGAGAGGGGTACGGTGGGGATTTCCTGGCCGTCCAGCTCCATTTTGCCGGTCTTCAATTGAGCGTAACTGACGTGGCCCAGGACGCGGCCGGTGGCCGCCGGGTAGTCGTGGCCGTAATCTATTATGGGGGCCAGGAGCTGCTCGTCGGTCACCGCGCAGAAGTGGGCCATTTCTTCGTTTAACATGGGGATGGGAATGCCCAGGCCCACGGCCAGGGAGCAGCCGTAGCCCAGGAGGCTGGCCCCCACCAGGAAACGGGGGCTCATCTTTTTCAGGTCCCCCAGGACCATCAGGGTACCGGCGGGGCTTAGTGGCACGCCGTTTTCCCCCCGTAGTTTACCGGGGTTGTGTTGGGTCCCGGGGAAACAGACATAGCCCACTCCTCCCCCCAGGAAGATGCGGGTGCCGATGCCGATGGTGCGGTAATAGGGGTCATTGAACAAGGGGCTGAGTTGGCCGGCCGTGCAGAAGTTGGCGTTCCCGGCCCGGGGCCGTAAAGGGCCCATATAGGTATAAATGGTGCGGTTGGACAGATTGACCGCGCAATTGTAGTTTTGGTAACAGTTCCGGGGATTAAACAGCACCGCGTTGAGAAAGTCTTTGAGGGTCAGATCCTTCTCCAACTTTTTGTTGGGGTAGCAGTCGGTGCCGTAGCTTTCCGCCACCAGGTGCACCGTCTTCCCGGCCACCAGGTCTTGGATGACGTGGCCGCCGCCGTACTTGAATTCTCCGGGATACACCTTATTCAAAGGATCGTCGGTGGCGGGTTCGGTGGCGCCGAGATAGACATCCACCGCGGCCAGGCCGGCGTAAGCCGGAACATTGTTGAGCCATGCCCTGGAGGCCTTGATGGGGGGCTTGCTGTGACCGAAATTGAGGATGGCGCCCGAGGAGCACATGGGGGAAAAGGTGCCGGTGGTGACCACGTCCACGGTACGGGCCGCTTCAGCTTCCCCCTTGCGGCGCACCAGGTCGATGATCTCTTCGGCGGTAACCACCACTGCCTGGCCTTTTTTGATTTTCTCGTTAATTTCCTGGTAGGTTTTGTTTACCTGATAGTTGCCCACAATCGCTTCCTCCTCAGGCCGGGGCGCGTAACAGAACTCGTATGGATAAGGCCTAAAACGCTTTTTCCCCGCCGCCTGCCTCCCTCAATAATACCAAATTCCAGTGAAAATACTGGCAGCCAACGTCATAATTTGCTGAAGATCCATTTCTTTTAACGAAAAACTAACCGAACGCCACCTGCCGGCACCGGAGACCGCCTTAGATGGCGTTGCGGTTGAGCTTGACTTCCATGGCCCGGGCCGGACAAACCGGGCAGCAGAGCTCACAGGCGCTGCATCTTTCCGCCGCAAAAGCCACGGACATGGCGGGCCGCTCGATGTACAGGGCGCCGGTGGGGCAGACCGCGGTGCAGGCGCCGCATTGATAACAGAGTTCGTCGTTGCGGCGCACCTCTCCGGCCACGCGCTTGACTTGGACGCCGGCATCCCGCAGGAACTTGAGGCCCCGGCGGAAGTCCTGGGGGTGGCCCCGGAGTTCCATGACGATCACTCCCTCCTGTTGGGGATTGATGGCGGCCTTGAGCAGGTTGAACTCCAGGTTAAAATCTTTGACCAGCCGGTAAATAATGGGTTGGTCCACCACTTTCCGGGAGAATTGTAATACTAACATTTCCGCATGCATGATCGGAGCCTTATTTTTTAGTAGATCAGGGCGACCGCCTGGTCGCCCTGATTTATTCCCCGCCCCCAGGCAGGGAAGTCGTCCCCGCCTAGAAGGTTACCTCTGATTATCAATTATGTCAAAAATATTCGGCTCTTGTCAAGATATATACTACTTTCCTTGTATACATTGATCGGGCAGGAACCTTTTGGCGGCTCAGGCCGGCTTGACCCGGGGCCGGTTGATCCTTAATTTTTGGATATGGTTCCTGAATTCTTCGGCAGCACCGCCCACTTTTTTATCACCGCGGTCATCTCTCTTTTTGTGATCATCGATCCCACGGGCAATATTTTTTCTTTTCTGGCGTTGTCGGCGGCCGCCGGCTCCCGGAGGGAGAGCCTGGCCTGGCGCTCCTGTCTCTATGCCTTTATCATCCTGACTTTTTTCATCATTCTCGGCCGTCTGGTCCTCACCTTTTTCGGCATCAGCCTGCCGGCCTTTCAAATCGCCGGGGGGCTCATCCTCTTTCGCATTGCCTTCGACATGCTGGAGGGCCGGGGCCATTTCAACCGCCTGGACACTTCCTCCAGTCTGGTGGCCGCCGAATACCGGGATACGGCCCTGGTGCCCCTGGCCATGCCTCTGCTGGCCGGACCCGGAGCCATCTCCACCATCCTGGTGCTCACCAGCCGCTCCCGGAGTCATCTGGAAGACCTGCTCATCTTCGCCGCCCTCACCCTGATCCTGCTCTTGACTTACTTAGCCTTCCGGTTTGCCGAGCAGCTTTTGGGGTTTATGAAGGAGAGCGGTATGCGTCTGCTGACCCGCATCATGGGTCTGATTCTGGCCGCCCTGGCGGTGGAATTCGTCATCCAGGGCCTGCGGGTGGCCTTCCCGGCCTGGCAATGAGAGACGGTTTTCGGTTTTCGGTAAAAACACCATCCCGAAATGTTTCTGTTTAATAAAAATCCACCGGGTCGATCTTCCGGGAGGCCGACCAGTGGAAGAAGAGGTTGCTGGGCAAGCCCTGGAAGATATAGCTATTGGGGGGCAGCAGCAGGCGACGGCAGATGGAGGACCAGGAATAAAACTTCTGAAAACAGCGCCAGACTCCGGCTTCGCACTCCTCCGGGGTCATCTGTTTGGGAATGAAGTTGCAGACCATCCCTAAGTATTTTTCCGCGTCCGGGTTGTGCATCCGGCCTTCCCGGTTAAGCTGCTCCCACATGGGGGTGCCCCGCCGGGGGGTGGCCACGTTGAAAAAGGCCAGGGGCGCTTTGATGCGCTGTAAGAACTCCAGGGTTTCGTCAAAGAGCTGCTTTTTATCGCCGTCCAGGCCGAACATGAAGTTCAAGGAGTAAAAGATGCCCCGGTCCCGGAGGCGTTTCAGCAGCCATTCGTATTCCTTCACCGGGTTTTGCACCTTGTCAATGGAGGCGATGGACTCCTGGCAGACGTTTTCGATGCCGATATTCACGTGATGGCAGCCGGATTTT
The DNA here is from genome assembly GCA_028688935.1 of Syntrophales bacterium. Lineage (GTDB taxonomy): Bacteria > Desulfobacterota > Desulfobaccia > Desulfobaccales > 0-14-0-80-60-11 > SURF-52. The sequence continues at coordinate 8,956 of JAQTXE010000011.1, forward strand.
TTGGCCAGGTCCAACAGCTCTTCATCCCGGGAGGTATTGATGGTCCAGAGACAGCTCCAACGCAGGTTCAAGGGGATGAGGGCCTGGAACAGCTCTTTGGCGTAATCCCGGTGGCCGGTCAGGTTATCATCGATGAAATAGATATTTTTCAGGCCGGTGATGCGCACGTTGGCCTTGATTTCCTCGATTACTTCCCCCAGGGGCCGGCGCCGGTAGGTATGGCCGTAAACGATGGGCACCTCGCAGAAAGCGCAATGATACGGACACCCCCGGGTGGTCTGGGTGGGAATGATCTTCACCCGGTAGCGCCTTAAATTCACCAGCTCCAGGCGGGGCCGGGGCAGACCCACTAAATCGTGGAAGTCAGCCTCCTGGTAGCGGGGTTTGAGCCTTCTCACCCGGGCATCCTCCAGGACCTGTTCCCAGACCGCTTCCGCTTCCCCCACCACCACCGCGTCGCAGTGTTCCAGGGATTCTTCCGGGTGCAGGGTGACGTGAAACCCGCCCATCACCACCGGCACGCCCCGCTGGCGAAATTCCTGGGAAATCTCAAAGGCCCGCTGGGCCGTGGCGCAGGTGGCGGTGATGCCCACCAGGTCGTATTGGCGATTATAAGGTATGGGGGAGAGACGGTCGTCCACCAGATCCACGTGGATGCCCCGGGGGGTAAGGCCCGCCAGGTAAGGCAGCGTGATGCCCACCAGCCAGCGGGTGCGGCTGCGCAACAGTTTCTTATCAGTATAGCAGGTGGTGGGCTGGACCAACAATATTCTCATTGAAAACCTCAGATTATCCGGATAAGCTAGGGCAGATTTTCTTTAATTTTATGCAAATCACCGGCTTGATGCCAAGATAAAAGAGTCGCCCGGCCTCAAGCCACCCTCGGAATGGTCCGGAGAACCGCTTAAATTGCTGACCATCGCCTGTCCCATCTGCGACACGGATCATACCCGCCGCCTGCAACAACGCCGGGTGCGGGGCCTAAACCTCAATACCGTGGTCTGCTTGGGGTGCGGCCTGGCCTATCACAATCCCGCGGTGGAGGATCAGGACCGGCAAAAATTGGAGATCAGCCCCGGCAAGTGGCATACGGACGGGGGTTTAAATGAGCGGCAACGGCGCAAGCTCCAGCGGCGATGGGCCGGGCAGCAGCCGCTGATTGCCCCCCTGGTCAAACCGGGCCTCAGGGTCCTGGACGTGGGGTGCAGTTGGGGCCTGACCCTGCGCCGTTTGCAGGAAATGGGAGCCCAGGTGCTGGGGGTGGAGCCCGATCCGGAACAGGCCGCGCACGCCCAGAGACAGGGCCGCCTGGACATTATCCAGGCCCGCTTTGAAGACCTGGACTTGCCCGGAGAAAAATTCGACCTGATCCTGGCCTCCCATGTCATCGAACACTTTCCCAACCCCCTGGCCTTCTTGCGGAGCGCCCGGGAGATGGCCCACGCCGGCACCCGCCTCTTCCTGGAAACCCCCAACATCCTGGCCCCCAAGGTGAGCCCCCGGCGGGTCTTTTCCCTGGCCCACAATTTCTATTTTTCCCCCCAAACCCTCCAGTGGCTGCTCCTCAAGGCGGGCTGGCACACCGAGGGCCTCCGGGTCTGGCGCCGGGACGCCTTCCAGGTTCTGGCCCGGGTCGGCGAACCCCAAACCCCGGAGATCCCCCCCGGCGCCGCCCGGGAGGTGCAACAGGCCATCGCCCGGCACCAATACCACTATTACCTGAAGCTGCTCTTTCTCTGGCGCAAGATCCCCTGGTGGCAGAAGTACTGGATGTACACGATTGATCCCAGGTATGGCCGGTGAGGGAATGAGGACCAGTAATCAAGTAATAAGTGATAAGTGATAGTATCGCCACCTTATTACTTATTACTTATCACTGGTTTTCCCGCTCCCTAAATATCACAATTTCCGCAATGGGACGACCTTCCCCTTGCCTTCCGGCGCGGGGGTTTCGGGTTGGGGAGGGGATTTAGGAGGGACTTCCACCAACTTCATGGGCGTTCCCCCCATGGTGAATTCTTCCCCTTGAATGTGGGTCTCTTCCAGGATCCAGACCAGGGTCTGGAGGGGCAGGGTAAGGACCAGCAACTCCACCTGGTACCACCCCTTTTTGACATCGGGGTTGATGTCGTTGATGCGGGCGTAAAACGCGGGTTCCCGGTCCACATGGACCAGAACCAGGTCATTGATGGTGGTCATAGGATGTCTTTTGGCGTTTTTCGTTTGGGGTTTTTCGTGATCAATGCCGGGGCCCTGGCAGATAATAATACCAGGTCCCGGTTAAAGGCCATAATTTTTTTGCTAGCCGCACCGGCAAACGCGGATACTGGGTGCTCCTGGACTTTACCGCGAAATTCAAAATCCCCCTAAATCCCCCTTTAAGAAAGAGGGACTTGCTAAAAACCCCCTTTTCTAAAGGGGGTAGGGGGGATTTTTCGTCAATGGAGATGCGACTTTGGTGGCTCATGAAAATCTAACCGGCGCCGGCACAGGCTGGAAAGCCTGGGTTACCACTTTTCTGAGACCGCGCGGGGAGACGCATTGATGAAAAGAGCGCCCGGGATTTTCTTGCTGGCGGTAACCTGGTTGCTGCTTTTGGTTCCTTGCGCCTGGGGCCGGAGTGCCGGGACGGCCATGCCCGTCCCCTATACCCTGGCCGATGGGACCAGGCTTACGGGCTATTTGTCCTTACCCCCCCAATACCAGAAAGGGCAAAGATATCCGGCCATTCTCTTGATCCATGGGGGCACGGGGGACCAGGGAGGACTACGCAACCGGGCCCGGGAGTTTAGCCAGATCAAGCCGGTGCGGAAGCACCTCTGCCCCAACTACGTGGTTTTTTCCGCGGCCTACCATGCCGATTATCTCGGGGGACCGAAAGAAATAGCAAGCATGGCCGTAGCTTTGCAAACTATGGCCGCCCTGCCCCAGGTGGACCCGGGCCGCATCGCCGCCCTGGGGGTGAGCCACGGCGGTTACCTGGCCCTGATGGCCGCGGTGCAGCCCCGGATGCCCGTGAAGATCAAGGCCGTCGTCAGCATCTCCGGAGTGACGGACGTGGCCGCGTTTCTTAAGGACCTTTATCGCCTGCATCCGGGAGGCAAGGCCGATAGAGAACGGCCGCTTCTGGGCCTGATAGCCAGTCCGGTGATCCGGGCCCTGGGCTGGCCGCCGGATAAAGATGCGGAAACCAAAGAAAAGTACCGCCGCCTGTCGGTACTCACTTATTTGGGTAATCTTCAGGCCCCGGTCCTGGTGATTCACGGCAGCAAAGATAATCTAGTGCCCGTCAGTCAGGCCCGGAGTTTGCGGGAGGGCCTAAAGAAGCAGGAAAAAACCTGTGAATACCTGGAGGTCGCCACCGGGAGAATCGGCGGCCATTTTATTATTCTCACCAAACCGGAAATTTGGGACAAGATTGATTTGTTTTTGAAAAAATATCTTTGAACCTAAAAGGAGATAGCGCCATGGCGGGTGTGGAATTCATCGATCTTGCCGGGAAAATCCATGAAGACCCCCGGGGCTTCGTCCTCTTTCCCTGGCAGGAAGGGGTCCCCGAGCCCCAGGACCTATTCCGGACCTTTCACCTCATCTCCATCGCGCCGGGCCAGGTGCGGGGCAACCACCTCCACCCCGGCTACCGGGAGTACCTGCTCACTTTCCATGGCGAGGGCATTTTGACCTGGGAGGAACCAGCCGGGGAAGTCCGGGAACGGCGGCTCCGCGGCCACCGCACCCTGGTGCTAATCCCCCCGGGCATCGGCCATGCCCTGACTAATCCCGGTCCGGAGATTCTCTACCTCCTGGCCTGGCGGGAGCCGACGGGCAGCGCCGCGGCCGAACCGGAAACCATCCCCCACCCCGTAACTGGTCTGAAGAGATAGGTCCTCACGCCAAGACGCTAAGGCGCAAAGAAAGGCGCAAAACCTGGATAAATGGACAAGGGCGTTCCCGCACCCCTCAGCGTGACTGTTCCCGGTCCGAATAAAATACTTTATAAAGCACCGCCACCGCCAGGCCGCCCCAGAGCAGCAGCGCCAGCCAGGCTTTGCCTATGCCGATGCCCGTTATTTGGTCCCGCAGCTTCAGCAACAGCGAAGCATAGGGGAGAGCACCGATAGCCATCAGGATGGAAGTGAAAAACATCACTACGACGATATCGAAGAAATCCAGGGTGGAAAAGGCATAGTAGCCGGTAATGATCAATAATCCCAGATAGATAATCGTTACCAAACCCTGGTGTCCCAGCAGCGAATCCACCAACCCCATCCAGAGATTAGGGGCAATGATCCAGAAAAGCAATTTTATCAGGATTACCACCGCAAAAATACTTGCCAAAATTCTTTTTGCCGACATTTACACCCTCCGTCAAATTTCTATCTTCCCTAAATAAAGGCCGCTTTAAGAATCCCGCCCCGGTTGCAAATCTCCAGTGCTTTTTGGAGGCCAGGGAAACTGGGGTGGGACTAAAGGCGGGCGGGGACGCCCGCCCTACGGGACCCGGCCCCTCCCCCCACCAAACCTCGGAACTCACCGCTCCGACTCCATCTGGTTTCTCACTTCTACCACCTGCCGGGCCACCATGTCCACCGCGGCCAGATCCGTCCAGGGGCTGAGGATATAGGACTTGAGCGCGGCGATTGCGGGCGCTTCCTTCCCGCCGTATTGCGCCCGGCGGTAGGCGTCCGTCCAGGAGAGCAGCACCCCCTCCCCCCGCATGGCCCGGTCGTGAATCAGTTGAAAGATACGGCGGTTATAGAAATTATGAGCCTCCAGCTCCTCCCGGCAGGCGGGGTCCTTCACCTCCCGGCGATAAGCGGCCTGGGCCTCCACCCCCGGAGGGTAAACCCTAAAGAGGGTCACCGAGCCGAAGTTGTGGTCATTGACCACCTGGATAAAGGAGTGGGCTTCCAGGCGCTCCCTGAGCATCTCCGCCATTTCCACCGCGTGGCCGATGAGCACCCGGTAGCCCTGTTTCCCCAACAGGCGGATATTGGCAAAGGCCGCCAGGGCCCCGGAGCCGGGACGGGAGCACTCCAGGGTATAGATGCCCGGATGGTACGACCCGAACTGGTAGAGGTAGGGCATTTCTGCGGGTTGCCGGGAAAGCAGGGTCAGGTCCCGGCGGTCCTTCACCATAAAAAGGCTGGAGAGGTAAGGGGCGTAGCCGGTCTTGTGAAAATCGATGCCCAGGGAGTCGGCCTGGCCCAGGTCCCCCAGGCGCTCCAGGGAGTGTTGCACGGCTTTCAGGGTGCGGGCCCGGAACCCCAGGGGGTTGGCGGCAAAATCATAGTCCCGGAAAACCGACCAGACCCAGCCGATGACCGCGTCCGCGTGGATATGGGGCGGCTGCGCCAGATTGTATTCCCGGGCCAGTTGGTCCCGGAGGCGGACGATGGCCCCCAGGTCATCCAGGCCGAAGGCGTCCGTGGTCCCCATGGTGGCGATGATCACCCCCACCTTTTTCCCGGCGTCGAAGGTGCGGCGCAGGTGGTCTTCCAGGTGGGACAGGGACATGTCGTTTTTCCCGGTGGTGGGAATGGCCACCAGGTTCTTCATCCCCACCCCCAGCCAGCCGCTGACGTTCAACTTGGAGTAATGGGAGGCGGCGGAGGCGATGATCTGCACGTCCTCCCGGACGCCCTCGGCCATGGCCCGGCCCCCCAAGGCCTTTTCGATCCCCAATTTACAGCCGTAGAAATTGGTGCCCGTACCGCTGAAGGTGAAGACCCCGCCTGATTGTTGCGAGTCATAGCCGATGAGGTCCGAGACCATGGACACCGTTTGAATCTCGGCTTCCGCGAAGCGGGCCGAGTATTCATCCCAAATAATGTTGGGGTTGTAGATGGCCGCGGCGATAAACGCGGTGATACTGGGAATGGTGGTGGGAGGAATGACGTTGACCTGGGCGTTGGGGTGGGCCCAGATGGGCATGCCCTGGCAAAATTCGGCCAGCAGTCCGATGACCTGCTCCACCGTGGCCGTTCCTTCCGGAAAAATTTCCTTCAGACTCTCCTGGTAATGGTCCTGGCGTCTTTGGCCAAGAAGAGGGGCGGCGGATTTCAAGTCATCCAGCCGGTCCAGAAAGCGGGAGACGGTGTGCACGAAATAGCCGTCCATCACCGGTTCGGAGACCGGACCCGGGAAACAGGTCTTCAGTTGCTGGAGCAGGCGCAAATAAGGCGGCTCTGTCGCCGTCACGCGCAGTATCATGGCTTTTCCCCCTAAGCCCTAAAGGGGCCGTAAAAATTGGTGATGAGGGCCGGGCCGGGAAACTGGCGGCGTCAGCCTGGAAAAAAGTTTAGGGGAGATTTATTTTTTTTACTGCCAGCCAAGAGACGATAGTGGCTCGACCCCGCCCTCCCTTCTTCCGAGCCACTTTAACAGAGCTTAACCGATTTTTAAATCCTCCCGGTTATGAGCCGATGATAATCTTAGGGGGGATAAGCGATCTCTGCCATTAAGGCCGAAGAAACTCCCCCCACCGCAACCAGGGAATGGTTGGTGGAAATCCGGTAAGGCAAGGAGGCTAGGATGCCAGAGCGTTGACGCACGGCAATTTACGGTGAGCTGAGGCATGGATTTTTTGTTGTCGCCCATCAACTCTGCTTCTTGGACTCCTCTCTCTTCCTGGAGTACCGCCAACTCCCTCAACAGTTACATAAAGATCAATTTTTCTGCGTCTCCGGACGCAGCCGCCCAACTGGAGGCCTTAAACGGTTTGTACGCCCGGGCCTACCAGATGCTCGCCGACGCCGACCAACTCTCGGGAACCGCAGGCCAAGCCAATTTTTCCCAGAGACCCACCCGGAGTACGGACGTGGAGGTGGTGGACATCTCTTATTTCGATAAAACCCATTACCTGGCCCAATCTCCGGAGTCCCGGTTCATCTTCAAGGTGCAGCAAATTGCCCGCAATCAGGTAAACCACGGCCTCCCCCTCTATCCCAATGACGGCTCCGTCATCAATACCGGCACCAACACCTTCACTCTGGCCGTGGGGGGCGTGAGTTATCCCCTGACGGTGATCATCAGCGCCGGCGACACCAATGCCGAGGCCCTGGCAAAAATCGCCCTGGCCATCGAGGCCGCGGATACCGGGGTGACCACCGACATGGTCCAGGATGGCGATACCATCCAACTCAATCTGCAAGGCAAGAGCGGGGCAGCCCAGGCGTTCTCCCTGGCGGACGTAGTCGGCAACGCCGTGAGCGCCAGCGGCATCAATACCAGCACCCAGAGCGCCCAGGACGCCAAATTCCTGCTGAACGGCGCCACCCACATCCAGGCCGGCAACGAGGTCTCCTTATTAGACGGGCATTTGCGAGTCAATCTCACGGGCACCGGGATCGCCACCGTGACCACCGGCCCCCAGACGGTGGTAGACCTGGTGCAGTCCCTCACCGAAACCATGAACAGCTTTGGCTCTTATGTGCGGGGAAATAGCTACTTGAACTCTAGGCTAGCCCCGGCCTGGTCGGACCTGGTGCACCAACAGACGGGCCTTCTCGGCAAGTATGGCCTGGAAGCCGCCTCCCAGGGGCAGGTGGGCCTGGATACCCTCAAGTTCTCCGAGGAATTGCAGAACAACACCTCGGGGACGGCCCAGGCCATCGATGGCCTGGCCTCCCGGGTGAGAGACTTCGTCCGGGGCCTCACCTCTTATCCGGCGGCCTCTTTGCTGGTTTCCGCCCCCAGCTCCGGGTACGGGGCGGCTTATCTGCGCACGGCCGGCTCCCTCCTCTGGTGGCAGACCGGTGCCCGGGGTTTTTTGAGAGTCGTCTAGGAAATTGGGCCTCCGGTCCCGCCGCCTCTGGCGGCCGCAGCGGCTGCCCTAGCCCGCCATCCCCCCAGCAGGGGGAGCTTCCCTACCAGGATTGCGGCCTTAGTGTCCGGCAACCAATTTCCCCAGAGAAAAATAGTATATCAGCAATTAAGAAAATTAATAATTATTGTAATGATATTAGCAAATTCACTCTACCCCCGGAGTTCGTCATTTCCCACAAATGGAAGTATGGAGGGGGTTTATATAAGATATTTAGGTAGATTCATGTGGCTGAAGGATGAATATCTTAATTCACCTAAAGTTTTGACGGCTTTTCCCCCTCCCCCTTCGAGGGCGGAGGGAAAAAGACGGCAGTTTGATAAGTTACCGCCAATTGATTCGGGGTTAGCTTTTTTACCGGCCCGTAAGCCAATAATCTTGCCGGACACTACCAGGATTGCGGCAAGGTTACCTGTGCTTGACACAAAATTCCCTCTTTTTTCAATTTTTTTGCAAAAATTAGAACATTCTAATCTTCCGTTAATCTCCCTTTAATCTTCCCTGGTTATTTGCATACCAGTACGCCGGGTTATCTGGCCTCGACCCGGATCGACGCCCCAACCCGTACGGCGCTAAAGGAGGACAAGGATGCACATTAGCGGGAAAAAAATTATTAATTCACGATACTTCAAGGCCATTACCTTCTCCACCCTGGCCATCTCCTGCCTGGTGATCGGCCTGTTGGTATCCTCCGGTATTAACTGGACCCGGCCTTTAGCGGCCCAAACCCTGACCCCCAAACCTCAGGTGGCCGTTGCCCCCCCTGGGGCCAGGCCCGACTCTTTGGCCGCGCTGGCCAAAAAACTGAGCCCCTCGGTGGTCAACATCAAGGTGGTAAAAATGGAAAAGGCGGCCTTCGACCAGCCGGAGATGGAGTTTCCCGACGGCCAATTCGGCGACCTGTTCAAGAAGTTTTTTAAAGAAATGCCCCGGATGCCGAAAAATTACCGCTCCCAAGGCGCGGGCTCGGGGGTGGTCATCAGCAAAGACGGCTACGTCCTCACCAACAATCACGTGGTGGCAGGCGCCAAAGAAGTGACCGTCACCCTGGCCGACCAAAAGGAGTACAAGGCCAAAGTGGTGGGCTGCGATGCCAAAACGGATCTGGCGGTTCTCAAGATTAAATCCTCCCAGTCTTTTCCCGCGGCCAGCCTGGGAGATTCCGATCAGCTGCAAGTGGGCGATTGGGTGGTGGCCATCGGCAATCCCTTCGGCCTGAACAATACGGTGACCTGCGGCATCGTCAGCGCCAAAGGCCGGGTCATCGGCGCCGGACCTTACGACGATTTCATCCAGACGGATGCTTCCATCAACCCCGGGAATTCCGGCGGCGCCCTCCTGAACATGAAAGGGGAGCTGGTGGGCATCAACACCGCCATCATCGCCCAGGGCCAGGGTATCGGCTTTGCCATTCCGGTGAATACCGCCAAGCCCTTGGTGCCCCAACTGATTTCCAAGGGCGCAGTAACCCGGGGTTACCTGGGCGTCAACATCCAGTCCATCACCCCGGAACTGGCCAAGGCCATGAACCTTAAGGATAGCCAGGGCGCACTGGTGGCTGATGTCGTGGCCGGCGGCCCCGCGGACCAGGCGGGCATCAAGCGCGGTGACGTCATCATCGCTTTCAACGGCAAGGCGGTTAAGGATAGCCACCACTTGCCCCCCATGGTGGCGGCCACCCCGGTGAACCAGCAAGCCGCGGTGACCCTTCTCCGGAATGGCAAAGAACAAAAAATCTCCCTGAAAGTAGGACAACTTCCGGGAGAAAAGACCGCCTCCGCCCAGTCGGTGCATCCGGCCTCCGGGAAATGGGGCCTGCAGCTTCGGGATGTAACTCCCCCAATGGCGCAACGGCTGCATCTACAGAAGGAACAGGGCGTGGTGGTGGCCGGCATCGAACCGGGCAGCCGGGCTGATGACGCCGGGATCCAGCGGGGAGACCTGATTTTGGAGGTCAACCGCCAGCCGGTGAGCTCCGTCAAGGACGTTCTCAAGAATATTGACCGGTCTAAGGATAAAGACCATCTCTTGCTCCTGGTGCAACGCCAGGACGGCAAGTTCTTCGTTCCCTTAAAGCAGCAAGGATAACCTCAACCCTCCCTCATCTCCCCCCAGGGCGGCCGGTGTCCTAGCCGGCCGCCCACTTTTTTGTCGCTCGAAAAAAGCCTTCCCCGATCTAGCTTCCGCCTTGTATTTGGGGTCAGCCGACATATCTTATTTTCATGAATAAGTTAGCGTAATTCTTCCCTCCATCTCCATGAAGGAGGGCCTTGGGCAGGCTTTTGACCATGAATCTCAAAACCTTTGATAAGCGCATACTTATTGTTCTGCTGCTGATTTTATTTGCCGCGCATTATCTCTGGGACCTGACCTCCTATATCCCTCCGGACCGGCTCCAAGCAATCCTGGGGAAGGCCGGCCACCAGGCTCCTCTTCTCTATATGGCTATCATGGACCTGGCCGTCATCCTCCCCTTCATTCCCACCCTGCCCCTGGACATTGCCGCCGGAGCCTTCTTCGGCCCCTTTTTGGGAACCCTCTATTCGGCGGTGGGAGCCACAGCCGGGGCGGCCGCCGCCTTCCTCATCGCCCGTTACCTGGGACGAGAATTCATCGCCCGCTTTCTTTCCGGACACATTAACTTTTGTACCCGGTGCTCGGATCGCCTCCTGACGAAGGTGGTGGTCATCTCCCGCTTACTGCCCGTCATTTCTTTCAAAGTCGTCAGCTACGGGGCCGGCCTGACCATGATGTCTTTAAGGTCCTTCAGCCTGGCCACCTTCGTGGGGATGCTGCCCATGACTTTTGCCTACAATTATTTCGGGTCCGCCATTTGGTCGGCTGACCGGGGAATCGTCCTGATACTGGGGGTATTATTAGTCATTTTCCTCTTTTGGTTCCCCCGGCTGGTGGAGCGCTACGATCTTTTTTCTTGGCGCACTATCCTGCGGCATGATGGAGAAGGGGCCGAACCACCAAAATCCGGTGCATCCGCGGCAGGTAATTAATCTCAGGCCGGAAAGATAGCAATTGCCGCCAGGGGTCATAAGGAGAATCACGTGGACCAGCAAAATAATAAGAACAACGCTTCCGGGAGCCGGAACCCTGCCACTCAGCCGGAACCGGCAGCGGCGCCAAAACGCGGCGGCTGGTGGCGGCCGGTATTGCTCCTGGCAGTGATCATCACCCTGTTGGTGGCGGCCCGGCTCCTGGGTCTGGGAGACAAACTGGGGGCCTTGCGGGAGTGGATCCGCAGTCTGGGAGCCTGGGGGCCGCTGGTCTTCATGCTCCTGTACATCGCCGCCACGGTGGCGGCCATCCCCGGCTCGGCCATGACCGTGGCTGGCGGGGCCCTCTTCGGCTCCTTCTGGGGGGTCATCTTAACCCTCAATGCCGCGGTCATCGGCGCCAGCCTGGCCTTCCTTATCTCCCGTTACTTTGCCCGGGAAGCCATGGTCCGCTGGCTGGGGCACAACGAAAAATTCCAGCGCCTGGACCGGCTCACCGAGGAGCACGGCGCCATCATCGTGGCCCTGACCCGGCTGGTCCCCATTTTTCCCTTTAACCTCCTCAACTATGGCTTCGGCCTGACCAAGGTGCCCTTCTGGACCTACTTCTTCTGGTCCTGGCTCTGCATGCTGCCCGGCAGCGTCCTTTACGTGGTGGGTTCCGACGCCGTCTTCCAGACCGTGGCCCGGGGAGAGGTGCCCTGGACCCTGGTGGGGGTGCTCCTGGTGGCGATAGCAGTGCTCACCCTCCTGGTGCGCATGGCCCGGAAAAAACTGCAACTCAAAGAGATCAAAACCCAGGCTCCCGGCGATGATCCCGCCCCTGCCTACCGGGAGCCGGAAGTAACCCCCCGGGATCAATATAACGAAGCCTTGCTGGCCAATGTCCATCCCCCGGCCTGGGAGAACCCGGAGCCTGCTCCCAGCTACAACCTGGTGGTCATCGGCGCGGGCACCGCCGGCTTGGTGAGCGCGGCCGGGGCCGCGGGTTTGGGAGCCAAGGTGGCCCTGGTGGAGCGGCATCTGTTGGGGGGCGACTGCCTCAATTACGGTTGCGTCCCTTCCAAGGCCATTATCCGCTCCTCCCGGGTGGCGGCCGATCTCCGGGAAGCCGGGCGGTATGGGGTAAAAGTCGCTGGAGGCGCAGAGGTGGATTTTCCCTCGGTCATGGAGCGCCTGCGGCGGCTCCGGGCCGGCATCAGCCACCACGACTCGGCCCGGCGTTTTAAGGAGTTGGGGATTGATGTCTTTTTGGGAAACGCCAAATTCTCCGGACCGGATACCCTGGAAGTGGCCGGCAAAACCCTCCGCTTCAATAAGGCGGTCATCGCCACCGGGGGCCGGGCGGTGCAGCCGCAGTTGGAGGGTTTGGCCGCGGCCGGTTTTCTCACCAACGAGACGGTTTTTTCCCTCACCCAACGGCCGCCGCGCTTGCTGGTCCTGGGCGGCGGGCCCATCGGCTGCGAGTTTGCCCAGGCCTTCCAGCGCCTGGGCTGCCAGGTGTCTCTCTTGCATAAGCACGAGCGCCTCATGAACCGGGAAGACGCCGACGCGGTGGAGATTATCCAGAGTGCGTTCCTCAAGGATGGCATCCAACTACTGCTCAACGCCAACCCCCTTAAGGTTATCAAGACTGAGACGGGAAAAGTGGTGCGCTACGAAAGCCACGGCCAGGCCGGAGAAATCGAAGTGGACGAGATTCTGGTGGGCGCGGGCCGGGCTCCCAACGTGGAGGGCCTCAACCTGGAGGCCGCGGGGGTGAAATATGAAGGAGGGCGGGGCCGGGGGATTATCGTCAACGACCACCTCCAGACCACCAACCCCAATATCTACGCGGCCGGGGACGTCTGCCTGCCCTATCAATTCACCCACCTAGCCGACGCCACGGCCCGCATCGTCATCCAGAACGCTCTGTTTTTCGGGCGCAAAAAACTGAGCGCCCTCACCATTCCCTGGTGCACCTATACCGACCCGGAAGTGGCCCGCGTGGGCCTGTCTGAGGCCGAGGCCCGGAAGCAGGGCCTTGCGGTCAACACCTTCGCGAAACCTTTGGGTGAGGTGGATCGGGCCATCTTGGACGGGGAGGAAGAAGGGTTTGTGAAGATCCTGGTCAAGGCCGGCACCGATAAGATTGTCGGCGCCACCATCGTCGCCCGCCACGCCGGAGAGATGATCAGCGAGGTTTCCACCGCCATGGCGGGCAAGGTCGGGTTGGGGGCCCTGGCCGCGGTCATCCACCCCTATCCCACCCAGGCGGAGGCCATCCGCCAAACGGGCGATCTTTATAATCGCACCCGCTTGACGCCTTTTCTCAAGGGCCTCTTGGCCCGATATTTGGCCTGGCGCCGGTAAGACCGCCGCTTTTTATGATACGCTTCCCATTTCTTTTGGGACACCATTACTGAACGGTCCTGAAGAGAATTTCTAAATTGCAAATCGATGAGGGGTTTTTTAATTCTTCGAGGGATATGACCGAACTAAATCATAAAAGATCTTTAACCAACATTGTGCTAATGTGCTAAGGCTGGGCCTTCATGGCGGTTAGCGGGGACGCCTCGCCCGCGAATACCGTGGCCGGCGCCGGGACGGCCCCTGCTGTTGGATGCCCGGCGGATTCGGGTTGCTGCGAGACTCCGAGACCAATTTCAGGTTTTGGAGGGGGATCGTGTGGACGTGACCGGGGCCGAAACGATGGAAGAACGGCTGGCAGCCCTTACCCGCCTCTACGCGGTGCGCAGCCGTATCAACGCCGCCATAGTGCGTCTCCGGGACCCTCAAGAGCTTTACCAAGAAGTGGCCCGGGTGGCAGTGGAAGAGGGCCGCTTCCGCCTGGCCTGGATAGGGGCGGTGGACGAGGAGGCCCACCGGGTGGAGTTGGTGGCCCAGGCCGGAAAGATGGAAGGCTGCCTGGATGGTATCGTGGTTTCCACGCTGGATGTGCCGGAGGGCCGGGACCCTACCGGCGTCGCGGTCCGGGAGGGCCGGGTCCAAGTGGTCAATGATTGGGAGAATGACTCGCGGGTGGCCCTAGGGCGGGAAGGCGCGCTCCACCGCGGCTACCGCGCCAGCGGGGCCTTCCCCTTGCGCTGCCACTCCCGGGTGGTGGCGGTCTTGAGCCTCTATGCCGACACCCCCGGCTTTTTTGACGACGAAGAAGTCCGGCTGCTGACAGCCCTATCGGATGATCTCTCCTTTGCCCTGACCGCTATGGCGGAGGAACAAAAACGCCTGGCCGCCGAGCAGAAGCTGCAAACGATCGCGGCCCGCTACCGGGCCTTGGCCCAGGCCGGCGGCCTGGTCGCCTGGATTACTGATGCTGCGGGGCGCGTCACCGAATTTTCCCCTTCCTGGCAAGCGTTAACCGGTCAACCCCCGGAGGAGGCCCTGGGCCGGGGTTGGCAGGAGTTCTTGCACCCGGACGACCTGAAGCCGACCGGACAGGCCTGGTCCCGGGCCGTGGCCGCAGTCTCACCCTTTGCAACGGAATACCGCCTCCGTGACCCTGGCGGGGGATACCGGCACTTCTTGGCGCACGGCGTGCCGGTTATGGCCCCGGAGGGCGGCATTCGGGAATGGGTGGGGGTCTGTATCGACATCACCGCGCGCAAACAGGCCGAAGCGAAGCTTAAGCAGCGCCACGAGGAACTGGCGGCCCTTAATGCCCTGGCCCACCAGGTGCAGGCCGGCCTCTCCCTGGAAGAGGTGGTGGCCGCGGGCCTGGACCGGGCGTTATATCCCGCCTCCCCCGATCTGGCCGTGCTCTATTTGCGGGAAGACGACCGCCTGGTCTTGCAGGGGGCCAGGCCGGAGAATCTGGCCCTCAGCCGGGATGAAGGACGCTTGCAAATGGGGGAATGCCTGTGCGGGTTGGCTTTACAAGAGGGAAAGCCGGTCTATTCCCCTGACATCCACGCCGATCCCCGCTGCACCTTGATGGCTTGCAAAGAGGCGGGGATGAGGTCTTTTGCGGCCCTGCCGTTTCTCAGCGGTGAGCGGGTCTTGGGAGTGCTGGGTCTGGCCTGGGCCAAGGACCAGGACGTAGAGGCCCAGTCCGGCTTTCTGGAGACCATCGTCGGCGAGATCGCCATCGGACTTCACAACGCCTTGTTGTACCGGGATCTGCAACGGCACTCCCGGGAGTTGGACCGCCGGGTGCGGGAGCGCACGGAGCAATTGCAGGCAGCCAACAAAGAACTGGAAGCTTTCGCCTATTCCATCTCCCACGACCTGCGGGCGCCGCTCCGGGCCGTGAGCGGCTTCGCCCAGATCATCGCCCGGCGCCACCGGGACACGCTCAATGAAGAAGGTCAACACTACGTCGATAATATCGTCCTGGCTGCGGAGCGCATGGGAAGCCTCATCGACGACCTGCTGGCCTATTCCCGCCTGGGGCGTCAATCTCTAAAGCTCCGGCCCGGGGACCTGGGCAAGATCATGAGTCAGGCCATCGACAATCTGGCGGACCGGGTGGCCGCCACCGGCGCCACGATTAACCTGCCGGAGGAATGGCCCGTGGTTTTTGGGGACCAAACTCTGCTCCAGCAGATCTGCACCAATCTCTTGGACAACGCCCTGACTTACCGCCGGCCCATGGTCGTCCCCGACCTGAGGGTGACCTGGGCCATTGAGGACGGCAAGATTATTCTGGCAGTGGCCGACAACGGCATAGGCATCTCCCCGGAATATCAGGAGAAGATTTTTAAGGTCTTTCAGCGCCTCCACAGCGACGAAGAATACCCCGGCACCGGCATCGGTCTGGCCATCGTCAAAAAGGCGGCGGAGATGTTGGGAGGCCGGGTCTGGGTGGAATCGGCATTAGGACAGGGAAGCACCTTCTTCGTAGAATTGCCCAAGGAGTGAGGCATGGCTAAAGCGGCGCATATCCTGTTGGTGGAGGATAACCGGCTGGACATTGAGTTGACCCTGGACGCCTTTAGGGAAGCCCGGCTGGGAAATTCGGTGCACGTGGCCCTGAATGGGGCAGAGGCCCTGAACTACCTCTTCGGCCGGGAGCAATATGGCGACCGGGATAAATACCCCCTGCCAGACATCATCCTCTTGGATTTGAAGATGCCCGGCATAGACGGCTTCGAGGTGCTGCGGCGGGTCAAGGCCGAGCCGGAAGTGAAACGCATCCCCGTGATTATTCTCACCTCTTCCCGGGAAGAAGGCGACCTGGCCCTGTCCTATGACTGCGGGGCCAACAGCTACCTGGTCAAGCCCGTCTCTTTTGAAGGTTTCCTCAAAGTGGTGCAGCAGGTGCAGGATTACTGGCTTATTCTCAATATGGGTCCGCCCCTGGAGCAAGACAGTTGAAGCCGATCCGCATTTTGTACGTAGACGACAACCCCCTGGACCGGGAGTTGGTGAAAGACGCCCTGGAGCATGAGCATGATGGCTTCCAGGTCACCGAGGCGTCCTCCCGGGAAGAGTTCGAGGCCCGCCTGGCCGAAGGTGGGTTCGATCTGGTGCTGAGCGATTTCGACATCCTGGGCTTCGAAGGATTGCAGGTTATTGAGGCAGTCAAGGCCGGCAATCCGGACCTGCCGGTGGTCATCGTCACCGGCACCGGCTCCGAGGAAATCGCAGTGAGGGCCATCCACTCCGGAGCCGCGGACTACATCATCAAGAGCCCCAAACATATTCAGCGCTTGCCCTTCACCATTCGCAGGGTTTTGGAGAAGCTGCGCCTCCAGGCGGAAAAGGCCCGGGCCGAGGCGGATTTGCGTGAAGCTCTCCAGGCTTGGGAAGAAATATTTCAGGCCATCGGCCATCCCACTTTTATCATGGATACGGAACATAACATCCTCGCCGCCAACCGGGCCACCTTAGCTGCCACGGGTCTCACAGCCGCAGAAATCCTGAACCGCAAGTGTTACGAAATATTCCACCGGAGCCCTCAACCTCCTCCGGATTGTCCCATGAAGCGGTTGCTTGCCTCGGGCCGCATGGAAACCGCCGAAATGGAGGTAGAGCTTCTGAAGGGGTTTTATTTAGTTTCCTGTACACCACTGGTCGATGCCCAAGGCAACTTAAAGAAAGTTATCCACATAGCCACCGATATTACCGCGCGCAAGCGGGCGGAGGAGGCCTTCCAGGCCCTGGTGAACCAGGCTCCCATGGGCATCTATATTGTGCAAGACGACATGTTTCAAATGGTTAATCCGGGTTTTAAACAAATCACCGGCTATACTGCCGAGGAATTATTAGGCAGTAACCGGATGGCCCTGGTCGCTCCAGATTACCAGGAGACGGTGCAAAAAAACGCCACCGCCATGGTCAAAGGAGAATTAGGGGCGGCCTATGAGTTTCCCATTGCCACCAAAAGCGGCGAAATCAAATGGGTGATGGAGAAGGTTACTTCTACCCTTTACCGGGGGAAGCCGGCGACCATGGGCTATTTCCTCGACATCAGCGAACGCAAGACCTTGGAGGGCCAGCTTCTCCAGGCCCAGAAGATGGAGGCGGTGGGCCGGCTGGCAGGAGGTGTGGCCCATGATTTCAACAACATCCTGGGGGTGATCATCGGCCAGGCGGAGATAGCGCTGATGCAAGTCAGTTCCTCGGAGCCGCTTAATCAGAAACTTCAAGAAATCCTTAAAGCCGCGCTGCGGGCCGCCGACCTCACCGGCCAACTGCTGGCTTTCGCCCGCAGGCAGACGGTGAGCCCTTTGCTGGTGGATCTGAACGACTCCGTCTCGGCCATGCTCAAGATGCTCCAGCGGCTGATCGGCGAAGACATCGATTTGGCCTGGATGCCGGGTTATGACCTCTGGAAGGTGAGGATCGATCCCTCCCAGATCGACCAGATTCTGGCCAACCTGGCGGTCAACGCCCGGGATGCCATTACCGGCGTGGGTAAGGTCACCATCGAGACTGATAACGTGGTCTTCGACGAGACTTATTGCTCTATCCATGCTGATTTTATTCCCGGGGAGTATGTGCTGCTATCGGTGAGCGACAACGGCCGGGGCATGGACCGGGAGACCCTGGCCCAAATCTTCGAGCCCTTCTTCACCACCAAAGGAGTAGGCGAGGGAACCGGCCTGGGCCTGGCGACGGTTTATGGTATCGTCAAACAGAATGAGGGCTTCATCAACGTTTACAGCGAGCCCGGACACGGGACGACTTTAAAGATTTACCTGCCCCGGTGCCGGGATGAAGCCCCTCTGGCCCGGCCGGAGACCGAGGCCAAACCGTTGCAGAGAGGCTCGGAGACAGTGCTGTTGGTGGAGGACGAGGAAGCGATCTTGGATACCGGCAAGGCGATCCTCGAGCATCTCGGTTACGCGGTGCTGACCGCCGGCACACCAGGTGATGCTTTGCGCCTGGTGGAGGAATACCTCGGAGAGATTCACCTGTTAATCAGCGACGTGGTGATGCCGGAGATGAATGGCCGGGAACTGGTGGAACGGATCACGGCCCTGAAACCGGGGCTGAAATGCCTGTATATTTCGGGCTACACCACCAGCGTCATCGCCCATCGGGGAGTCCTGGACCAAGGCGTGAACTTCATCCAGAAACCTTTCTCGTTGAAGGCGCTGGCCTCAAAGGTCCGGGAGGTGCTGGGAAGTTAAACCCATTAAGAAGAACTTCAGGTAGATTGTTTTGGCGCCTCACTGAAGGACCTTCGCCTAGGGCATCTTCCCGATAATCTGCTTCGGAGTATACCGCTTACTGTTCATCTCACCAGCTCCACGATCCACCACTATAACTTTACAAGTGGATCAGTTTTCGGGGGGGCAGCTAACTAGCTCGGGGCCTTATGCCGGAAAAAAATAGAATCAACTTACTGAGGTGCTTTAAGATGGTCTGTTTATTCAGAGAAAAAACTATTTCTCCAAAAAATTTATGCTATAATTGTAAACGAGAATTAATATTGCCAAGAAGCTTTAATCCTGACATCTGCTCTTATTTAACACTGCTTGGGCTAACCTCTTTTGAGGGATAAAGCTATGCGTGTCTCATAGGCCGGGTTGCTCCGTAAAGCACCCCGGCTTTTTATTCGGGCCGACGGGGATGGCACCGATACCTCTTGCCCTCCCTTAATTATTCCTGCCCTCCGGTCCTTTCCCCGGACGTACATTATCCATTAAATCCTCTCTCATTGCGCCAACCGGGCCGCTCTCAGCGGGG
>JAQTXE010000236.1 GCA_028688935.1 Syntrophales bacterium
ATCTGATGTTCTACCTGCCCCGGGCTAAAGATCACCATCCCGGGTTTGCGGGGGAGCCATTGACCCTGGCTGAAAATCTCCCCGGCTCCGGCGTGAACGAACAGCTCGTGTTCCCAGTCTTGGGCGTGCCTGGGAGTATGGCCTCCGGGGGCAATCTCAAAAACCCGCATCCAGAAATTCCGGGCCCCATCCGCCTGGCCGATGACCACCCGGGCCGCCACCCCTTTGGCGATGTCGCTGTCAAAGAGGGTAGCTTTTTCTTCGGTATATTCTTTGATCTTCACCAGTATTCTCCCAGGCTAAGACTCTCCAGCACCTTGCCTCTTTCACCTGCAGGCGAAGAGGACGGTTTACTCAAGGAGGTTATTTGTCAAAAACTGGTCGGGACGCCCGGATTTGAACCGGGGACCTCCTGCGCCCAAGGCAGGCGCGCTAACCAGACTGCGCCACGTCCCGAAGAGAAGGTTTTCAGTTTTCTGTTTTCTGTTTTATCCTCCGAACCCTTTTTACCGAAAACGGGATACGGAAAACGGTTATTTAAAGTTCATCTTTGATGGACACCAGAATTTCCCGCAAGGCCGCCAGGGCCCTGGCCCGGTGGCTGATGCGGTTCTTGATTGCCGGTTCCAGTTCCGCCATGTGGCAGCCGAATTCCGGCACCCAAAAGACCGGGTCATAGCCGAAGCCGTGCTCCCCTTTGGGCTCGTTGGCGATGTAGCCCGGGCACTCCCCCTGGGCCGTGAAGATGCGGCCGTCGGGGAGCGCCAGGGCGATTTCACAGACAAACCGGGCCCACCGCTCCTCCCAGGGTATTCCTTGCATCTCCTCCAGGAGTTTACGCCAGTTATTCGCGTCGCTGGGTATGGCCCCCCCGGTGCGGTCCTGGGCGTAGCGGGCGGAGAAGACCCCGGGCCTTCCTTCAAGCGCCGCCACTTCCAGGCCCGAGTCGTCCGCCAGGGCCGGGAGATGCGTCAGCCGGGCCACCTCCTTAGCCTTGAAGGAGGCGTTTTCTAAAAAAGTCGCTCCTTCTTCCGGAATCTCCGGCAGGTCCGGGAAATCGGCCAGGCTCAGGAGTTCAATCCCCAGGCCCTGCAGCAGGTCCCGCAGCTCCCGGACCTTGCCGGCGTTGCGGGTGGCCATCACCAGGGTAGGGGCAGCCATGGGACCAGCGCTTCCTCCTGTATCCGGGCGACTTGGGCAAAGCCCTTCTGGGCCAGTGCCAACATCTCGTTCATCAGGTTCGCAGGAAAGGGACCATCTTCGCCGGTGGCCTGCACCTCGATGAGGCCGCCTTTGCCGGTGGCCACAAAATTGGCGTCCACCGCAGCCTGGAAATCTTCTTCATAATCCAGGTCCAAGAGCAGCCTGCCGGCCACCAGACCCAGGCTCACCGCCACCACCTGCTCTTTTAAGGGCATGGGCTCCACCAGACCCTGGCGCCGCAGGTTTTCCAGGGCCAGGGCCAGGGCCACAAAAGCCCCGGTAATGGCGGCGGTGCGAGTGCCGCCGTCCGCCTGGAGCACGTCGCAGTCCAACACCACGGTGCGGGGCCCCAGGGCCTGAAGATCCACCGCCGCCCGTAGCGACCGGCCGATGAGTCGTTGGATTTCCTGGGTGCGCCCCGAAATCTTGCCGCTGATGCCTTCCCGTACCCGCCGGGTGTGAGTGGACCGGGGCAGCATGCCGTATTCGCCGGTGACCCAGCCGCCTCCGGTGTGCTGCCGGAAAGAGGGCACCTGCTCCAGGACGCTGGCCGCACAAAGCACCAGGGTGTGGCCCCAGTTCACCAGTGCCGAGCCTTCCGCGTAATTCAGATAACCCGGAGTGATACTCACGGCCCTCAGTTCTTCCGGGCCCCGGCCCCCAGCACGCCGCATACTGTCCTTTCCTTTGTCTTTGGGTGCCAAGCGGAAATAGCTATCAGCTGTCAGCTATCGGCTATCAGCCAAAAAATCGCAGGTCTTTTACTTTTATCTTTTGCTGAAAGCTGAAAGCTGATCGCTTCCACCAACCTTGCCCCAAATCCCTAACTCGCCTTAAAAGATTGGCGCAAAGCATCCATCACCGTTTTAAAAGTCTCGGCAAAGGAAGTGGGGGAAACCCGGCCCACCTCGATGAATTTTACCACGATCTCTTTGGCCACCTTCATGAGGAGCTCTTCCCGGGGGGTGAGCGGCGCGGTTAACTCTTTGTCCCGTCCCATAAATCCGCCTCCCATGCCGCAGGGATTTTTGTTATAGTGGAGTGAGGGGTAAGCGCGCGCAAAGCCCCCTACCCCTCCCAAGCAAAAGCCCCGCGGTCAGAAGAAGGCCAATTCGAATGACCGGCGGGGCGGGGAAGAAGAACCGGATCACAGCCCTCCTTGAGGGCATTATAACCGATAGGGGCTGCAAGGCAAGTGGAATCCCGGACCCGCATCCGCATCCTCAATCCCCAGGTGGCGGCGCAAATCGCCGCTGGGGAGGTCATTACCCGGCCCTGGGCCGTGGTCAAGGAACTGGTGGAAAACGCCCTGGACGCAGGGGCCAAGACCATCCATGTGGAGATCGAAGAAGGGGGCCGGGGCCGCATCCGGGTGGTGGACGACGGCTTCGGCATGACCCCGGAGGAAGCGCTCTTAAGTCTGGCGCGCCACGCCACCAGCAAGCTCAGGTTGGAGACGGATCTTTTGAACATCTCCACCCTGGGTTTCCGGGGCGAAGCTCTGCCCAGCATCGCCGCAGTCTCCCGCCTGGAGATGATCACCTGCCCCCCCGGGCAAACCGGAGGCTACCGTCTGGTGGCGATGGCCGGCAAGATTGAAGAATCCTCCCCCTGGAGCGCGCCTGCCGGCACTCAGATAACCGTGTCCCAACTCTTTTTCAACACCCCGGCCCGGCGCAAGTTCCTGCGCTCCCGCCAGGCGGAACAGGCGTATCTGGTGGAGAGCCTGCGCCATCTGGCCCTGGGTTACCCGGAGGTGCATTTTCTCCTGAAGACCCCGGCCCGGACACTCCTGGCCGCACCCGCCACCCAGAGCTTAAAGGAGCGGGTGGCCGCCATCCTGGGCGCGGAAATGGCCGCGCATCTCCTGCCTTTCCACCTGGACGGGGGTCCGGTGCGCGTGTCGGGATTGCTGTCCGCGCCGGATTTTTCCCTGGCCAGCAACCGCTTCCAGGTGCTCCTGGTCAACCGCCGGGTGGTCCAGGACCGCCTCCTGGGAGGCGCCCTGAAGGAAGCCTATCAGGGCCTGCTCCCCAAAGGCCGCCATCCCGCGGTGGTCGTCCGCCTGGAGGTGCCCCCGGAGATGGTGGACGTCAACGTCCATCCCGCCAAGACCGAGGTGCGCTTCCAGGAATCCGGCCGCCTCTTTGCCCTGCTTCTCAGCGCCCTACGCCAGGGCCTGATGGTGCAGGGAGAAGAGCCCCGCTACACCGTCACCTGGAGCCCCGGTGCCTTGAGCCGGGCCCAGGAAACGCCAGCGCCCGCGCCCCAAACTTTCAGCGGCTTTAGGCCAGCGCCCCTGCCGGACCCGGGAGCCGCGCCCTTTTCCGGTCCCAGGACCGAGCCGGGTCAAATCCCGCCCCCGCCTCTGACCTCCGTATCCTGGCGCTTCCAGGATCTGGTGATCATCGGCCAGCTGGCGGCCACCTACATCTTGGCCCAAGGCCCGGAGGGCCTGGTGCTCATCGACCAGCACGCGGCCCATGAACGCGTGTTGTACGAGATGCTCAAGGATGCCGCGGCCCCGGCCCGCCAGCCCCTGCTGTTTCCCCGGGTGGTGGAGGTGCCCCCGGCCCAGGCCGGTTGGCTCCAGGAAAACCTGGAGCATCTAGCCCGGGCGGGCCTGGAGTTAGAGCCCTTCGGCGGCGCCAGCTTCCGGATCACCGCCGCGCCCCCCTATCTGGCCCAGGCCGACCTGGAGGCCGCAGTGCTGGAGACCGTGGAAGCCCTGGCCCCCCTAAAAAGCGCCAGCCAACCCCAGACGGTGCTGGAGCAGGCCCGGCTGTACCTGGCCTGCCGGGGGGCCATCAAGGCGGGACAGGAACTCCAGCGGGAAGAGATAGAGGCTCTTTTAAAGCAGTTGGACGAACTCCAGGTCTCTTCCCATTGTCCCCACGGCCGCCCCTTGTGGCGTCTGATCCCCATCAGCGACATCCGGCAGAGCTTCCGCCGGCCCCGGGAGTAAAGTGATGTCACGCCCCCGGGTGGCGGTTTTGGTGGGCCCTACCGCGGTGGGGAAAACCGCGGTAGCCCTGGAACTGGCCCAAGAACTGGGCGCGGAGATCGTCAATGCCGACTCCCTCCAGGTCTACCGGGAGCTGGACATCGGCACTGCCAAACCCACCCTGGAGGAACGGGCCCTGGTGCCCCACCACCTGGTGGACGTGGTGGACCCGCCGGATGCCTACGACGCGGACCGCTACTCCCGGGAGGGGCGGGAAGTCCTTACCGAACTTCAGGACCGAGGCATCTTCCCCCTGGTGGTGGGCGGCACCGGTTTGTATCTCAAGGCCTTGCTTTCCGGACTTTTTACTGAAGGCAGCCCCGACCCGAAAATACGCCGGCGTTTGCGGGAAGAATTAGCCGACCGGGGGCTGCTCCATCTCTATGAGCGCCTTAAGCGCCTGGACCCGGCCAGCGCCTGGCGGCTTCACCCCCACGACACCTACCGCATCCTCCGGGCCCTGGAGGTGATCACCGCCACGGGGGAACCCCTCTCAGCCCTCCACGAGTCCCACCAGTTCCGGGATGCCCCCTACTGCACCCTGAAGTTGGGACTGCTCCGGCCCCGGGAGGAGTTGAACCGGCGCATCGAGGCCCGGGTAGAGGTGATGCTGGCTTTAGGCTGGCTGGAGGAGGTTAAAGGACTCCTCAGCCGCTATCCCCCGGATCTGAAACCCTTGCAGGCCCTGGGCTATCGGCACCTCATCGCCTTTTTGCAGGAAAGATGGAGTTGGGAAGAAGCCATCGATTTACTGAAAAGGGATACCCGGCGCTATGCCAAACGGCAGCTCACCTGGTTTAAGAAAGACCCGGAAGTGCGCTGGCACACCCCGGATCAGGTGCCGGAGATGCTGGCCGTGCTGCGGGAATTTTTTCGTGATTAGGCGTTTTGCAGGAGGATGTTGGAAGCCAGGGAGCCCTGTTTCCGCTTGCACTCTTCCCAGGAAACATGTTCCCTTCGTTTTATCTCTTCCAACCCCGCTTGAATATCAGCCAGGTCCTCGGGTGAAAAATATTCTTGATGGTCTCAAGGCATTGGCTTTCCCTCAGGTTTTATGCTAAAAGTAAATTCCGTTATGGCTTCCCGGTCCGACACCAAGGCCAGCCTTACTATCCCCAATATTATCACCCTGGCTCGCATTCTCCTGACGCCCCTGTTTATCATCCTCTTGATCCAGGGGCGTTACCGCAAGGCCCTGATGATTTTTCTGCTGGCAGGGTTGAGCGACCTGGCGGACGGGTTGGTGGCCCGGGCGTGGCACCAGAAATCCCCTCTCGGCGCCTATCTTGACCCCCTGGCGGACAAGCTGCTCATGTCCTCCAGTTTCGTCACCTTAAGCATTGCCCACCTGATCCCCCCCTGGCTGACAGTGGTAGTGCTCAGCCGGGACGTGACCGTGGGTCTGGGGGTAGTCATCCTGCGGTTGGCGGATCTGCCGGTGAAGATTGCGCCCACCTGGTGGGGCAAATGGACCACCACCCTGCAGATATTTACCATCCTCATGGTGCTGGTGGAGAAAATTTGGCACTTCCCGCATTTCGTCTTAACCGGGACCTTCTGGCTTACCGGGGGGATCACCGCCGTGTGCGGGGTGCACTACGTCTTTATCGGCCTCAGGTTAATGAGTCAGCGGGGGGAGAACAACCATGGCTGAGGTCATCGACCTGGATGGTTTCCGCCGCAAATTGGCCGCGGACCAGGCCTTCCGCACCTGGCTGGCCCGGTTCAAGGAGCAGTTCGGGCCGGAAACCCGCCTCCAGGACTTGAGCCCCCAAACCCTGCTATACTTGGCCAGTCCGGGGGAGGATAATCTCTATGTTTACTTCGATTTGATCATGGGGGCCCAGGGTCTGGGAGGATCGGTACGCTTCCGGTTGGACGATCTTGATTACCAGGTGAAGTTAAAGATCATGGACACCGCTTTCGCTCTGGTGGACCGGGTGCGGTTTGAAGTCATGCGCCGCCTGGGCTGGGTGGACACGGCGCCAGGCATGGACACCCCTCTTATCG
>JAQTXE010000237.1 GCA_028688935.1 Syntrophales bacterium
CCTGGGCGCGGCCTATATCAGCAGCGCCTACAAGGACGTCATCGCCTTTGTGGTGCTGCTCCTGGTGCTCTTCATCCGCCCCCGGGGGCTGTTGGGGGGGAAGGGGGCCTAGGAAACATTGGCCTGAAAAATTCCAAGTTAAAGGAAGGCTATAAGGAACTTTTCATGATTCGCGGGTGGGCCATGACCCCTGCATGAGTCCATATTCATAGCATTAAAGGATTTTTTTCCGGCATGCCAGAGGCAAGAAAATGTTACCCACCATCAGGTTTTTTTTATTAATGCTGCTGTTTACTATCTTGGCCGGCTTCTTTATCGTCCCTTCCCGGCCCCTGCCGGATCACGCCGTCGTCTTCCTGGATGACCGGCATCACACCTATTTATCCCCGGCTTGCGCCGGCCAGGAACAGGAAAAATACCGGCGGTCCACTGCGGGGGAAGCCCGGAAATCGAAATATGAGCCGGATAAAAAGTGCCGGGATCAAGGGGGATTCACCCAGGAGGGGAGGTCCATTACCGGTAATGCCCTGGAAGGCATGGGGCTGCTGCCCCGCCTGCCCAGCCGCTGGAATCCCGACGGCACCTGGAATTGGTAGGGGGTGAAGAGGATACAGGGTTCACTCTCATGCTGCTAATCTTTCCCCCCTTTTCTAAAGGGGGGGGATTATTAAGTGCTCCCTTACAACAAGCACCTCAAAAACTTTGCCAGAGAGCTTCGAAAAAATCAAACGGAGGGAGAGGCCCTTCTCTGGATGAAGCTTAGAAAAAAGCAGTTAAAAAACTGCCAATTTTACAGACAAAGAATTATTTGCAACTATATCGTGGACTTTTACTGTCCTGTGGCCAAATTAGTAATTGAAATAGACGGGGATCAAGATTATTCAGAACCTGGGATTTCCAAGGATGCAGTGAGGGATCGTCATCTGGCTGATTTGGGGCTCAGCGTCTTGAGATTTTCCGCCATTGAAGTGTTTGAAAACACCGAGGGGGTGCTGGAAACTATTTATGAGCGCCTGCCATAATCCCCCCTAACCCCCCTTTAGAAAAGGGGGGAATTTTTTTCATAATCAGCGGATATTGTGACCAAACATAGCGCCGGACTATTGATGTACCGCTTCCGCGAGGGAGTCCTGGAGGTCTTCCTGGTGCATCCCGGGGGGCCGTTTTGGGCGAAGAAGGACCTGGGCGCCTGGGGCCTGGCCAAGGGGGAATATACACCGGAGGAAGACGCCCTGGCCGCAGCCCGGCGGGAATTTGCCGAAGAAACCGGCTTTCCGGCCGAGGGGGAATTTATCCCCCTCACGCCCATAAAACAACCCAGCGGCAAAGTCATCGCCGCCTGGGCCTTGGCGGGAGACTGCGACCCCGGGGCGTTAAAGAGCAACACCTTTGCCATGGAATGGCCGCCCCGCTCCGGGCGACAACAGGAGTTTCCGGAGATCGACCGGGCCGGGTGGTTTACCATCGAGGCAGCGAAGGTTAAAATAAGTAAAGGGCAGGTAGGATTTTTGGAAGAGCTGGAAAAGATTTTAGGGCTGCCCTGAACAGTTCAATGTTCAAAGTTCAAGGTTCAAGGTTGGGACTATGCCCATCGGTATCTTAACTTTGAACCTTGAACTTTGAACTATTTAAAAATCAATGGAAAAAGAAAATTTGAAACAAATAGAGCAACGTATTTTAATGGGCAATGAGGCCATCGCCCGGGGGCTCATCGAGTCCGGGGTGACTCTGGCCGCGTCCTATCCCGGCACCCCGGCCTCGGAGATCCTCCAGGCCGTGGCTGCGTTCGCTAAAGAAGAGGCTATCCCTTTACACGCCGAATGGTCGGTTAACGAGAAAGTGGCCTTTGAAACGGCCCTGGCCAACAGCTACACCGGCCGCCGGGCCGCGGTCTCCATGAAACAGGTGGGCCTGAACGTGGCCTCCGACCCCTTTCTGCGCTCGGCCTACCTGGGCGTCAAGGGCGGGCTGGTGGTCATCTCGGCGGACGACCCCGGGCCCCATAGCTCCCAGACCGAACAGGATTCCCGCTTCTTTGCCATGTTCGCCAAAGTCCCGGTCTTTGATCCCTCCAGCCCCCGGGAGGCCAAGGAGATGGTGGATAGGGCTTTTGAACTCTCGGAAAAATACGAAATTCCGGTAATGATCCGCCCCACTACCCGGGTCTGCCACGCCCGCCAGAACATTCCCCTTTTGACGCCCGAGAGGCTGGCGCAGGGGGCGCATTTCGAGAAGAATCCGGGGCGCTGGTGCGCCACGCCCCAGTATCTTAAGGAACTGCATCGGGGCTTGAACCAGAAAATCGAGGAGATTGCCGGGGAGGAAGATTTTTATCCCATCCTCACTCCCGGGGACGACTCCTTCCCGGGGGCCTGCATCATTGCCTCCGGGGTGGCCCTGGCCCACACCTGGGACCTCCTGGAGGAAATGCGGCTGCTCCGGCGCCTCGATCTTTATCAGGTCACCCTGCCTTATCCTTTGCACCGGGCCTTCATCAACAACATCAAAGGCCGCTACCAAAGAGTGCTGGTCCTGGAGGAGACTTACCCGGTCATCGAACTGCAACTGGCCGTGGACCAGGTCCAGGGACGGGGCACCAAAATGGTCCCCGGGGCCGGAGAACTGACCCCGGAGGTCATCCGCCCGGTAATCGAAAAATTTCTGGACCTGCCTCCGGCTCCGGCGGTGATCTCTCTCGGCGGAGAGGCCACCCGCCCCACCCTCTGCGCCGGCTGCGGCCACCGGGCCGCGTTTTACGCCATCCGGGAGACCTTCCCGGAGGGCATCTTCCCCAGCGACATCGGCTGTTATACTTTAGGGATGAACCTGGGCGCAGTGGATACCTGCCACTGCATGGGCGCGGGCATCAGCCAGGCCGCAGGGTTTTACCGGGCCTACGCCGCCACCGGGGAGAAAGTGCCGCCGATTGTGGCCACTATCGGGGATTCCACCTTTTTTCACGCCGGGGTCCCGGCCCTGATTAACGCGGTTTTCCACGGGGCCAGGATTATGGTGGTGATCCTGGACAACGCCACCACGGCCATGACCGGGCACCAGCCCACCCCGGAAACAGGGCCCACCGCCAGGGGGGAAACGGCCCACCCGGTATTGCTGGCCGACCTGGTCCGGGCCTGCGGCGCCGGTTTACTAAAAGAAGCCGACCCATACGACCTGCCCGGGTTTATGGACCTGCTGCAAGAAGCGGGAGAATATTGCCGGGGCGACAACGGCGGCGTGGCCGTGGTCATCGCCAAGCATCCCTGCATCCTGGAGCGGGAGGCCCGAAAGCACCAGCCGGTTCTGGAAATGTGCGTCACCGAGGATTGCACCGGCTGCCGCCACTGCCTGGACGATTTTGAATGCCCGGCGCTTTACCTGGATGAAGCCACGGACCAGGTGGTCATCGACGGCGCCCGCTGCATCGGCTGCGGGGTCTGCGTCCACGTCTGCCCGGCGGGTGCCATCGAGGCGAAGGCGAAGGACCAGAGCTAGTAATCAGTGATCAATAATCAGTTTTTCTGGCAACCAACCACTGGTGACTGATTACTGATAACTATCTTTACCTGAGCCTCCACCAACTGGAGAAGTCATGAAACAACAGATAATTATAAGCGGCCTGGGGGGCCAGGGGGCCTTGACCATTACCCGGGTCCTGGCCGAAGCCGCGGCGGCCTTAGGGTTGGAGGTCCTCACTTCCGAAACCCACGGCATGGCCCAGCGGGGCGGCACCGTCATTTCCATGATCAAGGTGGGGCCTTTTCGGGGACCCTTAATCCCCGCAGGCCGGGCGGACGTGGGGTTGTTCCTGCATGCGAAAAATCTGGGGGTGCATCGTTTTTACCTGCGAGGGGACGCCGGGGTTTTTGTCAATGCCGGAGTTCCCGGCAATTACCAGGGCGTGGACGCCGGGAGTTTGGCCCGGCAGTTGGGCGCGCCCGTGGCCGCCAATCTCATCCTCCTGGGTTACGCCGCCGGTAAAGGCGGGCTATTCTGCGAGGCGGACCTCCTGGAGCAAGTCATCCGGGAGAAAACCCCGGCCCGGTTCCGGGAGATCAACCTTAAAGCCCTGCGCGCCGGGGTGGACGCGGCTGCGGCCTGAAAGCCCCCGAGACCAGTATTATTATGGTGCGTGAAACGCACCCTACACGAACCTTTCAGGACAAACGAAGGAGACTAAAAATATGAACGAATGTCCCCGGCAAGAAAAGAACTTAGCCCAATGCGCCTGTACCTATGCAGCCTGCGACAAGAAGGGGATCTGCTGCGAGTGCCTCCACTATCACCGGAAACGGGGCGAGCTGCCGGCATGTTATTTTACGCCGGAGGTGGAACGGACTTATGACCGCAGCATTGCCCGCTTTATAAAATCATCCCAATAGTGATAGAAGAAGCGGCATGAGGGGTTGGGAAAAAGCGAAATTTTTTACTCTCCGCCACCGCACCGGCCTGGCGGTCTGGGTCCTGGCCGGGATTCTCCTGGTGACGCCCCTGGTGGTCAACAACCCTTATAATTTAGGGATTCTCAACCTCATCGGCCTGTACGTTATCGTCGTCCTGGGCCTTAACCTATTCATCGGCTATGCGGGCCAGATTTCCCTGGGACATGCCGCGTTCTTCGGCCTGGGGGCCTATGGCTCCGCCATCCTCACCGCCACCTATCATTTCCCGGCCTGGCCCGCCATGGCCCTGATTGCCGTGATGATGGCAGTGGTGGCCTTCGCCCTGGGGGTACCCACCCTCCGCCTCACCGGCCATTACCTGGCCATGGCTACCCTGGGCTTCAACTACGTGGTGAGCAGCATCTTCGTACAATGGGATGCGGTCACCGGCGGGCCTGCCGGCCTTTCCGGGGTGCCGCCCCTTTCCCTCTTCGGCTTCCAATTTGACAGCGACGTCAAATTTCACTACCTGGTCTGGACTTTTGCCCTGGTGGCCCTGGCGCTCTGCCTCAACCTGGTGCGCAGCGGCGTAGGCCGGGGCCTGGCCGCCCTGGCCCAGGACGAAGTGGCCGCGGCCACCTTCGGGGTCAACGTGCAGCGGGACAAAGTGCGGGTCTTTGTGCTCTCCGCGGTTTTCGCCTCCGTGGGCGGGAGCCTCTACGCCCACTACTTCGGCTACGTCAACCCGGACGCTTTCAGCGTCTTCAAATCTCTGGACCTGGTCATCATGGTGGTGGTGGGGGGGTTGGGCTCCATCTGGGGCACCCTCTTCGGCGTGGGCTTCATCGTCATCCTGCCGCATGTGGTGGACTTTTTAGACACTTATAGCGACATCATCCATGGGGTGATTTTGGTGATTATCCTCCTCTTTTTACCCCAGGGTTTTATCACCGGCTTGATGGACCTGATCAGGATTCGCCTGGCCCGGCGCCGCCTCGCAGCCCCGGTGGAAGCTGAGACAAGCCGATAGGATATTCACCCCGGAAACCTAAAAATTATGGACCATACCCTTCTGGAAATAACCAACCTCAGTAAAAACTTCGGGGGGCTCCCTGCCCTCTCGGAGGTGAGTTTCCGGGCGGCCCGGGGCCAGGTCACGGCCCTCATCGGCCCTAACGGCGCGGGCAAGACCACCCTGCTCAATTGCCTCTCCGGGGTGATCAAGCCGGATGCCGGAGAGATCATCTTCGAGAGCCGCGACATCGCCGGCATGTCCGCCCATCGGGTGGCCCAGTTGGGGATTTCCCGCACTTTCCAAAATCTGCGCCTCTTTCCCCGGCTGTCCGTGTTGGATAACGTCCTCTGCGGTTTAACCGTCCAGGCCGGGGATTCCCTGCTGGATGCCCTGCTCCGGTTGCCGGGCCTGCGCAACCGGGAGCGGCGGCTCAAGCTGGCGGCCCTGGAGACCCTGGACAGCTTCGGCCTGGCGGATAAGGCGGCCCTGCCGGCAGGGGCGCTGCCTTATGGAGACAAAAAAAGAGTGGAAATGGCCCGGGCCTTTGTCTCCCAGCCGGTTTTGACTTTGCTGGATGAGCCGGTGGCGGGCCTCAATCCCGAAGAGACCGCCCAGATCGCCGCACTCATCCGCCAGATGCGGGTCTATGGGAAAACCATGCTCCTGGTGGAGCACGACATGGAGATGGTCATGGGGGTGTCGGACCGGGTGGTGGTCCTGGACGGCGGCTGCCGCATCGCCGCAGGGAGCCCCGAGGAGGTACGGGTCAATCCCCTGGTGCTGGAGGCCTATCTGGGCCGCATGAGCGCCAC